>PWKH01000153.1 GCA_003559765.1 Spirochaetaceae bacterium
AGCAGAGATGCTGCGGCAATCAGAGCAAATACCAGCGGCAGGGTGCGAAAGCTGTTTCCTCGCTGTGCGGCACTGATGCTGCGGACAGCGGCAATGCCTGCCAGATTGATCAGCGGGGCGAGCATCAGAATGATCCAGGCAAATGGGGCTGGAGGGTGCAGAAGATCCTCCAGCATGGAGGGAAACCATATGCTGATCCCCTCCCGGATGAATCCCTGACAGAGGGAGATCAGCAGCAGTACCGGCAGGTGAATCATGGTGAAGTACTTCCAAAGCGGCAGCGGCGGAACATCTCTGTTTTCACGCCGGATTTCCTGGTGACTCGGAGCCTCCGGTGCGCTTTGAAACCAGATAAGCAGGATCACCGCATATCCCAGCACTGCTGAGGCGGGAAAGATGAAGGCCAGCTGCCAGCTGCCGAAGCGCACCAGCAGGGCCGATGCTCCCCAGGACAGGGCGTAGCCGAAAATGTAGCTTCTTGCCATGGTGAAGGAGACTGACTCCAGCTGATCCTTTGGAAACCAGTCTGCCAGGGTCTTCATGATCGGCGGCCACAGCATGGACTGGGCTAATCCGTTGATGCCCCACAGAACCGCTGTAAGGGGAAATTCCGGAGCCGAGGCCATCAGGAGATTGCACGCTGCTGAAAGAGCGAGACCATTGATGATCAGCAGTTTGCTCGGCAGCCGGTCCCCCAAGTATCCGCTGATCAGCTGACCGACCATGTACGCGGAAAAGTAGATGCCGGTGACAATACCCATCTGGGTATAGCTGTAGATTCCTGCTGAGACCACCGCAGGGATGATCACGGCAATATTGACCCTCAGGGTGTATGCCAGCAGATAGGCGGCATAGCAGAGTGCAAGTATTCGGCGGCGCTGCTGCACGGTCACTCCCTCCTGAGATCTTCGAAGAGCCGGTTCATCTCCCTGATATGCTCAACAGTCCGGTCATACTCCATCAGCGAGAGGGCGACGCAGAGCGCATCAAGGACGGCGATATGGGCGATTCTGGCCGTCACCGCTTCAATCGGATAACGCACTTCATCGGAATAGACGCACAGCACCAGATCTCCCTGAGCTGCCACCGGACTGCCGGGGCGGCTGGTAATGACGATGGTCCCCGCACCCTTGGACCGGGCAATCTTCAATGCGTCTCTGGTCTCGATGGTCCGGCCGCTGTGGGAAATGCCGACGGCGGCGTCCCCGGGACCCAGACCTGATGCGGCGGTACGCATGATGTAGGAGTCGGTAGCGCATACTGCCGGATACCCGATGCGCATGAGCCGGTAATAGGCATCCATGGCGATGGTGGAGGATGTCCCCACTCCGAAAAAGACGATTGTTTCGGCCTGATGGAGCAGCTCTGCGGCTTTCTGCAGGGAGCTTCGGTCCATAATTTCCATGGTGTCCTTGAGGGTCTTCATGCTTGATGTGAATACCTTGTCGAAGACCTGGGAGGTGCCGTCATCCGGGAAAACAGCCGGCAGGATCATATCCTCGGGGGCCGGCTGCCGGCCGGCCAGGCTGATCTTCAGCTGGGTATATCCCCGGTAGCCCAGTCGCTTGCAGAACCGGATCACCCCGGAAGGGGCCGCTCCGGCTGCCGCAGCCAACTCCTGCACGGACATCTCCACCACCTGCCGGGGATGGGAGAGAATGTAGTCTCCGATTTTCCGCTCCAGGGGGCTTAACTGGGAATAATGCTGCTGTATGCGCACTGCACAGGACGGTTCCACGACTGCCTCTTTAAAGAATAAAATTCTAATACATTGCTCGTTTGTGTGAATAATATTCTATTTGACGAAGGTCCTGGTGTCAATGCGCCTGCATCGGGTATGATCCGTTTTCCAGAAGCTTGTTCACCTGCTCTGCAATTTCACGAAGCGAGAAGGGCTTCTGGATGAAATGCATCCCCTCCTCAAGCACACCCTGCCGGGTAATGATCTGTGCATCAAAGCCTGACATATACAGCGTCTTCATCCCCGGGCAGGTTTCAGTCAGCTTACGCGACAGCTGCTGGCCGTTCATTTCAGGGATCATGACATCAGTTATCAGCAGGCTGATGGCTCCTTTATGGGCCTCAGCCAGCGAAAAGGCCTCCCCGGGTGTTCCTGCAGGCAGTGCATGGTAGCCCAGCCGTTTGAGCATGTTGCAGGTTATTGTCAGCATGGCGGGATTATCTTCAACAACCAGGATAATCTCTCCTGATCCTGCGGGTACGGCATCACTCTGTGCTTCAGCGATTCCCTCCGGGTGCTCAGTGAAGCTCGGCAGATAGATATGGACGGCAGTCCCCCGGTCGGGTTCACTGTCAACGGTAATGAACCCCCGGTTCTGCTTGATGATTCCGTAGACCGTGGACAGCCCCAGGCCGGTTCCATGTTCAATCGGTTTTGTAGTGAAGAAGGGATCAAATATATGCTCCCGGGTTCTCTCATCCATCCCGCAGCCGTCATCGGTGACCGACAGCCGTACATACAGCCCGGGATATTCTTCCTCGTCTTCACCTTGATAATCCCGGGGAACAGAGGCCGTCATCGTCTCAATCGTTATGGTGCCGGACCCGTCAATGGCGTCCCGGGAATTGATGCACAGATTCGTAAGGACCTGATTGATCTGGCCGGGATCCATTTTCAGATATGCAAGGTCCTTTTCCGGAACCCAGTTCAGCTGGATGTCATCGGAGATAATGCGCTTGAGGATGCCGAGCATATGCTCGATCACCTGATTCAGATCAATAATCCTTGGAGAGATCACCTGCTGCCGGGAGAAGGCGAGCAGCTGCTTGGTCAGATCCGCTGAGTGGGAGGCAGCCTCCATGATCTCCTTCAGCTCATCCTGCACGGCATGGGAGCTTTCAATCATATCCATGGCTATCTCGGTGCGTCCCAGAATCACCCCCAGCATGTTGTTGAAGTCATGGGCAACGCCCCCGGCAAGGCGGCCGATGGATTCAATTTTCTGGGACTGGCGCAGCAGCTGCTCCATCTTTATCTGCTGGGTGACATCAAAACAGACGATGATATGCAGGCTGCTGGTGGCGGCATACCTGAATTCGATATGCTTTCTGCTTCCGTCCCTGCAGGTCACCACCGCCGCCATCGGAAGCGTCTTTTCGGGACTGTCGGTCTGCTGCTGAACATATACGTCCCATGCTTCAGAGACCAGCTTCCGGTACTCCGTATCCGGACAGGCCAGGGGCCACCAGTGATCCACTGTGGGGATATCCGCCAGGGTATAGCCGAACATCTCCGTAAACCTCCTGCTGATATACACCACCTGATGATCCTTGTCGGCCAGAAGGATGCCCACCGGGGCTGATTCGGCGAACTGCTGAAACAGCTCCTGGCTTCTTCTCAGTTCCTGTTCGACCTGGCGGATTTCGGTGATCACCTCTGAATAGAAGATGATCCCCCCGATCTCATGCTCCGCCCCGTACCAGGGCCGGCATTCCCACCGGGTGTATTCGACTGATCCGTCGGCTTTGACAAAGATATCGTCGGTGCTGTTGCGGACCACCTCCCCGGAAAGGGCGCACTGAAACACCCGCCTCCATTTCTCCTGAATTTGAGGAAATACCGATTCATAATGCCTGCCGACAACCTCCTGCTGATCAAGCTTGTAGTCCTTCAGATACCGCCGGCTCACATAGATATAGGTGAGGTCTTTATCAAGTACGGCGATGGAATTGGGGTCATGGCTGATGATATACTCCATCAGCGACTGCCAGTGCTCAAGCTGCTTCCGGGAGGACTGCTCTTCGGTAATATCCAGCATGAATCCCCGGAGCATTGCAGGCGCCCCGTCTTTCATAGTCACTTTCACGTCTTCCCTGAGCCAGATGACGCTCTCGTCCTTTCTGATGAACCGGTAATCAAAGACATGATCCACCCCCCGTCGGGAGGCATCAAGGCAGAACTGGGGAACCCAGGCTCTGTCATCAGGATGAATCCGGTCGATCCAGAACTGCAGGTCTGTCCACTCCTCAGGGGGGTAGCCCAGCACCCCGAGGGACTGGGGGGCAATATAGGTCCACCGGTCCTCCTGAAAGCTGTATTCCCAGAGGATGGATCCCACCGATTCAGCCAGGCTGCGCAGCTTCTCCTCGCTTTGGGCAAGCTGCCCGCGGGTTATGCTGTTCTCCGCTATCTGCCAGATGAGATCTGCCAGGTATTCGGCTGTCTCTGCATCCCGCTGCCGGTAGTCATCCGGCTTGTTCCCCACACCGAGGACCGCCTTGACTTTACCGTCTCGGATTACCGGCACGGTAAGCATCCGGGTGATGCGGGGGTGTCCCTCCGGGGTGCCCTTTCTGCGGGTGAGAGCGGGAAAGTCATTGTGAATCTCCGTCTCGCGGGTGCGGATGCAGTCGGTCCAGACACCGGCCTGATCAATGGGGTAGTGGACCGGATAGTCGGTAACGGAACAGTGGAGCCGCTTTGTTTCGGCTGACCACTGCTGCAGCGACAGGGTCTCTCCGTCATCTTCAAGAAAATGAAAAAAAGCGATGGTGCTTCCGGTGAGTCCTTCTGCGTCATCCAGTGCTTTGGTGAGGATCTCGCTGAGCTCATGATGCTCAGCATATTCTATCAGCTGCAGCCGGCTTCGGGTCATCTGCTGCTCCCATCGCTGCCGGGAGATGTCCCGGAACACCAGCACCGTACCGGTGACCTCTCCCTGATCATCGATAATCGGAGCGGTAGATTCGGAAATATTGATCTCCGCTGTGCTTCGGGAGATCAGCAGGAGGTCTCGGCGCTGCTGTGAACTGCCTCCAATGCCGAGGGGAATCTCTGCAGGCTTGCGTGAATGCTCTTCAATGAAGCGGCATACCTCCTCCAGGGGACTCCCGTACGCTTCTTCGTGGCTGTATCCGGTGAGGGATTCTGCCACCTTGTTCATCAGAAATATGCGTCCGTGACTGTCAGCTGCAATGACCCCGTCTCCGATGGACCGGAGTGTTGCGCCGAGGTTCTCCCGGGTATGGTTCAGTTCGGCTATCACCGATTTTGTAAGCAGCTGATCGGAGAGCACCTTCCCGGCAAGGAGGGTGGCAACCGGGTAGAAGGCCAGAATGTTCATGCTGAGGGTGCCCACCACCTGATATGATGATACTCCCGGTATGGTGATCAGAAGCATTACCATCACTACATGCACCGCAAGACCGAGGGAGAACAGCTGCAGCAGGGTGACGGACCGGTCCATGGGCATGAGCTTCCGTCTCCAGAACAGTCCGATTATCAGGGAGGAGGCGATCACCAGGATGCCCGTAAGCACTCCCGCGCCTCCCAGATAGATGCGCCAGAGGGAGGCTGCCGCAGCACTGATTATCCCCGAAAGGGGGCCGAAAAACAGCCCGCAGAGGCTGATCATCACTGATCTGCCGTCAAAGATGATTCCCGGGGCAAACTGGAGCGGCCGCATCATGCCGAGGGCTGCTGCGCCTCCGAAAAGCAGTCCCTGGAATACCTTTCCGGCAATACGCGCCCTCGGCCAGTGCGTTTCAATCAGTCCCGAAACTACGGTCATGGCCACAAGGAGGGTGAGATTAAGAACCAGATCAAGATACATCACGGCAAACCTCGCATGAAGCAGCAAACCAAGGGAGGTATGCTTGATACTTAAGAGTATTTTAAATGCTGAACCGGGAAGTAGCAATATGTGTACTGGTGGAAAAACACCAAGATTGATAACCTGTGGTACACTGAAATGGAAGGAGGATAACCCCATGGATATGGACATGCTGATTCGATTTTTTATGTGGTGCACCGCCATCAATGCCCTGGTGCTTGCGGCAGGTACGGTGATGTTTCTGGTTCTGAGGGATCACATCTTCCGCATCCACAGCAGGCTCTTCTCGCTCAACCCGGAATCCTTCGTCTCGCTGTGGTATCTGCTGCTGGGCATCTATAAGATCCTCATCGCAGTGTTCTGCTTGATCCCCTGGCTGGTGCTGCTGATTATCAGGTGAGGATGCGGCGGTCTGAACTGATGCCCGACTGCCGGACAGGCCCCCTGATTCACCGCTGCTGCATAATCCCTTTCACCCAGGGAAGAAATTCCCTGAGCATCAGATCCCAGTACTCCCACTGATGGTCAAAGCCTGGATCTTCCCGGTAGGCTACAGGGATGCCTGCCTTGTCTGCCGCCTGCTTGAATCTGCGGTTGTTCTCCAAATAGATGTCATCACTGCCGCAGCACTGGAAGAGCCGCGGCAGTGATGCGGGATCATAAGTGCGGGACGCAAGAAAGGGCAGATCGCTGATGGTCCCGGGGACCTCCTCGGGCGGTCCGAAAATCCTTTTGAACTCCTCAGGATCTCCCCGGTTCATCCCCAGCCGGGCGGGGATGTCCAGGACGCCGGAAAAGCTTCCCGCCGCACAGATGAGTTCAGGTCTGGTCAGCGCCAGCTTGAAGGCTCCGAATCCCCCCATGGAAAGACCGGCGGCGGCGTTGTGCTCCCGTTTATGAGAAAGGGGGAGAAAGATCCGTGCTTTCTCTATGACCTCCTCGCTGATGAACCGCCAGTATGCTCCACCCGCATGTATATCAGTGAAGTAGCTTCTCTGGGCGTCGGGCATAACCACAGCTGTACCGTACTGCTCGGCATACCGCTCAACCGCCGAACTGCGTACCCAGCTGGAATGATTCCCCGACATCCCGTGATACAGCCAGATTACCGGGAAGGGTCCTGAATGCGTCACAGCCTCAGGAATCACTGCGTAGAGCTCTGTCTGGATGCCCAGTGTCTGTGCAAAGAAGCTGCAGCGGATAAACGCCATATGGTCACCTCCGATTGTGCTCAAACCATAGCTGATTCGCCTGACTTGGTCAAATTGATTTTTCTGCCGGAAGAGGGCAGACAGAAAGCATGGAGATACAGCAAAAAAAAAGCGCCGGCGGGACAGACCCCGTCAAGCGCTTATACGCTGAAAAACGTATTACTACATCAGAAGTGAACCCGATGCGGCCCGAATCAGTACGTCCGCTGCTTCAGGGATGAGCCTGCTCTGCGCATTTGAAACGTAACCGTCCAAGTGGTTTTTCGCTTTATCCTCAATCAACTGATAGATTTGGCGATGCTTACCGACATATTCATCCAGTTCTGCCCAAGTAATGTCAGGGCTGTTTCCGCTGATATCCAGTTCGGTTCCATCCGATGTGACAAGGAAATAGACAGTATTGTAGAGCCAGATCCCGCTCAGTGCACTGGTGATTTCGTTAAATCCCATGTTCTGAAAACGCACTGGGTTTGATGATGAGCCGCTTTGAAAATTCGCGGTCTGCACCAGTGCACGCAAGGCTCCACCGGTGATTTCGCCGGTTTCAAGGATAGAAACCCGTCTTTCCGGCAAAGAGCCCACTCGCTGCATGGATCGGCTGTCTGACGGGTTGAGCGCATGAACCGATAACTGTTCGCCGATACTTGTGGAATAGCTGTCCTGACTGCGGATTTCACCGCTGGCAACATCAAAAACCTGCCAGTTTCCATTTACGGCAACACGATACGAAGCTGTCAGCTCGACACCGGGAACACCGGAGGCCACCTCTTTCTGATTGACGGAAAAAGGCTGTGTCTCTCGGGACGTTTCACCGGTAATGTATAGCAGCAGATCAACACCTTGAGCGTTTGCCAGGCTGACAACCTCTTGGGCGCTCATATTTCTGCTTGTCTGCACCGTTCCCGCGGGAACAATCTTTGTATTTTCAGAAAACATCCTGTTGCCGCTGAGCCCGGAAGTAATCTGAGCGCCGAGATTACCGAGATCATCAGCAACATAGATATACAGGCTTGCTTCAGAAGTCTCCCAGGCCTGATTCAGATAATAGTTGATATGCTTGTAGTCGGAAACCTGCTGGCGAACGACGTCAAGATGCTCAGCCGCCAGGCGGGCGTTTGCAAATCCGCCTTTATTCAGAAGGGTAATTGCTGTCTGATACCGGTCTTCTAGCGCTGCATCCTTGGCAGTTTGGTACTGTTCGGCATAATCCTGTGCCTGAAGCTCGATATTCAGGCTGAGGGCAATATCATGCATCTGTTTCAGGCGTTCATACAACGGAGCAATGGACTCGTACTTGAATTCCCGGTCTGATGCTTCCAGCTGCGCGATGTCTTCTTCAAGCGCAGCTGTTGCCATGGGGAAGGTTCGCTGTAAAAGATCGATCGCTTCCTCAAAATCTGAATTCTGCTGCACAGCGCTTAATGCGCTTTCTGCCGCACTCACATAGTCTCCGGCTTTATACGCTTGTTCCGCATCCCGGTAATCGCCGCCGCCTCTGGTTAACAGAGTGCCGCATGACGCAGACAGTATAACTACGATAGCAATGAGCACCGCAGCTGTACACCTGTTCCCTCTGTACATAGAATACCCCCTGTAAATTTTGATAATCATTCAAGCTGACTTGTACATATCTCTGCAGCACTCTTTTACAGCCTGTCAAACAATATATTACACGGCAATATGAAAGAAATCCAGAAAAATAATGATAAATCTTCATTATTTGGTATTCATACAGAAATTCAGCGCCGACCTATGCAGGAGCGCTGCAATTAGAGAAAACCACGGGTCGACCGGACCGCTCCTCCTGGAATTATCATACATGCATACCGGGCAGTGCATGTGACTATCTGCACACATCTGGTTCAGCGATTGCTCGAGGTACCGCCCTTCCGGCTTTGTTGGATGTGATGCAGGTACATGAACTGGAACTGCGCTTTCTGCTGCAGAGAAAACCGATGCATACATATTCCTTCGGTATGTTCCGTCAGATTATGGTTACGCCGGTATTCCGGCAGTAAGGAATGATGCTGCATGAGCATGGAACCAAGTGCATATTTTTTAAAAAAACGTTAGCGCATTTGCAGAATTATGGAGTATACTGCTACGAAGCAGATTCAAGTGATTGAATGTGCTGAACTTTCGGAATAAAGAGATTTGAACCAGAAAAATTTTAAATGCCTATTCTGCTCCACATAACTGGAGCTGCAGGTGTGCTGTAAGCAAAAACTGTAACGTCCAATTTGTGCAGTTTTTCGGACCAAGGTGTGCAAAGCGGCTGCTGATTTGAAGCCAAAGTATCAGATTCTCAAGCATTTCCTTCCGGGATGCAGCCCGTCAAGCTGTTCTGGTGATAGTACGGATCAGTTTTTTTCGGAAACAGCAGGAGGAATGCGGTAGTGAAGTACGCAGGAGAGAAAAGAAAAACTCTGCATATAAGCAGAGCTGATTAAAAAAAACAGTATGTAAAAAAACATGTGTCAGGAGAAAAACAATGAAGATGATGCCTTTAGTGCTTGCGTTTAGTCTGATTGCAGGATTGACCGGCTGTAATTTGTTTTTTCCTGATACCCTGCCGGGTGTTGGTTCCATTGAAGGGTATGCTTTTTTCTCAAACAGCAGCACCCATGACGGAATTATCATTACTTTGGAGAGAAGTGACGGTCTGTATACTGAATCTATTGTGAAATCAATTGAACGTGGTGCTGTTTCAAGGAATGCAAACTTTACAACGAAAACCAATGCTGACGGTTTCTACCAGTTCCGCGGGCTGCAGCCAGGATCGTATACCGTATATGCAACATCGAAGGATTCCCTTGAGAGAGCTGCGGTTCTGCAAAACATTCAAGTTGAAGCTGATCAGCTTACTCTTGCAGATATCCTGAACCTTACAGCAGTAGGAAGCATATCAGGCAGTATACGAGTTATTGATGGCTCTGAGTTAGACCATGCAGGCTTTCTTGTTTTCATTGCCGGTACATCCTACATGGCCATGACTGATTTGGAAGGTAACTTCACCATACGCGGAATTCCTGCAGGTGAAGGGTATGTCGTGATCGTTTCAAAGAAGGGATATCTTGCAGTATTGCAAACTGCTGATGTTGCCGCTTTTGAGACAAATGATTGTGATCAGAAAGAACTGACCCTGCAGGAACTGAACGTACCCCTCGGATCCATCATCTGGAAGGGTACCCTTACCAGTCATCCGGTGGATCCAGAAGTGAACTGGGCATACTACAACAGTGCAGCAGGCAAATCCTACATCTACGACGGAAGCCAATGGCAGATCCTGGCTCAGGACGGTCAAGATGGTCAGGATGCAGTATCGATTGTGTGGTTAGGTGAGTTTAACAGTGCTCCGAGCAATGCAAGCC
>PWKH01000063.1 GCA_003559765.1 Spirochaetaceae bacterium
CAGGAGCACATGTTTGAACCCTTCTTCACCACCAAAGAGGCCGGTAAGGGCACCGGTCTCGGCCTGCCCGCCGTCTACGGCATTGTGAAGCAGAATAACGGATTCATCAATGTGTACAGCGAATCCGGCAGGGGAACAGCCGTCAGAATCTACCTGCCCCGCGCTCATGGAACGTCCCGGAACACGGCTGGAGAATCAGGTGCGCTCACGAAGAAGACCGGCCGCAGGCTGTCGATTCTGCTGGTGGAGGACAACCGGGATATGCGGAAGATGGTCGCACAGACGCTTGAGCAGATCGGCCATAGCGTCACTGCGGCAGACCGGCCTGAGGAGGCCGCGGCAGCCGCAGACCGGATGGAGCGGCTTGATCTGCTGGTAACCGATGTGGTGATGCCGGGAATGAACGGGCGGCAGCTCTCCCGGCAGCTGGAGGGGAAGAATCCTGGGCTGAAAACCCTGTTTATGTCGGGGTATACCGCCAATGTGATCGTGCATCACGGCATTCTGGATGAAGGGGTGCACTTCATCCAGAAACCCTTCTCCCTGCAGGAGGCTGCAGATGCCCTGGAGGAAATATTCGCTTCTCCTGCTTTCGATGATTCCTGATAAAATATTCATCAGAGCCCCGGTCGAAGCTTGTCAGATGCGCAGAGGCGTTTTATGATGAAGGCGAAGGGTTCTGTAGCAATTTAGTAATCATCTGCTCGTCCAACCCCGCTGTATCCGTAATGGAGGAATAATCATGAAGACAGTAGCCGATGTATTAAGAGGAAAGGGGCATGAGGTTATCACCGCAGATCCGGAGACTACTCTGCAGAGAGCACTGCAGCTGATGCAGGAGCACAACATTGGATCGCTGCTTCTGACTGATGATGCCGGTGAGATTGCAGGAATATTCTCGGAGCGGGACTTTGCCCGGTTCTGCGCTGAGAAGCATGAAGTCTCCCTGGATTCCCCGGTTTCTGAGATGATGACAGCCCGGGTGGTCTGTGTCAGTCCGGAGCAGAAAATTGAAGAATGCATGAGCCTGATGACCAGTATGCGTCTGAGACATCTTCCGGTTCTGGAGGACGGCACCCTCGTCGGACTGGTGTCCATCGGGGATGCGGTGAAGGCGCTGCAGAGCGAAAAAGATTACCTGATAGACCAGCTCGAGCACTATATCGCCGGAAGCATCTAGCCGGACTGCTGCTGGGTTTTCTGTTTTCTGCGCTTGCTCATGAGATAGTAGACCAGCCCGCTGATAATCGCCAGCAGGGCGGCGATCAAGTTCACATAGCGCCCGAGGACGTCCTCCGGCACCTGCCAGAACAGATAGGTGTTCCAGAAGAACAGGGCTGCAAATACTGTATGGGCAATCAGCACAAAAATCTGTCGCATGTTCCGATCCTCCCCGTATGATTGTGCCCACAGTATAGCATAAAACCGTCTGCGGTGATACCGGCATTTTCCAATTGCACTGGAGCACTGTTTTATAGTACGGTATAACCGATATGAACAACCTGACTGGACTGGCGGTTTCCTATCTCTTTGTAGCCGGGGTGATCGCAGCCGCCTCCTGGGCGAAACATCACCTGAACCTCTCTGCCCGGGTTACCCGGAAGCTGATCCACATCGGGGTCTCCCACTGGTGGCTGATCCTGATGGCCTTTTTTGATTCCCTCGTTTTTGCGCTCATTGGTCCGGTCAGTTTCATCATCATCAACGGACTGTCCCTTAAATATTCTCTGGTCCCGGCAATGGACGATGAGCAGCCCGCTGAACAGTTCGGCACCGTCTACTTTCCCGTCTCCCTGCTGGTGCTGGTGATCTGCTCGTATCTCGGTATTATACCGATCTACGCAGGGGCCTTCGGCGTGCTGGCAATGGGCTACGGGGACGGACTCGCTTCCCTTATCGGGGAGCGCTGGGGACGCAGGACCCTCTTCGGCGGGAAAAAGACGGTGGTCGGAACGGTGACCATGGTAACTGCCAGTGCCGCGGTCGCTGCTGCCGTGACGGTGCTGTTTCATCCCGGAGGCAGGGATGCCGCCCTGCTTGCAGTGGTGGTTCCGGTTTCAGCCGCCGCGGCCGCGGCGGCTGAGCTGTTCACTCCCCGGGGTCTGGACAACATCACCGTGCCGACTGCATCTGCAGGGGTGTATGCCCTGCTGCTGCATATGCTGTAACAGAAGGAGAACCGATGGCGGAATTCAGTGTGCCTGTACTCATCCTTGCTCTGCTGGTGAACGGCGTGTTCGCCTACAGCGTCATGCTCCGCGGCCTGGTGGATTACTCCGGGGCTGCCGCCGGCGGAATTATCGGAGCGGCGGTCATGGCCGGGGGAGGTCTGTGGTTCTGGCTGATGCTGGTGTTCTTCTTCGGCTCATCCAGTTTCTTCTCATCCGTCGGCCGGAGACGGAAGCAGGGACTGAAACACCTGCATCAGAAGGGATCCCGCAGGGACGCGGCACAGGTGCTGGCCAACGGGTCAGCCGCTGCCGCGGCATTGCTCTGCTACGGCATATTCGCAACGGAAG
>PWKH01000008.1 GCA_003559765.1 Spirochaetaceae bacterium
CTGAAGACGGCCTATTCCCGGATGGAGCGGATTGCCAAGGAGCGGATGAACCTCGATACTGAACGGGCCGTTCCCCAGGAGCTGATATCCATCAAGCCGGTCACTGCGGCAATCAAGGAGTTTTTCGGCTCAAGCCAGCTCAGTCAGTTCATGGACCAGGTGAACCCCCTGGCGGGACTGACCCATAAACGGCGGCTCAACGCCCTCGGTCCGGGAGGACTGACCCGGGACCGGGCAGGTTTTGAAGTCCGGGATGTTCACTATACCCATTACGGACGGATGTGTCCGATTGAGACGCCGGAAGGTCCGAACATCGGGCTGATCATGTCTTTGGCCAACTACACCAGGATCAATGAGTACGGCTTTCTTGAGACGCCCTATCGGAAGGTGAAGGACGGCAAGGCTACCAAGGATGTGGTCTACCTTTCCGCACTGGATGAGGAGAAATACTTCATCGCTCAGGCGAACGCCGAACTGGATCCGGATGGAAGTTTCACCAGTGATCTGGTTTCCGTGCGTAAATCCGGAGACTATACCACCAGGCCTCCTGATCAGATCCAGTACATGGACGTATCTCCAAAGCAGGTAATTTCAACAGCGACGTCACTTATTCCGTTTCTTGAGCACGACGACGCCAACCGGGCGCTGATGGGCTCAAACATGCAGCGTCAGGCTGTACCGCTGGTATATCCTGAGCCGCCGATTGTCGGTACCGGCATGGAGGCAAAGGCGGCCTACGACGCCGGGATCATGATCACAGCGCGGCGTGCCGGGGAAGTGGAGTACGTCACCAATACGAAGATTGTAGTGAAGCCCGATGATGCCGCAGACGAGTATGACCGGGATGAATATATCCTGCAGAAATTCCAGCGGACCAACCAGGACACCTGCTTCAATCAGGTCGCCCTGGCGAAGCGGGGCAAGAAGGTGAAGGCCGGCGATGTGCTGGCGGACGGACCTTCCACCAGGAACGGCGAGCTCGCCCTCGGACGAAATGTAATGGTCGGGTTTCTGCCCTGGAACGGCTACAACTTTGAGGACTCCATCCTGATATCAGAAAATGTGGTTCAGGGGGATGTGTACACCTCAATTCATATTAAGGAATACAGTGTTGATGTCCGGGAAACGCGCCTGGGGCCGGAAAAACTGACCCGGGACATACCGAACACCAGCGAAAAATCACTCGAGCAGCTTGATGAGGACGGGATTATCCGGATCGGCGCGAATGTGAGATCAGGATATATTCTGGTGGGAAAGGTTACTCCCAAGGCGGAGGCGGACTCGACCCCGGAATTCAAGCTGCTCAACTCCATCTTCGGCGAGAAGGCGAAGGAAGTGCGGGACACCTCGCTTCGGGTTCCCCATGGAACCGAGGGAATCGTGATCGACATCCAGCGGATGAAACGGTCTGAGGGAGATGAGCTCTCCCCCGGGGTTGACGAGGTGGTGAAAGTCCTCATTGCAACCAAGCGGAAGCTGCGGGAAGGCGACAAAATGGCCGGACGGCACGGAAACAAGGGAGTTGTCTCCCGGGTGCTGCCCGCCGAAGATATGCCCTATCTTGATGACGGAACTCCTCTGGATATCTGTCTCAACCCGCTGGGCGTTCCCTCCCGAATGAATATCGTGCAGCTGCTGGAGACGCAGCTCGGCTGGGTCGGCAAAACCCTGGGGCAGTGGTTCTCCACACCGGTGTTTCAGTCTGCCACACCAGAGCAGCTTGAGGAGAAGATGCAGGAGGCCGGACTGCCGATCACCTCCAAGGCAAAGCTTCGGGACGGTAAAACCGGTGATTATTTTGAGAATGAGGTGTTTACCGGATACATGTACATCCTGAAGCTGCATCACCTCATCGACGACAAGATGCACGCCCGGTCAACCGGCCCCTACTCCCTGGTGACCCAGCAGCCTCTGGGAGGCAAGGCGCAGTTCGGCGGCCAGCGGCTGGGAGAGATGGAAGTCTGGGCTCTGGAGGCCTATGGGGCGGCCAACACGCTGCAGGAACTGCTGACGATCAAGTCCGATGATATGAACGGACGAGTCCGTATCTATGAGAATATTGTGAAGGGAGAGCCCTCATCAAGTGCAGGGATGCCTGAGTCGTTTAACGTCCTGGTACAGGAGCTGCGGGGACTGGCGCTGGATCTGACGATCCATGATGCCCACAACAAGCAGATCCCCCTCACTGAGCGTGATGAGGAGCTGATAAACAAGAAGGGCGACGATTTCTAAGACAGGAGCATGTCGGATGAGAGAAATTCAGGATTTCGATAACATAAAAATTCAGTTGGCGTCCCCGGGACAGATTCGGGACTGGTCCTACGGCGAGGTGAAGAAACCGGAAACCATTAACTACCGGACCCTGCGGCCGGAAAAGGAAGGACTGTTCTGCGAGAAGATCTTCGGCACCACCAAGGAGTGGGAGTGCTACTGCGGAAAGTTCAAATCAATCCGGTACAAGGGGGTCATCTGCGACCGCTGCGGCGTGGAGGTGACCCACTTCAAGGTTCGGCGCGAACGGATGGGACATATTGAACTTGCCTCTCCGGTTTCCCATATCTGGTACTACCGTTCGGTTCCCTCCCGGATGGGGCTCCTGCTCGATCTGAGTGTGGCGGCCCTCCGGTCGGTGCTGTACTATGAGAAGTACATCGTCATTGATCCCGGTGATACCGACCTCAAACTCAAGCAGCTGCTCGGCGAGGATGAATACTTCGAAGCCCGGGAGCGCTACGGTGAAAGCTTCAGCGCCTCCATGGGGGCTGAGGCGGTCAAGACGCTGCTGTCCTCCACAGATCTCAATGCACTGTCTGCGGAACTGCGCGGCAAAATGATCGAGAAGGGCATCAAGACAGACAAGCGGATGCTCCGCCGAATTGAGATTGTGGAGAATTTCCGAGATTCCGGCAACCGGCCGGAATGGATGATTCTTGATGCAATTCCCGTAATTCCGCCGGAGCTTCGGCCGATGGTGCAGCTTGACGGCGGACGGTTCGCCACCTCTGATCTCAACGACCTCTACCGGCGGGTAATCAACCGGAACAACCGGCTGAAACGGCTGATGTCCCTGAATGCCCCTGACATTATCATCCGCAATGAAAAGCGGATGCTCCAGGAGGCGGTGGACGCCCTCTTTGACAACTCAAAGAAGAAGCGGGTGGTCAAGGGCGCGTCCAACCGGCCGCTGAAATCCCTTTCGGATATGCTCAAGGGGAAACAGGGGCGGTTCCGGCAGAACCTGCTCGGAAAGCGGGTGGACTACTCCGGCCGTTCGGTTATCGTGGTGGGACCGGAGCTGCGGCTGCATCAGTGCGGAATTCCCGCGAAGATGGCCCTGGAGCTCTACAAGCCCTTCATCATGAAGCGGCTGGTGGAAAAGGATATCGTCTATAATATCAAGAAGGCAAAGACCCTGGTTGAGTCGGAGACCCAGGAGGTCTGGGCAATCCTTGACGAGGTAGTCAAGGGGCATCCTGTGCTGCTGAACCGGGCGCCCACCCTGCACCGGCTGGGTATCCAGGCCTTTGAGCCGGTGCTGGTGGAAGGAAAGGCGATAAAGCTCCATCCGCTGGTATGTCATGCCTACAATGCCGACTTTGACGGCGACCAGATGGCGGTGCACGTGCCCCTGACCCAGGCGGCCCAGATCGAATGCTGGATGTTAATGCTTTCTGCCAACAACCTGCTGGATCCGGCAAACGGAAAGCCCGTGGTGTTCCCCTCTCAGGATATGGTGCTTGGGATCAACTATCTGACCAGGATGAAGAAGGACGAGCAGGGAGCCGGAAAGTACTTTGACGACTACGATGAAGTGCTGATGGCCCTGAATATTGAGGCAGTCCGCTACAATACGGAGATACGCTACAAGCTGCCCGCAGGAGAGGTGGTCTCCACCACTCCCGGCCGCCTGATATTCAATGCAAGTCTTCCTGATGATATCCCCTTCCAGAACTACTCCTTCGGGGAGAAGCAGCTGCGTGCGCTCATCGGCGATACGCTGCAGCACATCGATACCTCCAAGGCGGTTGAGCTGCTTGATACCATCAAGGATCTGGGATTCAAGTATGTTACCCGGTTCGGTGCAACCATCAGTCTGTCCGACATCATTGTCCCGGATGCAAAGAAAGAAATGATCGAGCAGGCCAATAAGCAGGTTCGGGAGATTCAGAGCCAGTACCTCCAGGGCCATATCACCCAGGAGGAGCGGTACAACCGGGTGGTCGAGGTATGGAGCCTCACCAACGAGCATCTGACCAATGAGCTGATGGGAATACTGAAAAAAGACCGCCAGGGCTTCAACCCGATTTACCTGATGGCCGATTCGGGAGCTCGGGGAAGCAGGACCCAGATCAGGCAGCTCGGAGGAATGCGCGGTCTGATGGCCAAACCCTCGGGAGATATCATCGAGCTGCCCATCCGATCCAACTTCAAGGAGGGGCTGTCGATTATCGAGTTCTTCATCTCCACCAACGGTGCGCGGAAGGGGCTCGCTGATACGGCATTGAAGACCGCCGATGCCGGGTACCTGACCCGGAGACTGGTGGACATTGCCCAGGATGTGGTGATCAATGAGCATGACTGCGGCACCATCAACGGCATCAACATGACCGCCCTGAAGGACGGTGAGGATGTGGTGGAGGCCCTCCGGGACAGAATTTCCGGACGGTTCACCCTGGAGCGGGTGCGGCATCCGATCACTGAAGAAATTATCGTTGATGTAAACGAAGAGGTTACCGAGAAGCTTGCTGTCCAGATTGAGGAGGCAGGTATCGAGCAGGTGATGATCCGGACCGTGCTGACCTGTGAGGCCCGTCACGGGGTATGCCAGATGTGCTACGGTCAGAACCTGGCGACCAATAAGACGGTTGACGTGGGAGAGGCTGTGGGGATTATTGCCGCGCAGTCAATCGGGCAGCCGGGAACGCAGCTGACCATGCGGACCTTCCACATCGGAGGAACCGCCACCAGGCTGAGCGAAGAAAACAAGATTACCTTGAATTATCCCTTCATGATCTCTGAGATAGTGGGGAATACCGTTGAGATGAGCGACAAGACCCGGCTGTTTTCCAGAAAGGGATACATCATGGGCTCCAAGGTGCTCAGAACCATAGCGCTTTCAGAGTTCGACGAGCTGCTGGTGGGCGACGGAGATAAAATCGCCCTGGGATTCCCCCTCGGGAAAAAGAACGGGAAGGAGGTGCTCTCCGAAGAAATCGCCTATGTGCGGATTCAGGGAGAGCAGTTGCACCTGGTTACCCAGCCCCAGCGGCTCGATATCCGCAACGGTTCGACCCTGCTGGTTTCCGAAGGGGATGTGGTCCCCGCCGGCGAGAGCATTGCAACATTCGACCCCTTCTCAGAGCCGATCATTGCCGAGCAGGACGGTATCATCCGGTTTGCGGACATCCTGCTGGGCACCACCCTGAAGGAGGAGATCAACGAGGATACCGGGAACATCGAGAAAAAGATCACCGAATACACTCTTGAGACGCTCCAGCCCCGTCTGCTGATCACCGACGAAGAGGGGAATGAAAAGGCGGTTTATTATCTGCCCGGCTCCTCCTATCTCAATATTGAGGACGGACAAAAGGTGACCCGAGGCCGGATTGTGGCGAAGCTGCTGAAGGAGAACGTGAAGACCGGGGACATCACCGGCGGTCTGCCGAGGGTCGGCGAGCTGTTTGAGGCCCGCAGGCCGAAGAACGCCGCAGTGCTTGCTCAGGTGACCGGCACAGTGAAGTTTCACAGTGTGGTGAAGGGCAAGCGGATAATCCTGGTTCAGGACATCTACGGCAATGAATTCCGTCACCAGGTGCCCATGGGCCGACATCTGCTGGTGCGCGACGGAGACCAGGTGCAGTCCGGGGAGGCGCTCTCCGAAGGCGTGACTGATCCCCATGACGTAATCGATATTCTCGGCGAGAATGCTCTGCAGTCCTTCCTGGTGAATGAAATCCAGGAGGTGTACCGGCTCCAGGGTGTGGATATCAACGACAAGCACATCGGCGTGATCGTACGCCAGATGATGCGCAAGGTTGAGATTGTCGATGTCGGCGACACCAGCTTCATCTACGGAGAGCAGGTCGATAAATACCGGTTTCATGAGGAGAACCGCAAGGTGCTCCGGGAAGGCGGACAGCCTGCGGTGGCGAAGCCGCTGCTGCTGGGCATAACCCGGGCATCCTTGAGTATTGAGTCCTTTATTTCCGCCGCTTCCTTTCAGGAGACTACCAAGGTATTGACAAATGCCGCCATAGCTGGTAGTAGAGATGAGCTGAGGGGCTTGAAAGAGAATGTAATTATCGGACATCTCATTCCTGCCGGAACCGGTATTAAGAACTACCGGAATATCCGCCTGGCCCAGGAAGGACGGGAGGATCTTGATGCTTCCGTTGAAACCGTGATGGAATCCCGCAGGCGGGCGGAGGAGGAAGAAGAAGCTCCTGCAGCCGCGCTGAGCGGTGATCCGGAAGCGATATTAGCCGAAGAAGAAACTGAAGCGGCGGACACTGAAGAATAGGTCTGCCGCCGGGTTTCTCATGCTGTCTTCGGAAACCATATACATCATGGGTGCAGCAGCAGCTGCACAGCGTGCAATAGAATACGCGCCGTATAAGAAGCGCAGAGATTGAAAGTAAGGGAGTTGTCGAATACATGCCGACTATTAATCAGTTGATCCGAAAGGGGCGGAAAGCCCAGAAAAAAATGACCAAGTCTCCTGCACTGGAAGCGTGTCCCCAGAGGAGGGGAGTGTGCACCCGTGTGATGACTATTACTCCGAAGAAGCCGAACTCAGCCTTGAGAAAGGTTGCCAGGGTGCGTCTGTCCAACGGGATTGAGGCGACTGCCTATATTCCGGGCATCGGCCATAACCTGCAGGAGCACTCAGTGGTGCTGCTGAGGGGCGGACGGGTGAAGGACCTGCCGGGTGTGCGGTACCACATTGTCCGTGGTGCGAAGGATACCCTCGGGGTAAACGACAGAAAGCAGGGCCGTTCCAAGTACGGAACCAAGCGGCCGAAGGCATAGGGGAGCAGAAACATATGAGCAGAAGAAATGTAGCGCCGAAACGGCCGATCCTGCCGGATCCGCAGTATAACAGTCTGATCGTGGAGAAGTTCATCCGCAGGATGATGCTTGACGGAAAGAAATCGACCAGCAAGTCGATCATATACGGGGCCATGGCCATTCTGGCTGAGAAGACCGGAGAAAACGCCCTGGATGTGTTTCTCAAAGGCCTTGATAACGTGAAGCCGGTGGTTGAGGTTAAATCACGGCGTGTCGGCGGTTCTACCTACCAGGTTCCGGTGGAGATCCGGGATACCAGGCGGGAAGCTCTGGCCATGCGCTGGATTATAACCGCTTCGCGGGGCAGAACCGGACGGTCCATGAGCGACAAGCTGGCAGCGGAGCTGCTGGATGCCTACAACTCTACCGGTACAGCCTTCAGGAAGAAGGAAGATACCCATAGAATGGCAGAGGCGAACAAGGCATTTTCACACTACCGCTGGTAGCAGGACATATATAATTGCTGAATAAAGAGAAGAACAGTTCTTTGACGGTTGACTAAAAAGACGAGAACCTCTATATTCAGCAGAGTTCGGTAAGAGGGGACCTCTTGCCCTTTGGTCAAGAGCCAAACCCATCATCCTTGTGCAGAGGGTGGTAAGGTGGTTCCAGACAATGTACAGATCAGCTGTGCCAAGTCATTCGGGCTGGAAACAGATTTCCCGATTGACCACTGGATCCTTCCTTATGAAACTCTTCAACTTGTAACAGGTAATGATGGGCGCCCTATGGGCCAGTGTTACTGATATGTTTTATTAGATAGATTATAAATTATTATTTATTTTCCGTGATTTAGTCACAAGGAGGAACGGATGGCTAAAGCAAAATTCGAGAGGACCAAACCGCATATTAACGTCGGTACAATAGGACACGTTGACCACGGCAAGACGACCCTGACAGCGGCGATTACCATGATCAGTGCCCGAAAGTTTGGTGACAGATTGTTCAACTACGACGAAATTGATAATGCTCCTGAAGAAAAAGCAAGAGGAATCACCATCAATACTCGTCATGTTGAGTATCAGACAGAGAAAAGACATTACGCGCACGTGGACTGTCCCGGGCACTCGGACTATATTAAGAATATGATTACCGGTGCTGCCCAGATGGACGGTGCAGTAATCGTAGTTGCCGCAACTGACGGAGCTATGGCACAGACCAAGGAGCATATCCTCCTGGCTCGCCAGGTCGGTGTGCCTGGGCTGATCGTGTTCATCAACAAGACCGACCAGGTTGATGATCCTGATCTCATTGAGCTCGTAGAAGAGGAAATGCGGGATCTGCTGAGGAATATGAATTCCCCGGTGATGATATTCCCGTAATCAAGGGTTCTGCATTCAATGCAATGGAAAACCCTGATGATGCAGAACAGACCAAGTGCATCACCGAACTGCTTGATGCAATGGACAGCTACTTTCCCGAACCGGACCGGGCAATTGACCAGCCCTTCCTGATGCCCATTGAGGACATCTTTTCCATTCAGGGAAGAGGTACTGTGGTAACCGGCCGTATTGAGCGGGGGATCCTGAAAGTCGGCGATGAAATTGAAATCGTCGGAATCAAGGCTACCAAAAAGACTACCTGTACGGGAGTTGAGATGTTCAACAAGCTGCTTGACCAAGGTCAGGCCGGTGACAACGTCGGAGCTCTGCTGCGGGGTGTCGACAAGAAGGAAGTTGTCCGCGGACAGGTGCTTGCAAAACCAGGTACAATTACTCCCCACAAGGGATTCAAGGGAACCATCTACTGCCTGAGCAAAGAAGAGGGCGGACGGCATAACCCCTTCTTCTCCGGCTATCGGCCTCAGTTCTACTTCCGGACCACCGACGTTACCGGTACGGTGACGCTGCCTGAAGACAAGCAGATGGTGATGCCCGGCGACAATACCGACATTATTGTTGAGCTGATCAGCCCGATTGCCATGGAGCAGGGACTCCGGTTTGCAATCCGCGAAGGCGGACGGACCGTGGCCAGCGGCCAGGTAGTCGAGATTACCGAATAAGCGTGTGAACTGCATCTCGCATACCCGCTTCAGCGCGGGTGTGCGGGAATCTGTATGGGAGGAATAATGGCCAAGGAAAGAATTCGAGTGAGGCTGAGAGGGTTCGATATAGAACTTGTAGAGCAGAGCTCCAAATCCATTGTCGATACGGTGATGAAAGCCGGAGCTACAGTAGCGGGGCCCGTACCTCTGCCGACTCGTATTAACAAGTTCACGGTCTTGAGATCGCCTCATGTAAACAAGAAGTCTCGTGAACAGTTTGAGATGCGAACTCACAAGAGGCTGGTTGACATACTTGATCCTACATCAAAAGTGATGGATGCCCTAATGAAGCTTGAGCTTCCTGCTGGTGTGGATGTAGAGATTAAACAATAGAGACGTAATTAACAGTTGAGGTGAATGATGTTAGGGCTGATCGGCAGAAAAGTCGGAATGACACAGGTGTTTGACGACCGAGGAGTACTTACTCCTGTGACGGTCATAAAAATAGATGACAATGTAGTGGTGGATGAACGGACCATGGAAAAGCACGGTTACCATGCCTGTGTGCTTGGAGCAGAAGAAGTGAAGCCGAGCAAGATAACCAAGCCGTACGCAGGACAGTTCAAGAACGTAGACGGACCGAAGCGCCGCCTGATGGAGATGAGAAACTATGAAAAGGAAGTCTCTGTAGGCGATTCCCTCGGGGTGGATCTCTTTAAGGATATAGCCTTTGTCGATATCGAAGGAACCTCAAAGGGAAAGGGCTACCAGGGAGCCATGAAACGTCACGGATTTTCCGGCGGCAGCGCATCCCATGGTTCAAAGTTCACCCGCGGACTCGGCGGTACCGGTATGGCTGCAACGCCGTCACGTGTATTCAAGGGAACAAAGATGCCCGGCAGAATGGGCGGTGAAAAGACCTCCGTGCAGAATCTGCGTGTCGTCAAGATA
>PWKH01000164.1 GCA_003559765.1 Spirochaetaceae bacterium
AGATCTGCTGAATGGGACATAACACCTCCTATACTGACAGCGTTTACGCTGTCAGTATAGCATGATAATACTACCCCTTCAATAACTTTCAATTTACATCTTACGAAATTGTCGTGCACCCTACCCGCGGACGAGGATTTTTTTCAGGTGCGGCAAATCTCTATTCACAGCAGGGACTTTTCCGTGTACTATGTTATATATATGGAAACAGTCGATGTAAAAAAGATGTACAAGGACATTTATACTGCCCGACAGCAGTTTGATATGCTCCACATACCGAACCTGCAGTTCATCACCGTGGAGACGTCGGGTATTCCGGGCAGCTCCCCGGCATGCACCCAGGCGGTTCATGTGCTTTCCTGCATGGCCCAGGGGATACGCCATGTAGTCAACACCGCCCTCCAGCGGGATTACCAGCCTCCCCCTTTGGAGGGGCTCTGGTTTTTCGATCCCGCAGAATCAATTCCCGAGGACCGCTCCCTTGTGCCCTGGAAGGCCATGATCATGCAGCCCTCCTGGGTCACCCGGGAAATGGTGGATGAGGCTTCAAACACCCTGAATAAAAACGGCATCAGGATCCCCGACTCCTTCTCCTTTGAAGTGTACCGGGAGGGACTTACCGTACAGACCCTGTATCCCGGGCCGTACCAGGATCAGCTCTACATGCTCTCCTACCTGTGCAGGCAGTGGATACCCCAGCAGGGCCTGTTGATCGGCGGTCCGCTCCATGAGATATATCTGAACTATTCGCACCGGAAACCGAAGTCCTGGAAGACAATCCTGCGGGTTCCTGTCAGCAAGGAGGAAGAGCAGCAATGAGACGTCACGACAAGGAAATAACGGACAAAAAGGAGATCGAACAGATTCTGCAGGAATCACAGATCATCCATATCGGGCTGTCTGACCGCGGAATCCCCTATGTGGTACCCATGAGCTTCGGACTGCGCAGCGGCAGGGTGTATCTCCACAGCGCTCCCGGAGGGAGAAAGCAGGAGATCATCGACCGCCATAATATTGTCAGCTTCAACTGCGTCACCGGCACCAGGCTGCTTGCCGGGCCGAAGGACCGACCCTGCGGCTGGACCATGGGCTACCGAAGCGTTTCCGGCACCGGACGGGTTCGGGTAGTAGATACTGATGAGGAGAAGCAGGAGGCCCTGACGGCCATCATGGAGCATTACGGCTACCAGGGAGATATGACGTTTCCGGATCTCACAGCGGTAGAGGTGCTCTGTATTCATATTGATGCAGTCTCCGGGAAAAAAAGCAATTTTTAGGAGCAACACTTTTTTTCCCATATATGGTACAATGTAGCAGCTCGGGGAGGCCGGATGAGTTTTTCGAAGTATCTGCATCAGGATCGAATTCTGTTTTTTCACAACACCTCGAAGGAGGAAGCCCTGCGGGAACTGGCTGCTTCCATTGCCCGCTGCGTCCCGGCATTCGATAGTGATACCATCATGAAGGCAGTATGGGACCGGGAGGAGCTGTTTACCACCCGGATTGCCCCGGGTATAGCCATACCCCATGCCACTTTTCCCGATATCCATGAGACCTATATTGCCGTTGGCATCAGCCCGGTCGGAATCTCCTATGATGCAAAGGATGACGGCACGGTGCAGCTGCTGATCATGCTGATCGGGGATGAAACTGCCCATCTGAAGGCCCTCAGTGAGGTTGCTGCCCGGCTGCAGGTTCCCGGACTGTATGACCGGATCGTCAATGCTCAGGAGAAACATGAAGTATTTCTGCTGCTGACCAGCACATCCACCGACTTCACCACCTCCTGGGAAGCGGTAAAGCTCTCCCGGATGATCTGCCGTCAGGCCCTGGAGCTGGCAAAAGCAGTCAGGGCATCGGTGGTGGTGGTCCACAGCAGTCCCGACTCCCTCATGGGCATGCGATGCAGTGAACCGGACATCAGGATGCTCTATGTATCCAACACCACCGAAGAGCAGCAGCTTTCCGAGGAATATCATTCCCGGCAGGAAATTGTATTCAACGTCCCCTTCCAGGGACTCAACCGTTCCAGCAAGGTGGAGATCACCCTGCTGCTGGCCCTGTCGAAGGGACTGCTGAAAAAGGGAGAGCGGGTGGTCAGCGTATTCGGCCTGAATGCGGAGAACCGCCTGGACACCATTGTATTCACCGATATCAAGCAGGAGTTCTCCAAGTTTTTTTCGATCTCCATGGAGAACAGCGACCATGACATCGAGCAGCAGGTTTTCATCCGGGTGCTGCAGCTCGCTTCGGAAATCGCCCATGAGGGCAGGGAGGGCAAGGCCGTCGGTACGCTTTTCGTGGTGGGGGACAACCAGGAAGTTTCCCAGCACTGCCAGCAGATGATCGCCAACCCCTTCAAGGGATACCAGGATCATGAGCGGAACATCCTGGATCCGGGACTCACCGAGACCATCAAGGAGTTTGCCCAGCTTGACGGGGCGATTATCATCAAGGGAAACGGGGTGATCGCTTCAGCGGGGACCTACCTGCGGGTGAGGCAGCCGATCAAGAATTTTCCCCACGGCCTCGGGGCGCGCCACGCTTCAGCGGCGGGGATCACCGCGGCCACCGCTTCAGTGGCCATTGCCGTGTCCGAATCCACGAGAAAACTGAGTCTGTTCAGCTCCGGCGAACGGATTATGGAAGTATAACCAGCGAAACACCCGTAAGGAGCAGCTATGCCGATCTTTGTAAACCGAACCCTGAATCTCAAACGGATCAAACTTATCGGCTTTGATATGGACTATACCCTGGTGTCCTACTATACCAGGGAGTTTGAGAAGCTCACCCATTCCATGGCAGTCAGAAAACTGATTGACCGGCACGGATATCCCGGGGAGATATCCTCCCTCACCTTCGACGGCGACCGGGCGGTGCTGGGACTGGTGATCGACCGGAGAAACGGCTTTCTCCTGCAGCTGAGCAGATACTACAAGGTCAAGACCTCCTATTTCGGTCTGCAGCAGGTCGAATTCCGGGAGCAGAACCGCATTTACGGAAATATGACCGTTGATCTGCGGCATCCTGATTTCATCAGCCTCGACACCTCCTTTGCCATTTCCCACGGGGTGCTCTTCTCTCAGCTGGTGCAGCTGAAAAAGGAGGGGACTCCCCTTCCCGACTACGGACGGATGGAAGAGGACATCAGAGACGCGGTGGATATCATCCACCGGGACGGCTCGCTGAAGCGGAAGCTCAAGGCCGACTTCCCTCGCTATGTGATCCAGGACGAAGTGACTGCCAAGGTGCTGGAGCGCTACCGGGCCTACGGCAAAAAGCTGATGATTATCACCAATTCGGATTATGAGTATACCAAGGCCCTGCTGGACTACAGCATTAACCCCTTCCTGAAACACTGCGGCAGCTGGGAGGAGGTCTTTGACCTGGTGATCACCCTGGCTGACAAACCCCTGTTCTTCGAGCGTAAATCCCGGTTTCTCCGAATAGATCCGGCAACCGGACTGATGAGCAATCATGAAGCCCCGGTAACAGCGGGCATGTTCCAGGGAGGATGCTCCCGGACCATCGAGGCGGATCTCGGGCTTACGGGCAGCGAAATTCTCTATATCGGGGACCATATCTACGGAGATGTGGTCTCCATCAAGCGCAGCTGCAACTGGAGAACTGCCCTGGTGCTCAAGGACCTTGAAGAGGAGATTGCGGGCATCCGCCGATCGAAGCCGGTGCAGCAGCAGATTGATCTGCTTATGGGCAGAAAGGAGCAGCTGGAGCGGAGGATCAATGAAATCGACATCCTCGCGTATGAGGGAACTCGAAAGAATCCCCGGGAGCTGGATGAGCTGTTCCAGGAGATTGACCGGCTCAATGAGGAGATATCCTCGCTGCTGGGCACCTATGTGCAGTACTTCAATCCCTACTGGGGACCGATGCTGCGGGCGGGATTCGAGGAGAGCCTCTATGCCGAGCAGATAGAAAAATACGCCTGCATCTACATGACCAGGGTATCGGATCTGTACTCCTATTCTCCCAGGACCTATTTCCGGCCTCAGCGCAGAATTCTCCCCCATGAATCACAGATCACCGATGCATGACACACTCTGCATCATCTGACTTTTATAGCGTTTCTACTAGTTATTCCGTCAACTTAGCTTGAGTGCGGATCAATCTTTTCTTTTTAGCCTGCTGGCAGGTTTTTGTTTCTTTGTTCTTGAAGATGGTGCACATCCAGCAGGAATCTCAAACCCGAAGGCTTCACAGATGTCCACCTGCTTTCCCACAAAGGGTGTGATTTTCTTAGCCCTTCGGGTATGTTCAATACACCTGATTGACCGCATTTCATCCAAGATTTCTAATGAGGTGCTGAACTGTTCACGCAATGAGGTGCTCTTCCAGACCTGCTTGAGGTAGGAACTGACGGTCAGTGCGACAAACAGTACAAGCAGCCGTCCCTCATAGCCTTCTTCGGACCAGCTGCGGATTCGGCGGGAGACCATCTGGGTTTTCAGCTGGGAAAAGAGTTTTTCCTGTTCATCCCGCAGATGATACCAGTCCCACACCTGTTTGCTGTCTCCGGTGACATTATAGGAAAGTATCGCAATAAAGCCTGAGCACTTGAGTGCATCACTGATCGTCTGTTCATTCTGCTGGTATCCGGAAATATACTTCCCGCATGCATCCAAGGTGACACTGTAGTAGGGAAACCACCGGTTCACTTCCTTTTTGCTTACCTCCAGCTGTTGTTCCATGATCTGCTGAAGCTCCTGGCCCTGATGCATCAGATCAATATCCAGCTGCATGAGATCATCCCCTCTTCGCTGGGGATCATAGTAGAGGTTCAGCTTCAGCCCCTTGATGCTCCGCTTGCCTCCTCCGTTGAGCTTCACGGTATAACCAAGCGGCTGCTGGCGATGATACAGGCGGTAGCGTGAATCAACAATAAACCCTTCGGGCTTTCCTGAGGAGACATCCAGCTCACCAATCTCCCCGGAGATCAACGACCAGGATACCTTGGTACACATGATGAAGGGGATTGATTTCCGCATCAGCAGCTCCAGGGAAGCTGCTGATGCATATCCCCGGTCAAGCACCAGCGGAGTACCGGTGAATCCTGCATGCTCCAGCTCCCGCACCAGCACATCCACGGTCCGGGTGTCAGGCGTATTGCCCGGCAGCTGCCGGTAGTAGACCGGTATATGGCTTTCCAGTCCGTAGACTACCAGGTCATTGACCTGGCGCAAATGATCTCCCTCCTTGTTCTTTCCCCACCGTATGGAAGTAAGACTGGTTCCATAACAGCTTCGAGGCGTACTATCCACCGCAAGGAGCTCTTGCTTGCCCAGCCGCTTGGCCCGTAAGCGGAACAGGTCCATCCGATGCTGTTCAGTCAGGCTCTGCAGAAACAGCGTAATGGCTTCTGAACTCAGCGTTCGCTGTGACGGTGCTTTACAGATCCGCTGCCACCGCTGGACACGATAATAGGTAAAGTTGGTAACATAGGGAAAGAAGGCAAGGGTAAGCAGGTCATTCACCATTCCCTGATCCCCCTCAAACACCTTCAAGAGATCGGCATGCAGACCGGTAACCCGGCAGATGTGCTCCAACAGCCAAATGTCCCCATATAACCGGTTTACATCCACTCCTTCATAGGACGGTCTGCCGGGTCCTGGTTTTTGGGAGCGCTCCATCTCCTCCAGCCGATCAATGGCACTAATGTCCCATTCAGGAGGAAACACCAGCCTGGCGCGTTGTTCAGCTGATGCCAGTTTAAATCGGTCGTTCGGAGTGAAAACGAGATCTTTTGATACCGTTCCCCAGTGCACCCGGGTAAAGGTACGCTTTCCGGTCTTCTCATCGGTGCGCATCGGCTGTGTGGACGCATACCGATACGTTTTATCTACATGCAGGCTTACCGGTTCCTTGCCGTCGCTGCGCACGGGTCTGGCCATAGGGATTACCTCTCTTTAACTAGTATAATATACTAGTTATTAAGAAAAGTAAATTCCTCTATTTCATTTACTGGTAAAATTTTCAGTCTTTTTTCTATCAATTACTAGTAGAAATCAATAAAACTCAGATGCATCATGCATATATATGCAGAATTTTCCAAACAAGTTACATAAAATTGGTTTCAGTCTACCTGAAAGTATGATATATTCTTTACAACATATGTCTAAATAAGAGGAGGATTAGCATGAAAGCACCACGTGAGCTGTGGACTTCGCGAGTGGCATTTATCCTTGCCGCTGCTGGTTCTGCCGTCGGACTCGGCAACATTTGGCGATTTTCTTATGTTGTCGGAACAAACGGAGGAGCCGCATTTGTCATTGTGTATCTTATTATTATCGCCCTCATTGGTTATCCCATGATGGTAACCGAGGTGACTCTTGGAAGAAAGACTCATAAAAATGCGATTGGGGCATTCAAGGCTTTGGCTCCAAACACCCCCTGGTGGTTAGTCGGAGCGCTGGGTGTCCTTGCCGGATTCGTGATTCTTTCCTTCTACTCTGTTGTAGCTGGATGGTCACTGTCCTATTTCTTCAAGACCATCGGCGGCTCCCTGGGCGCCGGTGCTGACTTCGAAGGAGCATTTGTCTCCCACATCTCTGCCGCCTGGGCCCCGGTAATCTGGCATGCTGTATTCATGGCCATTACCCTGGCAATTATCGCTGCAGGTGTCGTGAAGGGAATCTCCCGGACGGTGCGGGTGCTGATGCCGGTACTCTTTGTTCTGCTGATCCTGCTGGTGCTGCGGTCTCTGACCCTGCCCGGAGCTGGAGCCGGACTGAGTTTCTACCTGCAGCCTGACTTCAGTGATCTTACTGCTCAGTCGATACTCGCTGCGGTAGGACAGGCATTCTTCACCTTGTCTTTGGGAATGGGATGCATGATCACCTACGGAAGCTATCTCAGCGACAACGACGATGTTCCCGATAACAGTGCATGGGTAGTCGGTCTTGACACCCTGATTGCCATTATCGCCGGTTTCGCCATTTTTCCCGCTGTGTTCGCCCTCGGGTTCGACCCCGCAGCAGGCGCCGGACTGGCCTTTATCACCCTGCCGGCAGTATTTGCTGAAATGCCCGCCGGAGTGCTTTTCGGTGCAGTTTTCTTCCTGCTGCTGAGCATTGCCGCACTGACTTCGGCAATTTCTCTGCTTGAGGTAGTGGTTGCATGGCTGGTGGACGAGTATCAGATGGCGAGGAAGAAAGCAGCTCTGATGATCGGCGTGCTGATCTTCCTGCTGGGAATACCTGCAAGCCTCAGTATGGGAGCTGTGGACATCTCTGTCGGCGGCATGCCCTTCTTTGACTTTCTTGACTTCTTCCAGGAAAGCATCCTGCTGCCCCTCGGCGGTCTGCTGACGGCAGTTTTTGCCGGGCATGTCTGGACTGCGAGGACTACCAGGGAAAGTGCAAACACCAATCACGGAAAGATCGTCATCGGCGCCTGGTATGAAGTGCTGATTAAGTACATCGTACCCATCGCTATTGCCATTGTCATGATCTTCGGTCTGATTGAGGCACTCGGTTAAGTAGTTCACGCATTTTACACGATGACAACACGCAGGAGAGCCGTACGGTTCTCCTGCATTTTTTAGCTCAGAGTCTGAAGCTGAGACCGAGGGCATACTGTAAGGCGGGGCTCACCTCCACGGGTTCGTCAAAGGATGCTCCGGCTGCCCGGCGGCCGTCGATGGAGAGGGTTCCTCTCCTGAAGCGGCTTGCGCCGATCCCGGAAACCATCCCATTGATACTGATCCGGCGGGAGAGTTCCAGTTCAATGTCTCCGCCCCACCACCAGGCTGGAGCCGCCCAGCTGCTCACCGCCCCGGTAATGCTGTCAGCGGGTCCGGAGACAGTCTTGCTGCGCACATACTCATGATACCGATGAAATCCTGCGCCGATAAACCCGCTGAGCGCCGCAGGGCCGAATGCCGCGGTGCTGCTGATGCCGGTGAGATACGTATGATAGGTGTCGTCATAAAAATGACCGCCGAGCATCACCCCGGTCGAACCTCCGGCAAGACCGGCCAGGGGAATGCGGAGGAAAAACCCGAGGTAATAATCCCCCGGCTTCACTTCCCGGAATGCAAAGGTATGGGTTGTCCCGTCATCGGATATCTCAAGCTGGGTCCCTTCGGAGACGGTCATGTCGGGATGATCGGTCATTCTCCCGGTCTGGATCAGCATCCGGTTGTCCGAATACTCCCGAAACTGAGGATGTCCGATGAAAACGAACCTCAGGGGAGGACGATCCAGTGAAACCGTTATTCCCGAGGCCTGCAGGGGCACCATGAGCGAAACAAAAACCCAGGTAAGGACGCAGAATCTGCGCATGCTGAAACTCCTCTGCTAGTGTTTAATTGCGTAAGTTAGCGATAGTGTCATGGATCTGACTTCCTTTCACCTCCCGCTTCTTCCAGATAAATGGATGCGCCTTACCGGTGGATGCAATGATGTACTCCCGTATCTTATGTGCCAGTTCCTCTGTTGAGTTGAAACTACCATGCTTGAGGACCTTCCTTGTCATGATATTGAACCAGATTTCAACCATGTTCAGCCAGCTTGCAGATGTTGGCGTGTAATGGAACTGCACATTTGGATGCGCCTGAAGCCACTCATCACATTTCTTATGGATACAGTAGTTGTCCATAATCACATGCAATTCCTGTTTCCCGGCAGCTACAGAGGGGTACTCCTGATAGACCTGGTCCATGAATTTGAGAAAGTCGACCCGTCTCTTGCGCTCTGTAGTCTCGCCAATCACCTTCCCTGTGGCGATATCCAGTGCGGCAAACAGGTTCAGAGTACCGTTACGCCGATAGGTACTCTTCATCGCCCTGACAATGGTACTGTCGCGCTCTACCACATATCCCTGCGGGCAACTTCTCGCCTGCATCGACGGCTTCTCATCCAGGGAGATCACTAATGCGTTTTCCGGCGGGTTGAGATACAGACCGACAATATCTGCGGCTTTCTGGGCAAACTCAGCATCGGTACTCACACACCACGTCCGTTTGCGAGCAAGGTTGATGTTGTTGTCCCTCAGCACCCTCCATACGGCATCGGGTGAACTGCCAAGCCGCTCGGCAATGCTCTTCCCGTCCCATACGGTGGTGCCCTGCGGCGGCTCCGTATCGATCACCTGCAGCACGTTCTGGAGAAACTCGTTCCCATAGATATGAGGCCGTCCATTACGTTCTGCATCCTCAAGCCCGGACAACCCGTTTTGGGAGAAGCGGTCCCGCCATTTAATCACGGTGTTCTGGCGGATCCCTATCTCGCTCGCAATATCTTTGATTGATGCACCTTCAGCGCATTTGAGAATTATCCGTGCCCGCTCGACCATCCGCTTCTCCGTCTTCTGGCCGTTAGCCAGTCGTTTGAGCTGTGTTTTTTCCTCATCAGTTACCGGTATGCTTTTTGCTTTTCTTGGCATGCGTCCCCACCTCCAGAGGGATAGGGACAGGATACATCCGCCATAAGAAAAAAGTTATTATATTATGTACTTTTGCAATTTAACACTAGGTCGGACCTCGCTGCATGGAGGCCGCACACCGGCATTCATCCAGTTGTCCTGCAGAGCGAAATACTGCTGGCAGCGCAGGGGTCTAGAAATAGATATTGATATTATCCCTTGTGCGCACAAGTGACTAAGATTCCCTGCCCAGATATTCACCCCGTGGCTGTTGACTTGTTCTTATGCAGGAGGAGGATGACAACATCTGCCTTCCGGAATATGTGTACAGGTTCACATATCTTCCTGATGTACGACAGTACTGTCCTGCATCCTGCGGTTTATCCATCGAGTCACGTATTCCTTGGCAGTCCTGCGGGTCGAAGGAATCA
>PWKH01000155.1 GCA_003559765.1 Spirochaetaceae bacterium
CGGTGAGTAGGTGAGGTGGTACTCAACCCGGTGGAGCATGGGGTTAATGAGCAGGAAGGGAAGCAGCACAGATACGATCAGCAGCACCGCCAGAAAGATAACCGTTTTCTTGTATTTCATACCTCTGTATCATAATAGAGGATGAGAATAAAAACTAGAATAATTTCCTTGACAGGTGCGCAGAGGGGATTTAGACTTTTCTCAGGTCGTGCAAACGTGTGCATAGGAGTTGCTGATGAGATCTGAATCCTGTGAATCTAGCCAGTGGTGCCTGACTGAAACTGCCCTGGATCCGCGGAAGAAAGGCGGAAATGAATCACTCTTTTCTGTTGCCAACGGACACCTCGGCATCAGGGGAGCCCTGGATGAGGACGGATATATCCATACCCCGGGGACCTATATTAACGGGTTTTATGAATTATACCCCTACCAGTACGGCGAAGCCGCCTACGGCTTTCCCGAATACGGACAGGCCATGCTCAACGTTCCCGACGGACGGGAAATCATCCTCAAGGCTGACGGAGAGCAGTTCAATCCGGCTGAATCAGTCCTGCTTTCCCATAAACGGGTGCTGAACTTCAAGGAAGGGACGCTGCGGCGCATCTTTACCTGGCGTACCGCAGACGGAATTACCCTTACCGTGGAAAGCCTTCGGATGGTATCCTTTGTCCGGCCCCATCTTGCGGCTGTGCAGTACCGGGTTCATGCTGATAAACCGGTAAAAGTGGAGCTGATAAGCACCCTCAAGGGAGCAGTCAGCAACAAAGTGCAGGGAAAAGACCCCCGGACGGGTACAAAACTGCCGAAGCATGCTTTAGTGATGCAGGAGGTAACCACCTGCGATGCTTCCAGCGCTCTGATGCACCACTGCACAAAGCTTTCTCAGAAGGACCTGTACACCGGCATCATGCATGATCAGGAGGGGCTGAATCTTCTGGGATGCTCCTATACCCAGGAGAAGGAACTGCGCACCAGTTTCGAAGCGCAGCTTGAGGGCGGCAGCGCCTGCGTGCTGAGAAAATATTTAAGCTACTGGGACGGAACTGCCGGGGATGAGCTGTTTCATAAGTGCATGGAAGAGCTGTATCAGGCAAAGCAAACGGGAATGGATGCCCTGCTGCTGGAGCAGTACGGGTATCTGGAGGAGTTCTGGAAGTACGGAGATATCAGGATTGAAGGGGATGAGGATATCCAGCGCAGCGTCCGGTTCAATCTCTTTCACCTGCTCCAGGCAGTCGGCAAGGACGGACTCACCAGTGCCGGCACGAAAGGACTGACCGGGGAGGGGTATGAAGGGCATTACTTCTGGGACACGGAGATCTATATTTTTCCGTACTTCCTCTATACGGCACCCCGTATTGCCCGACAGCTTTTACGCTGGCGAGTAAACATGCTGCCTAAAGCGAAGCGATGGGCGCAGATCTTGAGTCTCAAGGGAGCGCTGTATCCCTGGCGCACCATAAACGGCGAAGAAGCCTCGGCATATTTCCCCGCAGGGACCGCTCAGTACCACATCAATGCCGATATCGCCTACGCTGTGGAAAAATACCTGCGCCTCCAGGATGACCAGGAGTTTCTTCCAGGGGCCGCAGAGATGCTGGTGGAAACCTGCCGGTTATGGATGTCTCTCGGCCACTGGAATGCCCGAAAGGAGGGGGCGTTCTGCATTCCCACCGTTACCGGGCCCGATGAATACACTGCTTTAGCGGACAACAACGCATACACCAATCTCATGGCCTCCCATAACCTGGCATGCTGCGTTCAGCTGCTGGCGTATCTCCGAAAGCAGCACCCGGAATATTACAAGAACCTCCAGGATACCCTGGGATGTACGGAAACAGAGATTTCCTCATGGGAGCAGGCCAGCCGGCAGATATACGTTCCCTGTCATCACGGATTCGGTCTGATCTGTCAGGATGACGCGTTTCTGGACAAGCCGGTATGGGATTTTATCGGCAGGCCGAATCGGCCGCTGCTGCTGCACTACCATCCCCTGGAGATCTACCGGTATCAGGTGCTCAAACAGCCCGATGTGGTGCTGGCCCATTACCTGCTTCCCCATCGGTACTCCCAGGCACAGAAGCGGAGGGATTATCTCTATTATGATCCCCTGACCACCGGGGATTCATCCCTGTCCCACTGCGTACAGGGAATTATGGCCCTGGAAATCGGAGATACCAGCAAGGGATGGAATGATTTTATTCATACCCTCAATATTGATCTGAAGGATCTGCATCATAATGTGAAGGACGGTGTTCACACCGCCGCCATGGGCGGGGTATGGCATTATCTGGTTCACGGATTCGCAGGAATGCGCGATGACGGTGATCTGCTCAGCTTTCGGCCGAGGGTTCCCCAAGCTCTGGGACAGCTGACCTTCCATTTGTGCATCCGAGGCAATGCGCTGAAGGTTTCCCTGAATGCCCGTGGGGCGTGCTATACCCTGGAGACCGGGGACGGACTAGCGTTCTTTCACGAGCACACTCAGGTGATGCTGAGGCCTGGGGAGGTGAGAGAGTTTTCCCTGGTTCCGAAGCTGGAGGCGGTAATTTTTGATCTGGACGGGGTGATCACCGATTCTGCAGAGTATCATTACCAGGCATGGAAGCGGCTGTGCGATGAACTGGATATTCCCTTTGACCGGGAGTTTAACCATAACTTGCGGGGAGTCGGAAGAATGGAAAGCCTGGAGCTTATCATCTCCCGGACCGGGAAGGAGTTTCCCTTGAGCAGCAAAGAGCAGTATGCAGAGAAGAAAAACCGCTACTATCAGGAGATGATCCAGCAGATTACTCCGGAGGATCTGCTTCCGGGAATTCGGGAGCTGCTGGATGCCCTGAAATCTCGGGGCATTAAAACAGCTCTTGCCTCAGCCAGCAGGAACAGCACTGCGATTATTGAGCTGCTGCGGATCAGCGATCAGTTTGACGTCATTACCGATCCTTCTGCACGAGTGAAGGGGAAACCCGATCCGGAGCAGTTCCTCCAGGCCGCAGAACTGCTCTGCCTTCCGCCTCGGAACTGTGCGGGCGTGGAGGATGCCCAGGCAGGGATTGATGCAATCCTGGCGGCGGGGATGTTCGTCGTGGGTATCGGCGACTATCTCACCGGTGCTCACTGGCTCTGCTCTGATACCGCCCAGCTTTCCTGGGAGGAGCTGGAGAGACAGTTTTACCGGGGAGTGTAGGTAAGTATCTTTCCCGGTTCAAGGGTGTAGCGTGATTCGCCGCTGCTGAACACAAGTGAGCGGGTATTGCCCTTATCAGCGGTAACAGTGACAAAGCTGTTTGAGATGCGGGCATGAAACCCCTGGCCGCGGTATGCAAGCCGGAAGGAAAGGGTCTTCCAGGCTTCCGGGATCAGCGGATCAAAGGACAGCGAAGCATCATCAGCCCGGTAGCCGGCAAACCCGAAAACTGCTGTCTGCCAGATTGCTCCGCAGGCGGCTGTGTGTATTCCCCCGATGAAGGTTCCGCCGCTGACGGGAGCGTGGGTGCTGTAGAGATCAATCGCTGCCGCAGTACGGAAGTACCTGAATGCCTCATGCTTCATGCCCAGCCGGGCGGCCGCTATGGCATGTACCGCAGGACTCAGGGAGGAGCGGTGGTGGGTCCGCGGTTCATAGTAGCGGTAGCACTTCTCCATGACCTCCCGACTAAAGAGATCAGTATGCAGAACGAACAGCTGGATCACATCCGCCTGTTTGATCACCTGGGTGTCCTGGGCTACCCCGATGGGAGCTCCCCAGTACTCCTGAGGGTCCAAAAGCCGCTGCGTGAGCTCCTCCGGGGAAGCGTCCTCCAGAGCGAAGTATCCCTGGAACTGCTCAATGAAACCGGTGGATTCATTCGGCGGGGGCAGATACAGGAGCTGTGTCATTTCCTGCCACCAGATATATTCATCGGATGAGAGCTTGAGCCGCTGCTGAAGCATTCTGAACATCTGCGGATCCTGCTGCTCAAGCTGCGAGAGAATATCCAGGGTGCCCTGAAGTACGTATCTTGCCTGGTAGTTGGTAAAGGCGTTGTTGTCGACGTTCTCATGGTATTCATCAGGCCCGAGGACCCGGAGTATGTCGTAGCGGTTTCTGTCCTTGCGGAAACTGGAGCGGGAAAACAGGAACCGGGAAATTTCACAGAGCATTTCCGCCCCGTGGACGGTCATGAACTCCCAGTCGCCGGTGATCCGGTAGTAGTTCAGCACCGCATAGGCGATATCGGGGGAGATGTGGATCTGCCAGTCATTGAAGTGATTGCGGATAGGCCTGCCGGTGATCACCTCCCGGAAAAAGTAATCGGGGCACAGTTCATCTCCGGTGTCGCCGCTGACCCAGGCATAGAATGCCCCGGAATAACCGAGGCGTTTTGCCTTCTTGCGGGCCCCGTCCAGGGTCTTGTACCGGTAGGTAAGGAGCTTCCGGGCGATATCAGGATCGGTGTGGATATACATCGGCAGATTGAAGATCTCCTGATCCCAGAAGGCCGCCCCCTGATACGCCTGACAGGAGAGTCCCCTTGCCCCGATGGGAAGATGATCTGTATGGGAGGGGGTGGCAATGCGCTGGTGATAACTATTGAACCGGAAGAGCAGCTGATCCTCTGAGTTTTCCTCGTCCTCCAGGGTGATGTCAAAACGCTGCCATTCCCTGCTCCAGGCGGTTTTCTGCTCCAGCAGAAGCTGATCAAACCCCTTTGCGGACGCATCTGATCCGTGCTGCAGAGAATGCTCCAGGGGGGAGGAGACATCATGGATGGTGTGCACCGACATTACCTGCTCAATAACCACCGGGATGCCTGCGTTCACCGGAATGGTGTATTCCCTGTACAGCGAACGGTCGTCATGGATGACCGAGATATGATTCGGCACAGCCCCGGAGATTCTGCAGTGCTGGGAGCAGGTGATCTCCAGGCCCTTCTCTGCGGTAATGCAGACAGCAGCCAGGGACTGCTGATACTTTCTCGGGGTGACTGAACTGAAATGGTCGCCGTGGAGACTCCATACGTCACCGTCGATGCCAGTTGTCAGTTTCAGCTCCCCTGAGCAATCCGGCGTGATGATTATCCGCTGGGGGATGGTATGAATTTGTTCGAGATGGGCGAACCGGGAGAAGGAGATACCGCAGGAATGACCGTCCTGCTCCCACCGGTAGGAGCCGTAGGTGATGCCGGCGGACGTGTCAATTCCCAGAACATAACCGCTGATTGCTCCTGTATGCAGGGAAACTTCCCTGCTGTTCAGTTCAGTTTTCGTAACCAGCGCATTGGGAATGCTGCACAGCTCCTTCCAGGTGCCGTCGGCCATGTCGTAGGTGTCAGAAACAATGCAGGCTGCGTATTCCCGGGCTCTCCACTCAGGAAATGTTCCCCGGTATCCGAGATAACCGTTGCCGGCCATGAAGCTGGTTCCGGCGGATACGATATCATCGGGGGAAAACTGATCATAAGCAGCCTTCCAGGGTGAAACGATGTTTGGGCGATTTCCCATACCGAGCCTCCTCAAATGATGCATACCTGTAGTATACCCTGCAATGCAACCGTGTGCAAGAAAAGATTTGCCTTGCCTCTCCCTTGAGAAACAGATATAGTAAACATAAGACTATACGCACACGTGTACATGGATGAAACATACAAAGGTTACCATTAAAGACATAGCCCGCATCGCGGGAGTGAGTCACTCTACGGTTTCGAGAAGTCTCAATGACAGTTCTCTGATATCCTCCGACACAAAAACACAGATACAGCAGATTGCCCGGGAGCTGGGGTTTGAGTTCAATGCAAGCGCCCGCAGCCTCTCCACAAGCCGCACCGGCACCGTCGGGATCATCTATCCTGAGCTGTTCGAGACCTTCGGGAACGCCCTCTATCTCGGACTGCTGATGACCCATATCAGGCACAGTCTTGAGGAGGTATCTCTGGACAACCTCAGCACGTTTCCGGTGAATACGTGCACCGGAGAAAGCAACATACAGAAACTGATAAAGCGCAAGAAGGTTGACGGGCTGATCATCATTCATCCAGAAATTGCCCCGGAGGACTGGCAGTTCATTCTTGAGGCAGAAATTCCCTTTGTGGTGCTCCATTTCAAGCCCAGAAGCCACAGTTTTGAGCAGATGAACTACTTCTTTTCGGATCACGTCAGCGGCGGATATCAGGCAGCCTCGCATCTGCTATCACGGGGCTGCAGGAACATTCTCACCCTCACCGAGGACTCCCGGGAGCTGCAGTTCAAGGAGCGGACCGACGGATACCGGAACGCGCTGAAGGAAGCTGGTATTTCTCCGAGGCCTGACTACATTATCGGCGGCGACTGCTCCTTTGAATTCGGCTATGAGGCTGTCATGAGAAACCGTCATCTCCTGGATACCCTTGACGCAATTTTTGCCCAGGCGGACATCATGGCCCTGGGGGCAATTGAGGCGCTGCGGGTGCTGGGCATCAGCATCCCCGGCGACATAAAAGTGGTCGGATATGACGATACGGAACTGGGAAAGTACTTTCGGCCCCGGCTGACCACCATCCACCAGCCCAGGGAGGCGCATGCCAAAGCGGCATGCGCCAGGCTGATTGAGCTGCTGGGTCTTCGGGGAGAAAAGCAGGACCTTTCAACCCCGGTGCAGATGGTGCTGACTCCCACCCTGGTCATTCGTGAGACCTGCAGCGGGAATCATGCCTGAATACGCTATCCCTTTACCGCGCCAGCGGTAAGTCCTGAGATAATCTTCCGCTGGAAGACAAACACCAGAATGATTAACGGAACAGTCACCACTACCGCCGCCGCCATAATCTCGCCGAAGGGCTCCTGCATGGCCATTTCTCCGGAGAACAGTGCGATAGCCACAGGGACGGTCCGCGCCTGGGGGGCAATGGAGGTAAAGGTGAGGGCGAAGAGGTACTCATTCCAGGCGGCAATGAAAGCCAGCAGTCCCGTGGTTACCAGAGCAGGGGCGGTAAGAGGGAGCAGGATGAAGAAGAATGTCTGAAACGGAGTAGCCCCGTCAACCTGACCAGATTCCAGCAGGGTGTCCGGCAGTCCCTTGAAAAAAGAGGTGAGCACCCAGATGGTGAAGGGGAGGGTGAAAAGCATGTAGGAGAGAATCAGAAAGCCCCGTACCGGCAGATTCAAGGTCCGCATGGTGGCGTAGAGCCCGGAGAGAACGGCGATCTGGGGAAACATGGTCATCGACAGAATCAGGTACAGTGACCCGGTTTTTCCACGGAAGCGCAGCTTTCCCATGGCGAAGGCGGCAAAGGAGCCGAATACGAGGGCGATGACCGTTGCTGTGACGGCGACGAAGACCGAATTTAAGATGCCCCGCACAAAGGTGATATTCCTGAAGATCGCCTGATAGTTCTGCAGAGTCGGAGAAAATTCCAGCGTCTGAGGGTCCCGGGGAATCATGGTTGCCGGCTGCATCTGCACCTGAGTTTCCGACTTCAGGGAAGAGTTGATTGCCCAGTAAAAGGGAAAGGTCATATGGATGAATATATAGACAATCACAATGACAAAAAGCAGTTTTTTCGTGATAACCAGTGCTTTGGATTTATTCATGTGATGTACCCCCCAGAACTTTCATATACAGCAGGATAAACAGCAGAATAATTACGAAGATAATTACGCTGGCTGCTGAAGAGTATCCCATTGCCCGGTTGCTGATCAGCTGATAGTAGGAGAAACTGGCCATGGAAAACCGGCTTCTTCCGAATACAATCTGAAACAGGTCGAACACCCGGAGGGCGTCCAAGGTTCTGAAGACCAGGGCTACAGCCATGGTCGGTTTGAGCATCGGAAGGGTCATGGAGAAAAACCTGCGGATTGTGGAGGCGCCGTCCACCCGGGCGGCTTCATAGATGCTGGTGGGTATCATCTGCAGGCCCGCAAGCAGCAGCAGCGCCATGAAGGGAGTGGTTTTCCATACATCAATGATGATCATGATCCAGATCTGGGAGCCCGAATCGGTCAGGAAGGGGAACTGACCGTCAGTCAGCCCCAGCTGCTGTCCGATTACGTTGAAGAACCCCACCCGGGAGGATGCGAACATCCATTCCCACATGCGGGAGGATACCGCGGTTGGAACTGCCCAGGGAATCAGCATCACCGCTCGCAGGGCTCCCCGTCCCTTGAAGTGTGAATGCAGCACCAGGGCGATCAGCAGTCCAAGCACAGTCTCCAGCAGCACAGATATCACAGTGAACTGGATCGTGTCTCCGATCGCCCGAAGAAAGGCAGGCTCCGTCGCCCCCAGGACGTACTTGGTTCCGAAGAGTGTGAATTCGGTTAAATTCCGGTATCGCACGCCTTGGCGTGAACGGGGGAGCACGTCAAAGGCATCTGCGAAGACGATGTTCCCCTGTTCATCCCGCATGATCGCTCCGGTGGCCTCGTCTTCGAGAGGCGGAAGCTCCTGAACCGTTACCCCCAGCAGTTTTGCGTAGTTCTGCAGCCCCACATATTCGGTCGGCCGGGGGCTTGCAAACTCGCGGTTCGTAGTGCTTGCATAGAAGACCGAGCCGAGGGGGTAGAAGGCAATCAGAATCAGAATGATTATTGAGGGAACCAGCAGCAGGTACGCCAGTTTTGCTTCCCGTTTGCTTAAATCCTGGAGTTTTACAGTTGCCATGGGGCAAGCTCCTCGATAGTGTTGCTGTTTCAGACCGTAGGGTTCAGCGTAGGTTAAGAAATGCCGCAGCGAACACGAAAGGTCCGCTGCGGCAATATCTGCATCACGTCGTTAATCGCATTCAGGGCTTCCTGTGGAGAATCCCAGCAGGTCCTGAAGGTCTGCCTCCATTTCTCTGAATGCGGAGGCGCCTGTCTGGCTGCCGGTGAGTACGCTGTGCACTCCGTCAAACACGATTCTGGAGGTCTCGCCGTACCGGGGAGCGGTAGCTGTTGAGGGCCGGGCAACTGCATTGGTGAACACGTCGTAGAGGCTTCCGAAGAAGGGGTTGGCTTCCAGGACATCCGCATCATCATAGAGGTCCATGATTGTGGGATTCAGGGATCCGTCAACCGCCCGCATCTTCTGCATCTCGTAGCCTGCCATAAAGAACAGCACGTCTGCAGCAAGGTCCTTATTTGCTGAATAATTGCTCAGTCCCAGCTGCCAGCCGCCGAGGGCTGCCGCGCCGCTGCCGGAGTCTCCGGCTGGAAGGGGTGCTACATCAAAGCTGCCCCGGATGGGAGAATCTTCGCTCTGGCCCAGTGAATAAGCGTAGGGCCAGTTTCTCATGAACGCGGCGTTTCCGCCCTGGAATGCTGCCCGGGCATCCTCTTCAGCATGGCCGACCACTCCGCTGGGAGAAATCGTGCCGACCCAGCCTGCTGCCTGTTCAACGATGTCAATTGCCGGCTGGTTGTTGATAGTGATCACACCGTCGGGGCTGACAAAGGTGCCGCCGCAGTTGGATTCTGTCCATTCGATGGCGTTGCAGGTCAGCCCTTCATAGGCATTTCCCTGCCAGACGTAGCCCCAGAAATCCTGATTGCCTTCGGCCCGCTCTCCGTCCATGATGACGGCAGCCATTTCTTCCAGTTCATCCCAGGTTTCAGGAGGCCCGTCATAGCCGTATTTATCAAGCAGATCAGTGCGGTAGTACAGCAGGCCTGCATCGGTGAACCACGGCATGCCGATAAGCTCACCGTCTACGGTGTTGTTGTCAACAATTGCCGGGAAGTGCATTCCCACATACTCATCTGCACCGTATTCGTAGAGGTCTACGAAATGATGGGCCAAATCCCCAGGCCAGATCACGTCAA
>PWKH01000093.1 GCA_003559765.1 Spirochaetaceae bacterium
CATCCGGGAAGCAGGCCCCGATATTCTGCGGATCGTAGACAAGCTCCAGAAAATCGGCTCCAGTGAAGTGATATCCCAGCTTCAGGAGTACGTTACCGGGACCCAGGCGCAGGATATCATCACGTTCATCACCGCCGACGGAACTCCCGAGGAGATTCTCGACACCCTCAGGCGGCTGTGCGGCAGGGAAACTGATGAGCTTACCCGCCTGCGGCAGCTCATCAGCTATGCCCAGACAGCCGGATTCGGCGGCTGTCTTGCACTCAATCCCTCCATCACCCGTGGGCTGGACTACTATACCGGGGTGGTCTTCGAAACCTTCCTGAAGGACCTTCCCGGCATCGGTTCGGTGTGCTCAGGCGGCAGATACAATGATCTCGCCTCCCTGTACACCAAGCAGCAGCTGCCGGGGGTAGGATCCTCCATCGGCCTGGACCGGCTGATGGCCGCCCTGGATGAGCTGGGGCTGCAGCGTCGGCGCAGCTCCAGTGTCGAGATTATGATCTTCTGCATGGATGAGAAGCACATGGGCTCCTACCAGCAGACCGCATCGCGGCTTCGTTCATCGGGTTTTCACACCGAGGTGTATCTGACGAAACGGAAGATGCAGCAGCAGTTCAGCTATGCGGAGAAACGGATGGTGCCCCTGGGGCTGATGATCGGTGAAGCGGAGCTGAACACCGGAAGCTACACCCTGCGGGACCTCTCCACCCGGGATCAGTGGGAGCTCGGGGACTACCCGTCCCTTGAGGCGAAGTGCACGGAACTGCTGAAAAGGAGCTCATGAGAACCCATCACGAACTGCCCGTCTACGTACAGCGGGATAAGATCCTCCGCCAGCTGGAGGCCAGCCAGGTTATCGTCGTGGAAAGCCCTACGGGCTCGGGAAAGACCACCCAGCTGCCGCTGATTCTGCATGAAGCAGGCTGCTCCCGGAAGGGAATGATCGGCGTCACCCAGCCGCGGCGCATCGCCGCTGTCTCGGTCAGCGGCTATATTGCCGAACAGCTGGGAACCACCGTCCCCGGGACCGTGGGCTACAAGATGCGCTTCTACGATGAAACTGCCCCGGATACCCGCATCAAGATCCTTACCGACGGAATGCTGCTTCAGGAGATGAAGCTTGATCCGATGCTTTCTGAATATTCAGTGATCATGGTCGACGAGGCCCATGAGCGGAGCCTGAACATCGACTTCATCCTGGGACTGCTCAAGCAGGTCGCCCTGCAGCGGCCGGAGTTCAAGATCATCATTTCCTCTGCCACCATCAATCCCTATGCATTCTCTGATTACTTTGACGGATGCCCCATCACCCATATAGATGCCGGGATGTTTCCGGTGGAGGTTTGCTTCACCCCGCCGAAGTACGCCGACGAGGATTCAGTCTATGAGAAGATTGCCGAACTGACAGACGAGCATATCAGCGAAGGACGGCAGGGAGATATCCTGGTGTTTCTCAGCGGTGAACAGCAGATCAGAGACTGTCTCCACCGCCTGGACAGAAGCCCCAAGGCCTCCTCGATGTTTCTGCTGCCGCTGTTCGGCAGGCTTTCCAAGGAGCAGCAGGACCGGGTCTTCATCCCGACGCCCGAGGGGAAGACCAAGGTGGTGGTATCCACGAATATCGCCGAGACCAGTCTCACCATCGACAACATCACCATGGTGATTGATTCAGGGCTTGCGAAGCTCAACTACTACAACCCCCATACCCACACCTCCTCCCTGATCGAAGTGCCGATTTCCCGGGCATCCTGCAGCCAGCGGAAGGGACGGGCCGGAAGGACCGCCCCCGGCATCTGCTGCAGGCTCTACACCCAGCAGGAATACCGCCGGCGGGAGCTGTACACTCCTGAGGAGATCATCCGCACCGATCTCTCGGAGGTGGTGCTGCGGATGGCTGAACTGGAAATCTACGACTTTGCCGGATTTGATTTTCTCACCCAGCCTTCGGTGGAGGGCATCCATGCAGCGGTGGAGACACTGAAGCTGCTCAAGGCAGTTGATGATGATCACCGGCTGACGGACATCGGTGAGATGATGGCCCTGTTTCCCCTCTCCCCCCGGCACTCACGGATCATTATCGAATCAATTCTCACCTACCCCGATGTGCTGGAGGAGACAATAATTGCCGTTTCATATCTCTCTGCACGCTCACCCTTTGTGCTGACACCGGGCAGAGAAATTGAATCCCGCCAGGCCCATCACCATTTCTCCTCCCCCCAGGGGGACTTCATCTCCTATCTCAATCTCTACCGCCGGTACCGCGGCATCACAGACCGGAATCAGCGTGAGGATTTCTGCAGTCAGTTTCATCTGGATTTTCAGATCATGGAGGAGATTCTCCACATCGCCGCACAGCTTACCGAAATTGTCTCGCAGCAGCAGATTCCCGTTCTTTCCGGCGGCTCGCTCCATGACTATCTGTGCTGCATCTGCTCAGGGCTCATCCAGTATGTCTGCGTTCTCAGCGGCCGGGACAGCTACCGGAGCATGACTGCAGACCGGATCAGAATCCATCCCGGCTCGGTACTTTTCCGGGAGACTCCCCGGTTCATTGTGGCAGGGGAGATCATGAAGACCAGCAGAATGTACGCCCGGATCGTCTCTCCGGTAAAAAAGGAGTGGCTCCATGACATTTATCCCGGACTGCTCTCACATTTGGGAGGAGGAACACAGCAGCGCGGGAAACAGAAAAAACAGCAGCAGAAAACGGCGAAACAGGACGCACCGGAGGTCAGTCTCTGGAACCGGATATTCCAAACAGTACCCTTTCGGGGCAAGCAGCGGCTCATCGTGCTGCCGTTAGAGGAGCTGCGCAGAATCCAGCCGGATTATCTGCGAAGGGCGAAGCATCTGCGGGGCAAGATCGTCTACCGGGGGTATGACATCCATCCCGGGGAGAAGATCAATGCCTTAGTGCGCATATATCCTCACATCCAGCCGGAGGAAGGGATCTACGAGGGAATTCCCCAGGACAGCTTTGTGCTGCCCGAAGATGCCGGAACGCTGCTGGAGCACACCTACATGCTGCTGAAGCTGTGCAGAATGCGGAGGAAAAAGCAGGTCCTGGGATTCATCGCTCTGGAGACCGACGGAAACCACCGCTACTGGTTCAAGGTGAAGCGCACCCTCCAGAGTGCGGCGGACACCACCCTCTTCAGCCTCGAGCAGATCGCCGATGAGCATCTTGAAAAGGCGGGAGAAACCGCCTCAGACCAGTTCAGCGAAGTCTACCGCAGAACTACGGAACTGATTGAACACATCTGACCCATGCCGGTCTATTCCAGCATGGGTCAGCATCATCACACCTGATAGGTGCTGGCTGAGGTGCTCCCGCCTTTGCCGGTCCAGTTGGTGTGGAAATACTCACCCCGCTCGCGGTCGATGCGCTCATAGGTGTGGGCACCGAAATAGTCCCGCTGGGCCTGCAGCAGGTTGGCCGGCAGACGCCCGCAGCGGTAGCCGTCATAAAAGTTCAGTGCGGTGGCTAAGGCGGGAGCCGGCAGTCCCTGGGTTGCCGCCCAGGCGGTCACCCGTCTCCAGCTGTCCTGGCAGCGCTCGATGACCTCCCTGAAGTAGTCATCCAGCAGCAGATTGGACAGATCATCCTGGGCGTCATAGGCCTCCTTGATCTTTCCGAGAAAGGCGCTTCTGATGATGCATCCGCCCCGCCACATCAGGGCGATGCCGCCGTAGTTGAGGTTCCATCCCATCTCCCGGGCGGCCTCGCGCATAAGCATGAACCCCTGAGCATAGGAGACAATCTTTGCGGCCAGCAGGGCCTGACGGATATCCTCGATAAAGGCCGCTCTGTCCCCGCTGAAGGAGGGTTCCGGACCCTTGAGAATTCGGGAGGCGGCCACCCGTTCATCCTTCATTGCCGAGAGGCACCTCGAGTAGACCGCCTCGCCGATGAGCGTCACCGGCACACCGAGCTCCAGGGAGCTGATGCCGGTCCACTTGCCGGTGCCCTTCTGTCCGGCCGTATCCAGGATCTTCTCCACCAGGGGTTCTCCGTCCTCGTCCCTGAATGCCAGAATATCCCGGGTGATTTCAATCAGATAGCTGTCGAGCTCTCCCTCGTTCCATGAGGCGAACACCTCATGCATCTCATCATAGTCCATGCCGAGGCCGGTCTTCATCAGATGGTAGGCCTCGTTGATCAGCTGCATATCGCCGTACTCAATGCCGTTGTGCACCATCTTCACATAGTGCCCTGCCCCTTCTTCGCCGACCCAGTCGCAGCAGACCTCCCCTGTGTCGGTCTTCGCCGCAATGGCCTGGAAGATATCCTTCACTAACGGCCATGCCTCGGGATTTCCGCCGGGCATGATCGACGGGCCGGTGCGGGCCCCCTCTTCTCCGCCGGAAACACCGGTTCCGATATACAGGATTCCCTTATCCTGGAGATATCTGGTGCGCCGGGTGGTGTCGGGAAAGTGGGAGTTCCCTCCGTCGATGATCACATCTCCCTCCTCCAGATGGGGCAGCACCATTTCGATGAACTGATCAACCACGTCACCGGCCTTCACCATCAGCATCACCTTTCTCGGCCGCTTCAGCATCCCGGTGAACTCCTCCAGAGAGGATGCGCCGTAGATGGTGTCCCGTCCGGCGGCCGCATCGGCAATGAAGTCCTCCACCTTCGATACGGTCCGGTTATAGACCGCTACGGAAAATCCGTGGTCATTCATGTTCAGCACCAGATTCTGGCCCATTACCGCCAGTCCGATTAATCCGATATCAGCCTGTCTGTTCATCGGTTGTCTCCTTCTTCGAGTTTTTCGGCAGAGGCCCATAAGCCGACTGCCGGGTTTTCGATAAAATAGATCTCTTCTCCGTCATCCAGAGTATTGAATCCTTCCTTCAGCACCTCGGGATCATACCGGTGCATCATTGTTTCGATATCGCCGAAGGAGAACCCGACCTGCTCAATTTCCTCCCGGGTGAGCTTTCCCGGACAGTAGGTAACGGTAAACCGTCCCTCAGTGGAGCCGTGGATCAAATGCGCCGCAGCCGAGAGGCTGTCATGGAGCCCCTCCTGCCGGTCAACCATGGAGACTATCGCTTCGGTGCCTCGGTAGCCGCAGCGGCGGATCATCCGGTCTAACTCCGGATCCTCGCCGAACTCCTGCACCCCCGGAGCCAGCACTATCAGCTCTCCTCCGTCGGCAATCGCCATTCGTGTGCGGTATATCGCTTTGTTCCCCAGCCAGGTGCTTCTGAATTCCCGGGGATCAAGATACACCACCACCTTCTTCAGGGGCTTTTCAAGCTTTGTGATGTTGACCGCCCGGGAGAGCTCCGCCGCCTGATAGAAGCACTGATCGTCATCCCCGACAAACAGTCCCCGCAGAGCAAGATCACCCCCGGCTTCCCGGCCGACCACCGTATGGATAAACATCAGAGGAAGCTGGGAGGCAAACTCCCGATGGGCGTAGTTCATCACCCGTCTCACGGGATTATCGGCGATGCCCATGATGTTCTCGGTACCCACCACGCCGCTGAGGTAGTGGCTGCGGTCGATTCCCTCACGCCCGCCGACGCCGACGAAGATATTCTTATTATAGTTCGCCATGCCGATTACTTCATGGGGAACCACTTGTCCCACCGAGAGGATCAGATCAAATCCCCCTTCCACCAGCATCCGGTTCACCTGGGCAGGCCAGCTGAAGGACACCTTTCCGTGGGACTGAGCTTCAACGTAGGATGCAGGAACCTCCCCGAGGGTCACCACATCCTCTCTCCAGCGATGCACCAGAAAGAGCTCCCTGGGGATCCCCGGATACATCTCATCAAGCTCGGGATCTGTCATGGGCGTATGGGTGCCCAGAGCAGGCAGAATGCCCGCAAGACGGTCCTGATAGTAGTCCCAGATCATCCGGGTGATTTCACCGGCCCTGCTGTGGGCTCTGGTGATATCCGGGGGGACAACCAGCACCCGCTTTTTCGAACCCAGGCGGTCAAGGCTCTGATTGATCAGTTCCCTCAGCTTCCGGGAGCTGATGCGGTCACGAGGTGAACCCTCTGCACAATACAGCATAGTTCTATACTCCTTTCTGCGGAAGGAATCATTCCTTTCGCATATCTCCAGCTTACCGCGAAGTGCGTTTTGAAACAAGACGGGGCAAACTTCCTGCAATCCATATTTCTAAAAGTTTCAGAAATGAATTGTTTTCGTAAGTTGTATCATGGATAAAAACGGCAGGTCAAGGAGAAAACTCCTGGTTCTGGATGAATTGACACCCGTGTGCTTTTCTATTAGGCTATACATCGAAAGGTTTCGAAATATGTACGAATTACCGCGCCGTCAGGAAATACTGAAGCTGCTCTCTATGCTCAGACACGTTACCGTGGGAGATCTCTCCGAGCGGCTCAAGGTTTCTGAAGTCACCATCCGCAAGGACCTCACCATGCTGGAGGAATCGGGATGTCTGATCCGCACCCGGGGAGGCGCCCAGATTGCCGAGGACTCCCGGCTGCTGCGGACGGTTGACCTGCGCCAGCAGGACCATGTGGAGGAAAAGCGCCGGATCGCCGAAAAAGCCAGGGAGCTTATCCGGGAGGGAGAGACTATCTACCTTGATGCCGGCACCACCTGCAGCCACCTTGCTGCAGCCGTGAAGCACATGAGCCTTCGGGTGGTCACCAATTCCATCGACGTCATCATTGAACTGGCCGAGGCCCCGGAAATCTCCCTGTTCACCCTGGGCGGCAGCTACCGCAGGGAGGCGGGTTCCTTTATTGGGCCCATTCCCATCAGCACCCTGGACAACTTCCAGATAGAGACCTGCTTCATCGGCACCACCGGGTTCACCCTCCGGGGGCAGTTCTCCGCACAGAACATCATTGAAAGTCAGCTGAAGCAGAAGGTGCTCTCGGTATCCCACAGAAAGATTATCCTGGCTGACTCCAGCAAGGCGGGAAAAACCGCCTTCTCGGTCTTCGCCCGCACCGGTGATGCGGATATGCTGATCACCGACCGGAAATTCACCGATGAGGCGGCCCTGCAGGCATTGGGCCTGGAAGTGCTTTTTGCCTGAAATACTGCATCCATGGACAAGGAGGAGAGATAGATGAGCTATATTGAATCAATGTTTTCCCTGGAGGGAAAAACTGCGGTCATCACCGGAGGGGGCGGCACCATCGCCCATGCTATGGCAGAAGCGTATCTGAAAGCCGGCGCCAACGTCTCTCTGTGGGGACACCGCAGCGAGTCAATTGAATCGGCGAAGGAAAGCCTGAGTTCCCTCACCGGAGCCGCCGACCGGATTCAAACAGTCCGCTGTGACGCATTTGAAGAGGATTCCATACGATCAGCCCTGCAGGAGTGTACAGACCGCTTCGGCGAGGTTCATATTCTGGTAAACGCCGCCGGAGGCAACCGGGGGAAAGCCCCCTTCACCGAGGTTGATGTAGATCTCTTCAGGGAAGTGGTCAATCTCAACCTCATTGCCGGGCTGGTGATTCCCACCAAGGTGTGTGCCGCATACTGGAGTGAATCGGGCATTTCCGGATGCATCATCAATATGGCCTCCATGTCCTCCTATGTGCCCCTCTCGGGCATCTGGGCCTATAACGCGGCAAAATCTGCTGTGAAAAACCTCACTGCAGCCTGCGCCAAGGAATTCGCCCCGGCAGGAATCCGGGTAAACGCCCTGGCCCCGGGGTTTTTCCTGGGCAAGCAGAACCGGGATCTGCTGATTGACCGCGAAACCGGGGACCTTACTCCCCGGGGACGGGACGTCATCGACCATACCCCCTTCGGACGGTTCGGCGATGTCTCTGAGCTGGCCGGAGCATCCCTGTTTCTGGCTAGCAGCGCGGCTTCGGGATTTGTCACCGGGGTAACCATTCCGGTTGACGGCGGATATCTGACCCACAACATTTAGAAGGAGGCTGAGTATGAAACTTTTTATGGACGAGCAGTTCCTGCTGCATACCGAAAGCGCCCGTCGGCTGTACCACGAGCATGCGGCATCGATGCCGATTTTTGACTTTCACTGCCATGTTCCCCCGGCCCAGATAGCTGAGAACACCCAGTTCGAAAGCATTACCCGGGTATGGCTCGGAGGAGATCACTACAAATGGCGGGCGATGAGAACCGCGGGTATTGATGAGCGCCGCATCACCGGCGACGCTGATGACTGGGATAAGTTCTCCGCCTGGGCCGAGACGGTGCCCCGGACGGTGGGAAATCCCCTTTATCACTGGACCCATCTGGAGCTCAAGCGGGTCTTCGGCATCGATGCTCCCCTCTCTCCTGCCAATGCCCGGGAAATCTATGACCAGTGCAATGCCATGCTTCGGGAGGACTCCTTCCGTGTCAGGAGCCTGATCAGCCGGTTCAATGTCACTGCCCTGTGCACCACCGACAACCCGGTCGACACCCTTGCGCATCACCGTGTACTGGCGGAGGACCGGGAGTTTGATACTGCGGTGCTTCCGGCATGGCGGCCGGATGCGGCCCACGCGCTGGAGCATCCCGACTCCTGGAGAACGTGGATTGCCAGCCTCGAAGAAGCTTCAGGGATCAGGATTGACCGCTTTTCCTCTCTCCTCGAGGCCCTGGATGTGCGGCACCGATTTTTTCACGAAAGCGGATGCAGGCTCTCTGACCACGGTCTGACGACAGTGCCGCACTGCCGGCTTCCTGCCGAAGGTGAGCTCGACGAGATTTTCTCCCTGGCTCTGAACGGAAAGGAGGTCTCCCCGCAGCAGATCGATGCATTCCGGTTAGTCCTGCTGACGGAGCTCGCCCGGATGGACAGCCGCCGGGGGTGGACGATGCAGCTGCACCTGGGGGCACTGCGCAGCGTGAACACCCGGATGTTCAGGCAGCTGGGAAGCGACACCGGCTTCGACGTCATCGGCGACCGGCCGATAGCCGAAGGGCTGTGCAGATTCCTGGATTCCCTCGACCGGGATCGACAGCTTCCCAAGACGGTGCTCTACGTGCTCAATCCCCGGGACAACGAACTGATCGCCTCGGTTACCGGAGCCTTCCAGGACGGCAGCATCCCCGGTAAAGTGCAGTTCGGTTCCGCCTGGTGGTTTAACGACCAGCTCGACGGCATGCGCCGTCAGCTTACCGCAGTTGCAGGTCTCGGGCTGATCAGCCGGTTTGTGGGCATGCTTACCGACTCGCGGAGTTTTCTCTCCTACCCCCGGCATGAATACTTTCGGAGGCTGCTGTGCTCCATGGCAGGGGACTGGATGGAACAGGGAGAAGTTCCCCCTGATTACTCCCTGATGGGTGCGATGATTCAGGATATCTGCTACAATAACGCGGTGAACTATTTCGCCATAGACTTCAAGACAAGGAGCAGTGTATGAACACTTCTAAACAACAGGAATTTCTCGTCTACACGCTGCGGTCCCACGGACTGCTGGATGCCAGCCAGCATGTGCTGGACGCCTGCAAGCAGACTCTGCCCTACGGAATGCATCTCGGGGAGGGACTGCTGCTGTATCCGCGGTCGCTTTTCCGCAGTTCAGGATATCTGTGCTGTATCGCAAAAATTGCCGGGGTGAAGCAGCTGTGCATCTTCTCAAAGGAGAAACCTTCATTGGTTCCCGGTACGGTGGTGCAGTTTGACGGATCCTACGGGGTCTTCGCTCCCCTTACCAGCGAATCCTATCACGGAGTGAAGGATCTCCTTCCCTTTCTGACCCCGGTGTCCCTGCGGTCCCGGCGGACCACGCTGGGATGCGGAGACCGGC
>PWKH01000138.1 GCA_003559765.1 Spirochaetaceae bacterium
CCTGAATACCCGGTGGGGATAATCGCATCGCTTCAGCATACCTCACTCCTGATATGTTGTGCCTCCTGTCAAGCACAATTTAATACATCTATCCATATGATCCTTTCAGGATATTCCGAACAGAAGAAAAGATAGAGAAACTGTGTGCGCGGCGATAGACCATTCTGATATACGCGGGTTGGATACCGCAGGTCAATGGGATCGTCGGGAGCTTCCTCTGTCTAAGGACGAGGATCAGGGGTATCCCTGCCTCATAGGAGTATCGAGGGTTCTCCGTTATCGCTGGTGTTTCTCTATCCATCCTTCTGGACGGAATCCTGCTGTTCTTCATAGTACCATCTGTTATCGTCTTACTCTGCTTCCTCGGAGTTCTTTATGCAGCACTGGTGTTTCCTGTCATCATACCCCAAAGAAATCCTGAGAGTTCCCTGGCAACTGCAGTCACTGCAGTCTGAGACCGCTTCCCGCGATATACTAACTTGTTGAATTTCCTCGTAAGCCTTCTTCCCGCCTTATCCGCATATGCAATCACTTCAACCTCTTGTCCTTTCCTCCTCGCAGCCAGCCGTTTTGAAGGAGTATATTGGTGACGATAATGCCAGCTTGCTTCAACGAGCAGTCGCCTCAGCCGGGAATTCCCTGCTTTCGTAATCCCTCCCAATCGACGCGATACTCCGCTGGAATACTCTGAAGGAACCAATCCCAGATACGCCATCAGTTCATGAGCTTTTTTGAACCTCCGGAAATCTCCAATCTCTACCACAAACGACAAAGCACTCAGCGTATTGATTCCCTTAAAGCATTTCAGCTTGCTGACCTGCTGCGCATACCGCTGCTGAGCCCCAAGCTCTTCTATCCGGTCCTCCATACGAGCAATCTTTTCCTCCAATTCACAGATCGCTGTGTAGTATTCATCAAAGGTCTCTTGCTGCAGCGAGTGAGCAAATTCCATGCTTTTCAGCCATCTGCGGTGCGCTAATGTCCAATAATTCCTGCCTGTTTCATATTTCTTTCCTTGCCGCAGCAGAAACTGCAGCAGCCGCTGATTGCATTTCTTTAGATCTGTCTTCATGTCGGCACACATCCTCAGATAATCTCTCACCGCCTCATCCTCTTCAGCAGGAACATGTACTGGAGTAATCTCCCCATTCCTCAGGTTCCGCACCAGCATGAACGCATCTCGCTTGTCGGTCTTCACCCGATCCCCAGGTTTTCTCGGAAGCAGCGAAGGTGCTGCTATCAAACAGGGTATCTCCAGCTCTTCCAACTGCCGATACAAGGTGTACCCCGTAGGACCTGCTTCATAACAGGTGAACATATTCGTTTCCCGCTCCGACAACCGCTGAAAAAATTTCTTCACCTGTCCCGGTTCGTTTCGAATCGTCCGTTCGAATTCTGCAAACTGATTTCCATCTCTCATTCCGGCTAATACGATCGTCTCCTTGTGGACATCCATCCCAACATAAATTACACTGTTGATCGTGACCTCCGTTCCTTTGTATGTGGCGTGCTTGCCATAAGTATTTTTTCTTATTATGCGAGCTAATCCACGATTATGCAAACACGGAGGTCACAACATATTGTCTAAGGACGAACGTACAGCCGGACAGCCGGCTGTTCCTGGTCGAAGTCATACCCGATATCGGTGAACAGCGAGAGCTCTTCAAGGCCGATGAAGGACATCCTGGCTCCCAGGGTCACCCCGGCAGCCGGAGCGAATCCGCCGAAAAGACCTGCTTCGCCGTAGACCCCGGCATAGATATCGCTGAACAGCAGCAGTTCCCCCCAGGTCGGACGAAGCCCGGGGAAGGTATACCCCATACGCGCGGTGTGCAGGGAGTACCGGTCGATACCCTCAGTATCCCGCTCATGGACATACTCCCCGTAGTACAGCGGCAGACTGCCGCTGCCGAGCATCGTCCTGGCAAGAAGCTGGTACTCGGCACTGAGGCCTCCGGGATGACTGAGGCGGGCATCAGCCCGGCCGAAAAGATGCCAATGGGAGTACTCCCGGAGCTGTCCCCCGGTCTCGCCGCTGATGCGCACTCCCTGCATCAGTTCCGCCGATGCCCCGGTCCAGAGGGTAACTGCCGACCGGTCAAATCCCAGGTCCTGCCAGACGGCCTCTATGCCTCCCCCGGAGGACAGGTCAAGCCCCTGTGCCGCCTGCCATACTCCCTCGGCATAGCCGGCAAGGTACAGCTCAGAACGGCCGGTGATCCCGGCTCTGCCGTAGAGCTCGATTCCCGGCGGGATGAAGACATCTCCCTGCACTGCAGCGGCAGGGAAAATCCGATTCGATGATCCTTCCCACAGCCCTCCCGCCGAGATGCCTCCCCGCAGATAATCCTTTGATCCCCGCAGCTCCAGGGAGAAGGTCAGCTCATCATGCAGATAGCTTCGGCGAAGCGGTGCACCGGGTGTTTCCAGCTTCGGGGCAAGCTGCAGGGTGCCGAACCGGTCGGGAACCGTTCCGTCGGTCCGCTGTCTGGAGGGAACTGCATCAAGCCGCACCTCATATGCTTCCCGCAGCTGCACCACCTCATCGCTGATCCCCATCAGAGAAGCCCCAATGATCATGTCCGGATCCAGCTGCCGAGCAGCCGATCGGTATCCGGCTTCCCGGATTTCGTCGATCCGCTCAAAATCCATGAAGGAGAAATGCTCTACATCGCACCGGATGAGCAGATGCTCATAGCGCTTCAACTCCTCAATGCCCCGGCGGGTCTTAGATATATCTACTGCGACGTTCAATGCCGTCAGGGGATTTCGCAAATCCAGATCCGGATTCTGGTAGAAGGTGGTCGAAACCAGCAGCTGATCTCCGAATTCAGCCGCTGTGCCCAGAGGCACCAGATTGGTGAATCCCCCGTCGACGATCAGATGGCCGCGGTATTCCACCGGAGCAAAATAGAAGGGCAGGGCAAATGATGCCTGCATGACCTCAAGCAGATCCCCTTCAGCCATCCGCATCGTACGCTTCGTCACCAGGTCCTCTCCGGTGACCATCACCGGGATCGGCAGTTCCTCCAGCCGCTGGATCCCGGCGACCAGGGCAATGAGGTTCATAAACCCCGATGCATCCAGCACTCCTCCCTTCAGGGGCATCACGAACCGGAAGAGAGATCCCTCTCCGTAGTCGGTCAACAGCCGGTAGATCTGGTCAGGGGAGAGGCCTGCTCCGTAGAGCAGCCCGACAATGGAGCCCATGGAATTCGAGATGATATAATCTGCGACGATATCATGCTCCTCCAGGTAGTCCAGCACCCCCAGATGAGCAAAGGCCCGGGCCGAACCTCCCGAAAGCACCAGCCCCACTGCAGGGCGCTGTGAGCCGGTCCGTTCAATGATGCGCTGACGAAACTGCTGCTCTCCGTAGGTGACGGGAATATCGATTGCGAACAGTGCGTCTTCCATGCTGCCGCTCCAGACAAAGGAAGCGCACAGCATCAGAACCAGACCTGCAGCTGTGATGCGTTTCATGAATCCTCCTTCCGGGATGCCTAATAGGGAACCCAGATACGTTTTGCTTCAATGATCTCAAATCCCGGGGGGATTTGAATCAGCTCCTTATGCTTCAGATAGAAGGTAAATCCCTGGTAGTTTACGGCATACTGGTGCCTGCCGAAAAGCTTGGTCCGTGCGGGGCATGCGATGACCAGTTTCCGGTCGGTACGCTGCAGTATCTGTTCGAACGCTTCCTGGTCGACCCGGACAATGGAACCGGATGCTTTGATCGCCTGGGTGACTGCTCCGGCCGCTGTCGCCTGGGATGCGGCGGCTGTTCCTGCTTGTGAAGACATATGTTCCTCCTGCTACCTGTCGCTGAGTACCGTCACCATGATCCGGCGTTCCTGCCTGGGACCGTCAAACTCACAGAGAAAAATATTCTGCCAGGTGGACAGACCGAGCTTGCCTCCCGTCACGGGAATCACCTCACCGGGCCCCACCAGCCCTGCTTTCAGGTGGGAATCTCCGTTGCCGTCCTGCAGGTCATGGGTCCACACCCCCCGGGGGATCAGCTGCCTGAACAGTGTGACGACGTCCTGCTGGACGCTCTCGTCCCAGTTTTCCTGGATCATGATTCCGGCGGTCGCTCCCATGACATAGACCGAAGCGATGCCGGAGTCAGCTCCTGACGCCTCGACTGCCCGGGACACCTCCCCGGTGATATCCACCAGCTCTTCGCGCCGGGTAGTGACTGCGGTAATAATGTGCTGCATGCTTTACGCTCCTGAGGTCCGATTATATCGTGGAGCGGCCGTCTTGCAAATACCATACCTTTGTGGTATCTAGATATCATGAAGGCCTTTGACATGCGAGGAAGAATTCTTCAGGAAATCGCCGCCATCGACAGTCAGATTGATTCCCAAAAGGCTGCCGCTCCCTTTGAGCGGACGATAAAACATACCGAAAAGGCCTATGACGAACTCTCCCTGATTCACGAACAGCAGGAACGCTACAACGTGAACTGGGCCTTCTCCCATGCCAGCGACACCGTTCAGGGCATCGTCACCACCCTTTTCTCCCGGCAGCTGAAGCAGAAAATTTCCGAGTACGCCGGTTCCTTCAGAAACCGCAAAAAAAAACAGACCATCGAACACCGGTTTTCGGTCATTCAGCGAGCCCTTACCGATCGGGTGAACAAGACCAGAACCTCCCCGAAGCTCTTCAGGACCGCCTCCGGAATCATCTTGCTCTCGGAGCTGATCATCACCCTGCTGATTGTGCTGACCGTCGCCAGGGTATCTTCAGTAATTGATCAGCATATCTCCATTCCTCGGCTGAGTCTGCTGTTTGTCGGCACCTTCGGACTTATGCGGGTGGTGCTTAACAAAGCCACGTTGAGATTTCTCCATAACTGGAGCTGGGGACTGTATCAGGATGCGGTCGACGCCGCCTTTGAAGGAATTGCCGTGGTCATGGCGACCTCCTTCGTCCTGGCATATCATGTGAAGCGGGGCATGTTTCTGGAATCGAAGATCGACACCCTCCTCTCCCGTTCCCTCAAACGGCTTCAGGAACCCCTCCCCCGATATATACGGCGGGAGCGCAAAGCCCTCCACCGCGCAGCCCGGCTCAAAAGCCTGAAGCAGGAGCAGATTCAGCGGCTGCGCTACCGCATGGAGTACCTTTCCCTTCAGGAAGCATTTGAACTGGCGTCCGTGCCGGGAATCCGGCGATCCCGCTCCTTCCGTGCGTCAACCCCCCTGGGAACCATTCATGTCAGAACTCCCAGACGTTCGGCAAAGCTGATGCCTCAGCCGGATCAGCATCCTGAAACAGCTGACCGAAAGCAGAACGGTTCCTTTGATCTGTTTTTCGATTTTCCCGATGAAACCTCATCCCTGCCCTCAGGGGAATCCCTGCTGACCCCTGAAGCGGTCAACCTGATGAAAAAACGGACCAACCGCGTGATGGACTATCTGTCAAAAAAGTTCTCCGCCCAGGCTGTGCACAAGCAGCAGAAAAAACGTCAGTAGGCTCCTGCTTCGACGTCATCATCAAAGAGGATATTCGGTCTGCCGTAGAAGTAGTCGGGGTCATGGGTGACTGAGGCGCTGTCGGAAAGGGTAAATCCCTGCTCCCGGTGATAGGGGCTGTAGTATCTCGGAGTCGGCAGGTTCTGGGGAACCAGCATGAGGTTCTTATAGGCGTACATTTCCGTATGGAGCCTGCTGTCCTGATTGGTATGGAAATAGTAGAGGTACTCCCGGATCCATCGGGTATAGCTCCGGTCTGAGCCCGTTCGGTAGTAGGTTATTTCCCTGGGGGATTCACTCATCTGCTCCTGCAGCTGGAGCACGCTCAAGGCAGTTCCGTCGTGCATGGGTATCCGGTTCCGCCGCGGATCGAGCATAATCCAGCGCTGCTCATCCCGCAGGTAGGCCTCCACCACCACATGGGCGTCCATGGTCTGTTCGATGTCATGACTGTGCATGGTAATAAACCGTGCAGGAATGGCCACCGACTGAAGCGCCCCGCTGAGCACAACGGCATACTCGATGGTCCGGAACCCTTCAGCTTCCTCGGCTTCCCAGAGAATGGTCAGGGGATCTCCCTTGGAGGGAACGTTCTCCGGGTGATGTTCCCAGAGACCGTGCACCCATTCGCAGAGGATTGCTGAGCGCTCAAGATCGGACCCGGCAGCGGCCGTCCGGGACAGCAGACCGTAATCTTCCCGGAGCGTGGTCAGATAGACCCCTTCAGGATCCTGAAAAATATACCGGAGCTCCTGGGGTTCACCGGAGGGGTCATATTCGAAATTCATGATCGGGCGCGGCATGCAGCCGGCAGTCAGCAGCAGGCATGCTGCAAGCAGTGCGGTCAGGCGCATAGTCCTGGTCGACCTCCTCGTTCTGGTAAATTGTATCATACAAACTTCACCGGATGTTCCCTTCGGCCGATATAAAAGGAAAAGTGCTCACGGTCCTGCTCGCTGAGAAATCTGGAGGGAAGAGCGAAGTACTGATGCGTCTGTATGTATGACGGAAAGCTGAGATACAGCCCGTCCCTGGCCCGGGTGCAGGCAACATAGAAAAGCCGGCGTTCCTCCTCCAGGGAGCTGAAATCATGGAGCGACCGGATATCAGGGAAGACCCCGTCGAGCATTGAGATCACAAAGACATACCGCCATTCCAGCCCCTTGGCGGAATGGACCGTGGAGAGTACCAGAGAATCGGCATCCCCGTCGTGCTTTTCAGTCGGGTAGTCCTGAAAGGATGCACTGGGAGGATCCAGAGCCAGGTCCGAAAAGAATTCCTCCATAGAGGAGGAGCTCTCCGCCAGCGATGCAAGCACATCCAGATCGGGGATTCTTCTCGCGTAGTCTTCGCAGTGCTGCCGCATCACCGGCAGATAGTAGGCCTTGAGTCTGAGCAGCCGCTGCTGAAGCGAGAGGCGGTCATCCTGAAGATACCTGATCACTCCTTCCAGTTCTTCCATGGCGGAAAAGAAGGGATGCCCCCTGAATTTCTGAGCCGAAAACACTCCGCCGTTCTCCGCCACCGTCCGGATGATCATGCCGGAGCGCACCTGGCCGATGCCGCTGATCATGCGCAGCACCCGGTGCCAGGCTGCCGCATCCAGGGTATTAAGGGATATCCGCACAAAGGCGAGCATGTCCTTCACGTGTCTCCGTTCAACAAATTTCAGCCCCCCGTATACAATGAAGGGAATCCGCCGCTTCAGCAGTTCCGCCTGGAGATGTCCCGACAGATGGTTTGATCTGTACACCGCCGCGATATCTGCAAGAGCTGATCCCTGCTGCTGGAGATTTTCTACGGCATCACAGATCCAGGAGGCCTCCTCCTGCTGAGAGAAACAGCGATGCACCTCAGGCTTCGCCCCGCCGGGTCTCACCGATGCAAGCTGCTTGGGGTATGCAAAGGTCATGGCGCCGGTGACGTCATTGGCATAGGCGAGAATCTCCGGGGTGCTGCGGTAGTTCTTTTCAATGCGGATGATACCGCTTGCCGGGAAAATTCTGGGGAAATTGAGAATATTCTCGCTTTTGGCTCCCCGGAAGCCGTAAATGGACTGGGCGTCATCCCCCACGACCATGACCTGCCGACGCTCTCCTGCAAGGGCCTCCACCAGTCTCCCCTGGACAGTGTTGGTGTCCTGGTATTCATCCACAATAATATGGGTGAACTGCCGGTGCACCAGCTGTCTGAAACGGGAGTTGTTCTGCAGTTTCTCATAGAGCACCTCCAGCAGATCATCATAGTCCATGTACCGGTGAGCCTGCTTGTACTTGAGGTAGAGCCGCTGGATTACTTCGAGATCCGGTATGTAGACGCTCAGATGCTCATGGTCCCTGGTGATCACCTCCTTGACGGTCAGCTCGCAGCTGCGGGATGTTCCGAGGATCCCCTGGATCACCTGCCCCTTGGGAACAGGCACGTTGTCCCTCCGGCGGAGCTTCAGCTCATCCCTGATGAGCACGATCACATCCCGGGCATCCGTCTCGTCAAGGATGGTGAAGTTCCGGTCGACCCCGATGATATCGGCATACCGCTTGATCATCCGGTGGGCGAATCCGTGGAAGGTTCCGCCGCTGATTCTTCCTGCCGCTTCAGCATCATCCAGCAGCATTGAGGCCCTGCCGATCATCTCTGAGGCGGCCTTCCGGGTGAAAGTGAGCAGCAGAATTTCGCCGGGGGGAACCCCCCGCTCTATCAGGTAGGCGGCGCGGCAGCAGATGGTCCAGGTCTTCCCGGTTCCCGCACCGGCGATTACCAGCAGGGGACCGCCCTCCCAGAGTGCCGCCTGCAGCTGGGCGTCATTGAGCCGGCTGCGGTAGTCTACCCGCAGGGATGCAAGGTCCGCCGGTACCGGCCCGGGAGGGGCGGATGCGGCCAGGGCGCTTGAGGAGGTGAACACGGCAAGATACTGCCGGTGCTCTTCGCTCATCCCGGGATATTCGAACCGCCGGAGGCGCGGGAGTGCTGCCTCCTCCGGAGCCGTACGAGGGGACGGAGCCTCTCCGCCGGAAGGTGAGAGAAAGGTCTCTTCGAACCGGCTTTCCTGCTCCTGCCGGTAGCTGTCCTGTCTGTCGGTATCCTGGGGTTTCATGTCGGTTTCAGTATAGCAGGGAGCGAGTCGATGGGGAAGCATACATCAGCGGCCGGAGCACGAAGCCCCGGCCGCTGTCTTTCATATGCTGGATTGTTTACGATTATGCCCCGAGGAAGAGATCAATATCCTCCTCCACATCACCGATGCCGCCGATGCCGAAGGTTTCGATGAGAATCTTGGCAGCATTGGGTGAAAGGAAGGCTGGAAGCGTCGGGCCGAGGTGAATGTTCTTTACTCCCAGAGACAGCAGCGCCAGCAGCACGATCACCGCCTTCTGCTCGTACCAGGCGATATTGTAGGAAATCGGCAGGTCGTTGATGTCGTTGAGTTCAAAGACTTCCTTCAGCTTCATGGCGACTACCGCCAGTGAATAGGAATCGTTGCACTGTCCGGCATCAAGCACCCGGGGGATGCCGCCGATATCGCCGAGGGGCAGCTTGTTGTAGCGGTACTTGGCGCATCCTGCAGTGAGAATCACCGTATCCTTCGGCAGCTTCTCGGCAAACTCGCTGTAGTATTCCCGGCTCTTCATCCGTCCGTCGCAGCCGGCCATCACAAAGAACTGCCGGATTGCGCCGGATTTGACCGCGTCAACCACCTTGTCGGCAAGGGCGAGCACCTGGTTATGGGCGAATCCGCCGATGATGGATCCTTCCTCAATCTGCTTCGGAGAGGGACACTGCTTCGCATGTTCGATGATCCGGCTGAAGTCCTTTTTCCCTCCCGCCGGCCGGTCGGGGATATGGGTGCAGCCGGAAAACCCAGATGCTCCGGTGGTATACACCCGGTCCTTGCAGCTCTCCTTGGGAGGAACGATGCAGTTGGTGGTGAACAGGATCGGCCCGTTGAAGGACTCAAACTCCTCTTTCTGCTTCCACCAGGCGTTTCCGTAGTTGCCCCGGAGGTGCTCATACTTCTTGAACGCCGGGTAGTAGTTTGCCGGAAGCATCTCGCTGTGGGTATACACATCCACGCCGGTGCCGGCGGTCTGCTCCAGCAGCTCCTCCATGTCCTTCAGGTCATGGCCGGATATCAGGATGGCGGGATTGTCCGCAGTCCCGATGTTCAC
>PWKH01000097.1 GCA_003559765.1 Spirochaetaceae bacterium
AAGGCCTCCCCGGCATCCTGCAGGCATGTGAGGATTGTCTCATCGCTCCAGGCTTCAGGAGGGCTGGAATGGACCAGCACCGCCAGGCCGTGGGTGTAGATATAGCTGTTTCTCATCAGCCCTTCCTGAGCTTCCCGGGAAAGCAGCGCCAGTGCCTCCCCTTCGGGGCTTCCGGTATCAAACTGCTGATGGAAATGCCGGTACATCTCAGCGCCTGAGGAGGCAGATGCCGGGCTCTCTCTGTCGAGAAAGAGGAACCGGAAAAGTCGTGGTTCATCCCTGGCGAAGGCAACGTAGCCGACGGCAATGTTGAACATCTGCCGGGGCGTATAGGATCTCCGCTGATATTCCGTCAGCAGCTCTGTTGACTTGCTGGCCAGCTGCTGGGTAAGCTCCTCCAGGGATTTCATATGGGAATAGATCGGCATGGTGGAGGAGCCGAGCCGGGCGGCGATCTCCCGTGCGGTAACTGCGCCCCATCCTCTGGTGCGCAGCAGCTCAAATGCTGCATCTATCACCATCTCTTTGGTAAAAATTCGGTGCTGTTTCATAGCCTCTCCTGAACTCATTATAAATAACATACGTTATAAGTCAATACTTCCTTCCTTCACTCTTATTCATTCCTGTGATATAAAGAACGGATGACAAACCCGCGAATCTGCTTAGGAATTCTGCTCATGCTGGTATCCGCAAGCCTGCAGACTGAAGCGGTAATTCTGGAGCATGAAGATTTTTTCGACCGGATTGTTCCGGTTTTTTACGACAGTTTCGTCATTGAAGGAAGCGCCCTTTCCCCGGATTCCGATGCGGCACTGCATGTAAATCTGCCCCTTGATGCTCCCGAAGATTCTGAATTCAGCTTTGCCCTGAAGGGAGTCTACCGGCAGCGGGATCAGCAGTCCGACTACACTGCAGATCTGCACGCCGGTGCGGCATTCCGGATCGGAACTGCAGCAAACCGCCTCCGGGTGAGTATTGATGAGGCTTCATACCGCTCCTACAGGTTTGAGCGGCTCGGCTCCCGGGGGTTTTATCAGGTGGAAGGCCGGGGATGGGCCGAACTTTCCGGAGATCCGGGATTTGACCTCACCCTCACAGCAAGCGTCGGCACCGGCCGGCTGCATGATATCAGTCACATCGCCCTCGCCCAGATGCTGCTGACTTATACCCGGATCGTCTACAGCCGTGAGGACATCATTCCGGCGGCTGAACTGCTTGCTCAGCGGGAAATGCGGCTTAAACTGATGAGTGATGATGATTCCCAGCTTCATCTGGAGTACTACCGCGACCTCGCCGGGACCCTCGGCATGGAGGATAGAATCGCCGAGGTCATTCTGCTGGATCAGAACCAGTCCTTCGCCTTCGAGCGCAGGCGCTACGAGCACATCTTCTACGGCAGCGAGATTTCTGCAGGAATCAGGGTCCATCCGTCTTCTGCACCGGATGATCCGGGGCTGTCTCTGAAGGCAGGCCCTGCAGTCCAGGCTCAGCTTGCTGATCTGGTCTGTGATCATTCCCTGTACTACCGTATAGCCGCCGAACTCTCCGGAGGCTTCTCAACGGCACAGCAGTCCGGTTTTATTGAAGCCTCCTTCACCGGCGACATCAGGTACTTTCCCCGGAACTACCGCTGGCGGATCGACGGTTCGGTCTCGGGTTCAGCCGGGTATCTTCAGGAATTTGAAAGCGCCGTCAGTCTTTCCGCTGGTGCACACTACCTGATCGATCCCAATTTCACCGTCTTCAGTGAGGCGGGGTTATATGCAGATGAGAATCCGGCATTGTCGCTGCAGGCGGGGATATCACTTCGTGTGTGGTAATTCCTGCCGCCGGGGGTGCTCCGGGTTGTCATTTTATCCCGCACATCTTATCATTGAAATGTTGCAACCTTTGCAGGGAGGATGTTGATGCCTTCGTTTCAAAAACTGCTTACCGTGCTGGATCCGTCCAAACGGCTGTTTATCCAGACCCATGATTTTCCCGACCATGATGCGCTGGCAAGTGCTTTCGGTCTGCTGCGGCTGCTTGAAAAGCATGGAGTATCCGCTCGGATCATCTATTCAGGATCCATCATCCGGGGAGACCTCCGGGACTTCATCTCTATTCTCTCCATTCCGGCGGAGCAGGCCGACAGCGTGAAAGTACACGAAAGCGACCAGCTGATTATTGTAGACGGATATCCGGGCAACCGGAACGTCCGTACTTTGGGAGGCGACGTCCGGGCAATCATCGATCATCATCCCCAGGAGTCAGAAAACCCGAACCCCCGGGCTGTTCCCTTTATCGACCTGCATACCGACTACGGCTCCTGCGCTACGATCATCGCCGGGTATTACCAGGAAACCGGCACGGACATCCCACCTCAGGCAGCTACGGCATTCCTGGCCGGTCTCTATATCGACACCTCCTTTCTCACCCGGGGGGTCAACTCCCTCGATATTGAGCTGATCAACCTCTGCTATCCCATTGCAGACCAGGAATATCTGCATATTCACGTCAGGAACAAGATCCAGAGTTCAGATCTCCCCTACTTCCGGTATCTGCTCAAGCATCTGACTGTTGCTGATCTGTGCTGCTTCTGCTACCTGCCCCAGGGATGCGAGCAGAACTTAATGGGCATTCTTGCAGATTTCTGTCTCAGCATCCAGGAGGTGCGCTTTGTGCTGCTGATCGCCCGGAACAACGGAGGCTACAGCATTTCCGTGCGGAGCGAGAAACCGGAATGGGATGCGGCGGAAATCGTCAAGACCCTCATCGAACCGGAGGGGTTCGGAGGGGGACATGCCCATATGGCCGGGGGCGTGCTCACACATCAGCCGGACTTTCACCCGAACGACTTGAAAAACAAGCTCTTTGATCTGATCAGAAGACGGTTGCCGAACCAGCAGTAATCCGCTATCTTTCAGTCCATGGAATACATTGACACCCATTTTCATACCCTGCATATGCGGTCCAAGGGGCTCGACGTCCCCCAGCTGTACCGCCAGCTGCAGCAGGAGGGATTCCGGGGAGGCATAGACGCAGGCACTCATCCCGGAGACATTACCGAGCGCTCCCGGCTGCTGCAGGATTTTGACACCATCGTGCTCTCCGGCGGAGCCCATCCGGGCGCGTTGTCCCGCCAGTCCCTGGATGAACTGCTGGCTGAACTTCCGAAGGTCCGCCGGGCTGCGGAGGATGGGCTGATCAGGTTCATCGGAGAATGCGGGATCGACCTCTACCGCAGTCGGGATACCCTCAAGGATCAGCAGAAGCTCTTTGCCGCACAGCTGGAGACTGCAGAGACGCTGAAGCTTCCGGTAATCATCCACAACCGACAGGCAGACGCTCAGGTGCTGGAGATGCTGAAGGAGTACCGTCCATCCTGCGGGGGCATCATGCACTGCTTCAGCGGGGATGCCGGATTTGCCGTCGAGGTGCAGGAGCTGGGATTTCACATATCCTTTGCAGGCAATATTACCTATACGAACAGCCGCAAACTGGCGGAAGCACTCAAGGTGACCGACCCCCGGCGGCTGCTGCTTGAGACCGACAGTCCCTTTCTGACCCCTGTGCCCAAGCGGGGCAGGGTCAACCATCCCGGCATGATGGGTTATACCTATGCCTGTGCCGCAGAGACCCTCGGTCTGGATATCACACAATTAGCTCAACAGACAATCAGTTCATTCGACGCTCTGGTTCACCCGCATACTTGACCAGCCTTCCCGTTTTACGCTATGGTCGGAAGTGAATCCTAATTTTTTATTTCAAGGGGTATTACATGATTTCATACAAAGAACTTGGTCTGGCAAACACGAGAGATATGTTCAAGAAAGCCGGCAAAGGCGGCTATGCCATTCCTGCATACAACTTTAATAATATGGAACAGCTGCAGGCAATCATCCAGGCCTGCGTGGAAACAAAATCTCCGGTGATCCTGCAGGTGTCAAAGGGAGCACGAAACTATGCCAATGCAACCCTGCTGCGCCACATGGCCAAAGGGGCGGTAGAATATGCTAAGGAGCTCGGATACGAGATCCCCATTGCCCTGCACCTGGACCATGGTTCAGATTTCGAGGTCTGCAAGGAATGTGTTGACAACGGATTTTCTTCGGTGATGATCGACGGCTCCCATCTTTCCTATGAGGAGAATGTAGCGCTGACTAAAAAAGTAGTCGACTACGCCCACCAGTTTGACGTAACCGTTGAGGGCGAGCTCGGGGTGCTGGCGGGCATCGAAGACGACGTGGTGGCAGAAAAATCCACCTACACCAAACCTGAAGAGGTTGAGGACTTCGTCTCCCGCACCGGTGCTGATTCTCTGGCCATATCCATCGGGACGAGCCACGGAGCTGCGAAGTTCAAGCCTGAGCAGTGCACCCGAACTGAAGACGGCGTGCTTGTTCCGCCTCCCCTGCGGTTCGACATTCTCGAAGAGATTGAGAAACGGCTTCCGGGATATCCCATTGTGCTGCACGGCTCCTCTTCCGTACCGATCGAGTACGTCACCATGATCAACCAGTACGGCGGCAAGATGAAAGATCCCGTAGGAATTCCTGAGGAGCAGCTGCGCCAGGCGGCAACTTCCGCAGTATGCAAAATCAATATCGATTCAGACGGACGGCTTGCAATGACCGGAGCGATCCGAAAAGTCCTTGCCGAGAAGCCCGATGAGTTTGATCCGAGGAAGTATCTCGGACCGGCCCGGGATGCGCTGAAGGAGATGTACAAACGAAAGAATCAGGATGTACTTGGATCTGCAGATCACGCCTAAGCGTTTGAGCAGCCGGGGGAGTGTTCTTCCGGCTGCGGTACCTTTACTCCCATATCACATTCATGGTATATTTAAATAAACTTCACGAAGCGTACTGTTTTAAAGGAGGGCTATTGTCTACAAAAAATTTACGGGTAAATGATCAGATTCGCGCCAGAGAGGTGCGTTTGATCGATGCAGACGGATCTCAGCGGGGTGTGGTTCCCCTCAAGGAAGCGAAAGCGGTCGCTGATGGAGCAGGATTAGATTTGGTGGAGGTATCACCAAATGCGGATCCTCCAGTCTGCAAGATCCTAGATCACGGTAAATATGTATACGAACAGAAGAAAAAAATTCGGGATGCGAAAAAGAATCAGACACAGATAAAGCTCAAAGAGATACGAATGCAGCCGAAAATTGAGAAGCATGACCTTGAGTTCAAGACGAAGCATATCACTGAGTTCCTGGAAGAAGGGAACAAGGTCAAGGTGACCATCAGATTCCGGGGAAGGGAGATGGCCCATACCGAACGCGGCAGGGACGTGCTGATGCTGATACTTGAATTACTCAAGACAAATGAGGTAGGATTCAACGTAGACCGGTCTCCCCAGATGGAAGGGCGGTTCATGTCGATGATTCTGAGTCATCAGAAGAAGAGCAAATCGGCAAACTGACGCTGATCGGCGTTACAGAAATAATCACTTGCGTCTCAAGTGATAACAGATATACCAGCAGCTTAAGGGGTCTCTTGTTCCCTTCAGCGCTGAAAGGAGAAATATTATGCCAAAGATGAAAACAAGAAAGTCTGCTGCTAAGCGCTTCAGAGTTACATCTTCCGGGAAGGTCAAGTATAAGAAACAGGGCCTTCGTCATATTCTGACCAAGAAGTCAACGAAAAGAAAGCGGAATCTCCGCCACGGTGCCATGCTCAGCGAGCCTGAGACCAAGCGGGTACGGAGACTTCTGCCCCATCAGTTCTAGGAAGAGTACAATAAGGAGATAACACGATGCCGAGAGCAGCAGACGGAACACGACGAAAAGAAAGAAGAAAGAAGATCCTTAAGGATGCCAAAGGATACTGGGGCCGCAGAAGCACCAACTTCAGGACTGCAAAGGATGCAGTCGCCAAGGCCGGCCAGTATGCATACCGCGACCGCAGAAGAAAAAAACGTGATTTCAGACGGCTGTGGGTGACCAGAATTTCCGCAGCGGCCCAGAATGAAGGTCTCAACTACTCCCAGTTTATCTACGGCCTGAAGAAAGCCGATATCACGATAAACAGAAAGGCCCTCTCCAATTTAGCCATTGAGGATAAGGCGGCCTTTTCATCCCTGGCTACCGAGGCGAAGAAAACCTTAGAGGCGGATGCATGAGCACGCTTGAAAAAGTTCAACTGCTGGAGGAGCGGATCAATAAAGCGATAGCGCTGATTGAAAAGCTGAAATCTGAAAATGCATCACTGAAGGACGAGAATGAACTGCTTCAGATGCATAATGATGAGCTGAAAAGCTACACCACCGACTACAGCAAGAATAACCGGCTCATTGAAGAAGGTATCATCAGTGCGCTCTCCCGGCTTGAACAGCTGGAGGACCTGGCGGGGCAGAAGGCGCAGGAGGACGAGGCTGAACAGACCTTTTCCTTTGAAGAGAGTGAAGACGCCGGTCCCGAGGGGGATCAAGGCTCTGCCCAGACCAGCTACACTGCTCCTGAAGATGAAGATGAGGATACGGACACGCCGCTGTACTGATCTTCAGAATCTGCAGTGATGCTGCCGGATTTTGCCGAAGGCAAAGGAAGGGTATGGAACAGCACATTGTCAAGACAACATTGTTCGGCGTCAGCCTGTCCTTGAAAGTAGATACTGACCCTGAGCAGTTCTCACGGGTTATTGACTACATTGAGGAGAAAGGACAGTACGTGCGCAGGCATATGCTTGAGTCTGATCCCCATCGCATCAGTGTGCTGACCAACCTGCTGCTCGCAGATGAATTGCTGGCGTCGCGCCGGGAGGACAACGGGCAGGACAAGAATGTTTCGCAGCAGGTTGACCAGCTGGCTCAGGAACTGATCCAGCTGATCAACAATAAAATTGAAGAGTAATGAAGATGATTGCCTGCGGTGTGCGGGAAGGACATAAATCTCTTGGGTCAACCTATAAAAACGGGATTCCGCTTTTTCCAGGTTGAATTGCTCCGGTCTTCCGGAACAGGATGCCTGGAATAGGAAACCCACTTGAACTTTGGAGTTCAAGAGATCTCGTCCGGAGCGGCACTGCGGGTTTTTTTTGACCAGACCAGAGGAGTACATGTAATGTCAGCAGGCAACCCGCTTGACCATATAATCTATATAACCGTTCCGGAAGAGACCGCAAAAACCGTCGGATCTTTCAGTATCGACGCCTCAATTCCCCTGCCGGTGGAACTGCCTCCGGGGAAGGATGCTGTGGACTTAACGGAACTGTCCTGGGAGATGATCATCTCCGGGATGCTGAAGGTCTTTGCATATCAGCCGGAGCATCCGGACGTTCCCTATTACCGCAGTTTTATCCATGCGGTGCAGCCCAACCTCACCGCGGAACTGACCCAGGCAGGGATCGTCAAGGCGGAGGCGAAGGACTTCGATCTCGCCGAGGAGATATTCAAGGCGATAAAGACCCTTTCCCCTGAGGATGAGAAAACCTACCTGAACCTGGCGCTGGTCTATGAACAGCAGATGCAGGATGCCCGGGAGAAGGATGCCGGCAGACAGGAGCACTTCAGCCGGCTGGCCCATGAGGTCTACCGGGAGCTGCTGGAGACGGTCAGTGAATCCGCCGACGCCCACTACTATGCCGGATCCTTTTATCTGAAAATAGAAAACTTCCAGAAAGCAAAGGAGCATTTTGAGCTGTTCCTCGGCCTGGCCCCTGAGGATGACCGGGCGGATGAGGCAAAGGATATCATTGAGCGCATTGCTGCTCGGGATGAAGACGACCAGCTCTTCGCCGCGGCTTTTGATCTGATCCAGCTCGGCAGAGAACAGGAGGCTCTCGAACGTATTGAGCAGTTTTTGGAAAACAATCCCGAGGTATGGAATGCCTGGTTTCTCAAAGGCTGGGCACTGCGGAGGCTGGAGCGGTTTGCCGAAGCTGAACAGGCACTGCTGACCTGCAGCAGGCTGGAGGAGAACCAGACCGACGTCTTCAACGAACTGGCCATCTGCCAGATGGAACTGGGCAAATTTCTCGAAAGCAGGCAGTCTTTAAAAAAAGCACTTGCCTTGGAGCCGGAAAATGTGAAAATTATATCAAACTTCGGGGTGCTGGCCATGAAGATGCAGAATCAGGAGGAAGCGGCGGGGTTCTTCCGTACGGCCCTGGAAATCGATCCTGAGAATCCCGTAGCAAAGCAGTACCTGGAGCATATTACTTCGAAGTGAGGAGCTGATGAGGACAGTAACTACCAGCAGTGAAGCACAGACCATAGCCCTTGGAGCGGAAATCGGAGCAGAACTGAAGCCCGGTTCCGTCATAGCCCTGGAAGGCTCCCTGGGAGCCGGCAAGACGACCCTGGTCAAGGGTATTGCCCGCTCTCTGGGAATAACCGAGGCAGTCACCAGCCCCACCTTTACCCTGATCCAGCAGTATGACGGGACACTGCCGCTGTTCCATATGGATCTCTACCGGATCGATTCTCTGGAGGAGTTCGAGCTTCTCGGAGCTGAAGAATATCTGTATGATCAGGGGGTTACGGTGATTGAATGGAGCGGGAAAATTTCACAGCTGCTGCCTGCCTCAACAATGTTCATTACCTGCAGCATCGAGCCCGACCAGACCCGGCGCATCACCATAGGAGAAACCTGATGAAAACACTGCTGGCCTTTGATACCTCAGGAGCGGTTCTTACGGTGCTGCTGGAACACCAAGGCAGGCTTTTCTGCCGAAGCGCAGCCTACGGGCTTCGGCACAGCGAGCATCTGCTGCCGGAAATCGAATCGCTGCTGCAGCAGGCCGGATGCGCGAAGGATGAACTTGAGCTGATCGCGGTGACCAAAGGGCCGGGCTCATTTACGGGACTGCGCATCGGCATGTCAGCAGCAAAGGGGCTCTCCTATGCCTTAGGGATTCCGATGGTGTCGGTGCCGACGTTGGAGGTGTATCAGTTGCCCTTCAGCTGGTTTGCAGGAACGGTGATGCCGGTTATTGACGCGCGCAAGCAGCGCTACTACACCGCCGCCTATCGGCATGGCAGGCAGTGCTCCGAAGTGATGGACTGCAGCGCTCAGAAAATTGCCGACTTCGCCTTTTCCCATGCTCCGGTGCTGTTTACCGGTCCGGATGCGGCGGCATTTCAGCTTGAGCTGGAGAAACGCATGATTATGCCTCCGGTTCAGAGTGCGTTTCACATCTACAGCACTTCAGTTCCTGCCGAAGGGTTTATTGAGACTGCCGGACGGTGGTATGCCGCGAACGGACCGGACCATTCAACATCAGGTCCGCTGTATATACGAAAAAGCGAAGCAGAGCAGAAGGCTGCTGCCGAATAATCACGATGGAGGCCGATATGAAGACAGATTGGGACATCATCATTGTCGGCGGGGGGACCGCCGGTCTTTCCGCAGCACAGTACGGAGCCAGGGCGAATCTCCGCACGCTGCTGATTGAAGAGATGGCTCCGGGGGGGCTGACTCTGATCATCAGCGATCTGGAAAACTATCCCGGCTTCCCTGAGCCCATCCAGGGCTTTGAACTGGCGCAGCGGTTTACCGAGCAGGCTGAAAAGTTCGGCGCCGAGATCATGAGC
>PWKH01000079.1 GCA_003559765.1 Spirochaetaceae bacterium
GCAAGGATTCAGTGTATGAAATTGAGGTGTTCCAGCCGCTGATCCGTAAAATTGAGGAATTATCCGGCAAGCGCTACGGGGAAGATCCAGCCCATGATCAGTCCATCCGCATCATCTGTGATCACTGCCGGACTTCAGTGTTCATCCTGGGGGATGAACAGGGAATTACTCCCTCCAACGTCGGACAGGGATACATCCTCAGAAGGCTGATCCGCCGTGCGGTGCGGCACGGCAGAAATATCGGTATTGAGGGATTTTTTCTCAGCAAGCTTGCTGAGGTGGTGATCGGTCAGTATGAAGCCTCCTACCCGGAACTGAAGGAGAACCGTCAGGCCATCCTCCACGAACTTCCCCAGGAGGAGGAGCGGTTCCTCAAGACCCTCCAGAAGGGGGAGCAGGAATTTGCAAAAATGCTGCCGAATCTGATGAAGGGAAACCAGCGGGTCATCCCGGGCCGTATCGCCTTCAAGCTCTATGACACCTACGGATTTCCCCTGGAGCTTACCGAGGAGCTGGCAGGAGAGCACGATTTCACCGTAGACCGGGAAGGATTCACCAAAGCCTTTGAAAAGCACCAGGCGGCCTCCAGAGCCGGTTCAGAGAAGGTGTTCAAAGGAGGGCTTTCGGATCAGTCGGAGAAGACCACCGCCCTTCATACGGCTACCCACCTGCTCCATAAAGCGCTGCGGATTGTTCTGGGAGAGCATGTGCAGCAGAAGGGGAGCAATATCACGGCTGATCGGCTCAGATTTGACTTTACCCATCCTGAAAAACTGACACCGGAGCAGATCAAGCAGGTGGAGGATCTGATCAATGAGCAGATCGCACGGGATTTGCCGGTCACCATGGAAGTCCTGACCTATGAGCAGGCTCAAAGAGATGGAGCATTGGCGTTCTTTGAAGAGAAGTATGAGCAGCAGGTGAAGGTCTATTCCGTCGGAGATTTTTCCAAGGAGGTCTGCGGAGGCCCCCATGTCAGCCGTACCGGTGAGCTGGGACGGTTTACCATCAAGAAGGAGCAGTCTTCCTCAGCGGGGGTGAGACGGATCCGGGCGGTGCTGGAGCAGTAAGGCTGACCGCCTTACGCTCTACTCTCCTGCAAGCTGACCGCAGGCTCCGTTGATGCTCTGTCCCTTGCGGAGCCGTTTTGATACCCGCAGTCCGGCATGTTCCAGCCGGCGGGCAAAGGCTTCGGCCTCCCGACGAGAGGGCTGTTTGAAGGGCAGGTCGGCTGCGGGGTTCCACGGGATCAGGTTCACCAGCACCTGCAGGCCGCTGCAGAATGCGGCGAGACGCTCCACATCTTCGATACGGTCGTTTTCTCCCTTCATCAGCACATACTCCAGAGTAATGCGCCGCCGGGTCTTCTGCTGGTACTCCGCCAGTGCCGGTTTCAGCGACTCCAGAGGAAAGGCAGTGTTAATCGGCATGAGGCTGCTGCGCAGGGTGTTCTCCGGGGCGACAAGGGAGACTGCCAGCCGTACCGGAGGCCCGGATTCCGCCAGAGACCGGATGCCCTGGGGGAGCCCGCAGGTGGAGATGGTGATCCGCCGATGCCCGATACCGTGTCCCTTGGGATGGTGGAACACCGCAATTGAGCGGCGCACCTCCTCCAGATTTGCCAGCGGCTCTCCCATCCCCATGAATACCACATGGGTGATGTCATGACCGAGTGATTTAAGCAGAATCAGCTGCTCCACAATCTCTGAGGCAGAGAGACTGCGCTTCAGTCCGAGACTGCCGGTTCTGCAGAACCGGCATCCCATGGCGCATCCCGCCTGACTTGATACACAGGCGGTGTTCCGGTCTTTCCCGTCATTGAGCATCACCGTCTCAACGACCGCACCGTCAAAGAGGCGGAGGGTAAGCTTAAGGGAGCCGTCATGCGGATCAAGCTGCTGCTTTTCAACCGTGCTTTCAATAATGCTGGGGAACTGCTCTGCAAGGGAGGATCGCAGCGGTTTGGGAAGATTGGTCATATCATGGAAGCTGAAGACGCCGCGCTGGATCCATTCGAATATCTGGGCTGCCCGGTAGGCCGCGTCTAGGTGAAGGGATGTGGACAGCTGCTCAGGCAGCTGTCCTGCAAGGCCGTTATTCATGTTTAATTTTTTCGATCAGTGAAGCAACGTAGTTGTTTTTGCTTCCGTAGCGCTGATACCGCATCAAGGTGTCCAAGGCCTGTTCCTTTTTCCCCTGATCAAGGTAGCAGTTTGCAATTTCAATGTAGACCCGATGGTTTCTGGGATTCTGCTTCAGCAGCTCCTCGAGCCGGTCAATCGCCTCATCAAAACGTCTATGGTCACGGTCGATCAGCGCGAGGCCGAGAACGGCGTATGAGTCGTAGTCAATCCGCAGGGCCCGTTCATAGAATTCCTGAGCCTTTTCGTAGTTCTTCAGCACCCGGAAGGCATCGCCGGCCCGGGTAAGAATCACTTTATTGTTGGGGTCGTTTTCGAGAATCTTCAGCCAGTACTTCAGGGATTTCTCGTAATCCCGAATGCCTCGGTAGCAGTCTGCCATGCCGAAAAGAGCAAAGAAGTTATTGGGATCCTTTTCCAGAGCGAGCTGGAAGTACTTCAGCCCTTTGTCGAAGGTAAGCAGCTTCCGGTGGCAGTTGCCGATAGAGGTGAGGATTCTGATGTCAATCTCATCGGGCTTCTTGTTGTACATCCGCTCCCAGAAGTGCAGTGCGGTCTTGAATTCGCTGAAATCGAAGTAGAGGTGTCCAAGACCGATGAGGGCGTAGTCGTTGTCCTCTTCAATTTCGAGCACCTTCTGGTAGAAGTCCCTGGATTTCTCAAAGTTTTTCAGCTTACGGTATGCGTCTGCAACACGAGTGAGCACGTTCACATTATCAGAATCCTGTTCCAGGTACTGCTCCCAGTAGGAAACAGCCGGCATCAGCTTGTTCATTGCCTTGTAGGAGTCGGCGATGCCGAAGAGGGCGAAACTGTTCTTCGGATCATTTTCCAGACACCGCTGGTAGTGACGCTGAGCCTCAGGAAAATCCCCCTTTCTGCGGTAGGTGTCCCCCAGCCCGACGAGCGCATAGTTATTCTTAGGATCCATTTTAATGATCTCAGAAAAAGAAGAAATTGCCTCTTCAAGATTGTTTCCCTTGAGTGAGTCATATCCCCGCTTCGACAAAAGCGTGATAAATTCTTCCTGTTCCGAGTTCAATTCGTTTGTATTCATTTTGTTGTCTTGGTTATCATTCATAAGCTATCCATGGAATCAGGGAAATGAGAAAACAGCATAGGTGATGCGCTACAGCATCAGTATGCCGAGTATCGCCAGTATTACCCCGGTGATTCCTTCTCCTCCTAAGAATCCAGAAGCGATGATACCGCCATCCCTCTGCAGATCAGATTTTTTATATTCTGGTACAACTATATCACTAATGAACCGGATTAGTCCACCAAGAAAGACTACTGATGAGATATTAATCGGCAGGTATACCCCCAGTCCGAAGGTAGTTGCAGGAACCCTTGCCAGGTACAGGAGCATGCCGGCAATAAGCCCGATGGAGAACGCTTCGGGATGCTGAAGTCCTCCCACCATGGCCGAAACTGCCGCTGCCTGGGGTGCCGGCAGTTCCGGGGTGCCGAATCCTCCGAAGGCCTCCCGCATGATGAACAGCACCCCGACGGCAATCACCGCCCCGATGAGACTTCCGATTCCCTCTGCGGCAATCTGGCTTTTCGGGGAGGTGCCGAGGCTGTGTCCGGCTTTGAGGTCATTCATGACATCGCCGGTGAGCCCGCAGGCGACTGCGGCGATGGCGGCAATCATGAAGGAGGTGATCATGTCAGGCCGCTGGATGAGCTGGATGCCCAGCAGCACCAGGATGCCGAAAATCTCCATCGGGTTGATACCGGTCTGTCCGGTCAGCAGGGCGGCCATGGACGTGGTAATCCAGATGCCGACTACCAGCAGCAGCACATGCAGGAGGGTTATGCTGGTGGTCAGCCACAGCACCAGCGATGCAGCCAAGCCGATCCAGAAGAGGCGGTTGAACTTCAGAGTTCTGATGCTGCTGATCTTCTGAGTTCTGGTTTTGATAAACTGGTAGAGTCCCTTGAGAAATATGCCGACTCCCGTTCCGACCATCAGCCCGATTCCGAGGTTGCTGCGGAACAGGTCCGCCGCCGCAGCATCGGGGAATATTCCTGCTGAAACGCCGATGGGGATCAGCAGATAGAATCCCAGTACCGCTCCGAGAAACCATACGCCGGTATACAGCGGTCCTACGATATACCCGATTCCGACAGCCATGGGGGAGAGCCACATGCCGAAGGCCGGAGTGGCGGCTCCCGGCAGATTTGCCGTGAACGCCTGGGGAATCACCATGAACCGATCCCGCAGAGCAGTAAATACCGCACTGAGTCCCATGGAACCGAAGAGCTTCCCTGCCTGTTTCCCGCCGGCATCACCGATGGTCAGGGTGTTGTAGGCGGCAGTCCCCATGGGATAGGGAAGCGGCTTGGTCTCGATATAGTGCTTCCGATGGAGAAAGGTGAACAGGGTGCCTAACAGCGCTCCGAAGAGAGCCGCAGCGGTGATGTTCCAGAAGGGCACAACCGCATCGGGATCAAGCATCCAGATGCCGGGAATCGTAAAGGCGATTCCCCCTGCCACCATCGCTCCGGCGCTCATAGCCGTATGGGTGACGTTGATTTCCTTGAGGGTGGAATTTTTGAAACGCCTCAGCAGGGTAAGGCTGACAATGGCAACGAAAATAGTCGGCCAGGGCAGAGCTCCCATCCTGAGGGCTACATACATGGAACTGGAGGTGATCACCACTGATCCGATCAGCCCGATGATCATCCCCCGCAGGGTAAGTGACTCAAACTCTGTACTGCGCACAACCTACCTCCTGTTACAGCTGCTAATATAACAGTATCAGTGAAAAGTGTCTATTACAGCAGTGTTTACGGTCATTAAAGGGCAAATAATCAGAGGAATTATGATGAATTACCTCCCAACTATTGATTGTACTGAGGTCAAGGAAGTATACTGTAATTAATATAACCATGTAAGGGGGAAGCAACATGAAGAAAACGTTCCTAATTCTTGTGATCACGGTGCTGTTTGCATTTCCGGTAACGGCAAATGTGTTTCAGGATGCCGATGTAAGTATCGGAATTGGCCTGGGGGACAGCGCCCATCTGACTACTCGATTAGACCTTGACCGGACTATGTCGGCGGTTTTTAACGTCGGATTCGGCTACGGCCAGGCAGGGGGGCTGTATTTCCGTCCTCAGTACCAGCACGCAATGAGCGAGCTGGAATTTGACATTGATATCATGCGGTTCTACCCCTATGTCGGTGCAGCGGTGCCCATGGCATTCGGCGGAGACGGATTTGATCTCGGGGTAAGCGGAGTCGCCGGGTTGTCCTATTATTTTGCAAACGCTCCCTTAGAGATATATGTAGAAGCGCTGCCTGGAATGAGGCTGATGAAGGCCGGTGAGATTAATGCCGGTTTCGGAATCGGCGGCGGAATTGGGCTGCGCTACATACTGGGAAGATAATTAATTCGAACAGAGGAAATCCTCTCCCGTCGTTGGAGGGGGATTTCTTCTGATCAAGGGAACATGCTTCACGTACAGCTGCAGCTGCACACCTGCTGATTTGTCAAGAACCTGGATAATGGTGCCGCACAGATGCCGGCACCTTGTGATATTCCCTTCTGCTGAGTCCTTATGGTCACTGCAGCTGCTATGCGGTCCTATTCGACAGCGGCGTACTGCTCCAGGGGCGGATGAAACTGCGGCGGAATCTGTGCGGTGATGCGGATGCAGTTCTGGTCGTAGCGTTCAGAAAGAATCCGTCCGTGCTTCCTGAGATACTGCAGCAGGTCATAGCGGTCAGCGGGCAGACGGTATGACTGCTGGGCGTAGTTTTCGTAGAGCACCTGCTCAATCAGGGCTGTCAGCTGGTCGATGTTCTGCTGCTGCTTCAACGAGACCATGCTGCTGCGCGGATGTTTGGTCCGAATTGCGCTGAGGTGGGTGAGATCCTCCCCGCAGAGATCAATTTTGTTGAGCACGATGATCACCGGACGGTCAAGACTGTTGAGATCATAAAGCACCTGCATGGTGGTTTCATACTGCTGCTGAACGCTGGGATCTGATGCATCCAGCACCACAATGAGAAAATCAGAGTGGAGGGACTCCTCCAGGGTGGATGAGAAGGATTCAATCAGGTCATGGGGAAGATCCCTGATAAACCCAACGGTGTCGGTCAGCAGGAACTCGCTGCCGCCGGGAAGCTCGACCCTTCGGGTAGTCGGATCCAGGGTGGCAAAAAGCTTGTTCTCCACGATGACATGGGCATGGCTCAGGGTGTTCAGCAGGGAGGATTTCCCTGCATTGGTGTATCCCACAATGGCCCCGGTGGGCACCGGCAGACTCCGGCGCTGCTTGCGCTGGGTGGTCCGCTGGGTCTTTACCTTTGCCAGCTCCTGCTTAGTGCGGGAAATCTTTTTTACTACCAACCGGCGGTCGATCTCAAGCTGTTTCTCACCTTCACCTCTGGTTCCGCGGGTTCCTCCCCGCTGCCGTGAGAGGTGGGTCCATGCCCGGGTCAGTCTCGGCAGGGAGTATTCAAGTCTGGCGAGATTGACCTGCAGCACCGCTTCCTTGGTGGATGCCCTGTCGGCGAAGATCTGCAGAATCACCTCCCGACGGTCGATGACGCACAGCCTGGTATGCTCCTCGAGGTTTCGCTGCTGCCTCGGCGAGAGGTCCTGATCAAAGATGAGAAATTCCGCTTCCAGATCAAGGGCCTCGGCAAGCAGCTCTTCCACCTTTCCCGTGCCCAGATAGAACTTCGGATGGATTTTCTGGAGGGTGACAACCTGGAATCCTGCGATCTCCATTCCCATGGTCTGCACCAGGTCATGGAGCTCCTTTATGGAAGCTGACGCCTCCGCTGTGCTCCGTCCGGGAATTCCGGCGGATATCAGGAAGGCTTTCTGTTTGGTCTGTTCTGTTTTTTCAATCTGCTTCATAGCACCATCAACGTACTGACAACCCCATGCTGTGTCAAGTAAATCAGATCGGTACAATATTAATGATCGATGGGATGGTCCGCAGGCTCTTCATGACCCGTTTGAAGTCGTCGGGCTGATCAATTTCCATGGTGAAACTGCCGGTCAGCTGACCCGATTCCGTTTCCTCAAGCCTTCCTTCGATCAGATGTCCCTTGTACTTTTTTACCGCCCCTTCAATTTCGGAGAACAGATCCGCCGTCAGCCGGGAGGTGACCTGGAACCGTTTGGTCTTTCTCGGCTTTGACGCCTCCCATTCCACTTCGATGGTCCGGTGATCAATGTCGCGGATATTCCGGAGGTTTGGACACTGCCGGGTATGCACGATGATGCCCCGTCCGCGGGAAATATATCCGATGATGTCGTCGCCGGTGGTGGGGGCGCAGCATTTAGCAATACTGATCATCATGTTCTTCTCATTACCGATCCGGAAGGAAAGCCGGTCAGCATGAATCACATGTTTGACGATCTCACCGGTCTGCTCCGACGGCTGCTGATGGGAGCTCTGCTGCTGCTCATGCTCCTGCTGCTCCCGGGCGGCGGATTTTTTCTTCGCAATAATGCTTTTATCGATCAGGAGGTTTTCATCGTGCTTGTTCAGCCAGTTGCGGATTTTCTGACGGGCCCGGGAGGTTCTGGCCATGCGCAGCCAGTTCACATGAGGTCTGGCGTTGGCGGAGGTGAGGATCTCCACGACCTGGGTGTTCTTCAGCGGCTGGTTGAGCGGAATGATGGAGCCGTCAGCCTTGGCGCCGATCATCCGATTTCCCACCTCCGAGTGGATGTAGTAGGCAAAGTCGATGGGGGTCGAGTTCGTCGGAAGCTCCACGATATGCCCCTTGGGGGTGAATGCGTAGATCGAATCCTTCAGCAGCTCCGACTTGATCTCATCCAGGAAATTGTCCGTAAGCTCGACCTCCTGCTCCCAGTTCTTCAGCTTGCTGATAATCGGCAGGGTGTCGGTGGAAAGCTTCGCTCCCCCGAATTCCTGTTTGTAGGTCCAGTGGGCGGCAATACCGAATTCAGCGGTGTAGTGCATCGCCTTGGTGCGGATCTGGATTTCCAGCTGTCTGCCGTTGTAGCACATCACCGTGGTATGGAGACTCTGGTACTGGTTCGCCTTCGGCATGGCGATATAGTCCTTGAACCGACCTTCTATCGGCGGCCAGAGCTTATGAATCACCCCGAGCAGGGTGTAGCAGTCATTGGTGGAGCTGCAGGTGATCCGCACTCCCAGGATGTCGTAGATTTCGGAGATATCCTTATTGCGGCGCTTCATCTTCCGGTAGATGGAGTAGAAATGCTTCGCCCGGGAGGTCACCAGTATGTCGCTGATTCCCTCCTCGCCGGCGGACCGGTAGATCGCCTTTTCCACCCGTCTGAGGTATTCCGAGCGCTCGCTCTTCTTGGCCAGGAGGAATTCCTTGATGTACTGGTAGGTATCGGGGTTGAGGTTCTTCAGCGCAAGGTCCTCAAGTTCCGCCTTCATCCAGGAGATCCCCATGCGGTCAGCCAGGGGGGCGTAAATGTCGAGGCACTCCCCGGCAATGATCTTTCTCCGTTCAGGAGAAAGATGCTGCAGGGTATTCATATTGTGCAGCTTGTCGGCCAGCTTAATGAGAATCACCCGGATGTCCTTGGCCATGGCAAAGAGCATCTTCCGGATGGTTTCGGCTTCCTGGACGCTCTTATTTTTCACCTTCAGGATCGATATCTTGGTCACCCCGTCCACGAGGTTTGCCACGGTCTCACCGAAGCGCTCCTCTACCATCTCCCGGGTAACTCCTGCATCCTCGAGCACGTCGTGGAGCAGTCCGGCGATGACGGTATCCGGGTCCATCTGCATATCCACCAGCATCTCGGCCACATAGAGGGGATGGACGAAATAGGGCTCACCGCTGGCGCGTTTCTGGATCCCGTGGAGATCCTTGGACCAGTGGGCCGCCCTGATAATCCGTTCCTGCTCTTCCTGAGGATATCCTTCAAGCTTATGTGTAAACTTGTCAATGAGATTCAGCATACAATATGCATTAACCCTCTTCTAACGTTTGCCGATGACTGCCCGTTCCCTGCCGGTGAGATCGGGAGCGATTTCTGTGGAAGTAAATCCGCGCTCCTGCATCAGCGTCCTGATGCGCTGCGCCTGTGCAATTGACCCCTCAATTATAAGATATCCCTTTTGGGAAAGTTTATCAAACCCGCTGCTGATAATTTTTCTGATTATTTCAAGTCCCCCGTCCCCGCCGAAGAGGGCTGACTCAGGCTCTCCCCTGGATATCAGGGCGGGATCCTGCATCTCCTCATTGGTCAGATAGGGAGGATTGGTTACAATGACATCAAAGGTCTGGTCAATAGAGGAGAACAGGTCGC
>PWKH01000182.1 GCA_003559765.1 Spirochaetaceae bacterium
ACCGCCAGGCTTTCAGACCGCAGGTCCGGTCTGTTTGAAGTGGCGATGCTCCTTCCCATGATGATCTCCTCAATCATCCTGGCTCTGGGCTACTCCCTGATATCCCGATGGATCCGGGGCACCGCGGTGATTACTCCCCATCTGCTGATCGTCCTTGCCCATGTGGTGATCACCCTCCCCTTCGTGTACCGGGTAACCCTGCCTGCCGCCAGGCGGGCATACCGCACCTACGCTCCGGCGGCCTATGCCCTGGGCGCATCGCCGCTGAGAACGTTTTTCGATGTGGAGCTTCCGCTGCTGAAGGGCAGCCTGCTGACGGGAATGGTCTTCGCCTTTGCCCTCTCCATGGGGGAGTTCAATGCCGCTCTGGTGCTCTCTGATGCGGAAATCCAGACTATCCCCATTCTGATGTACCGGCTCATCGGGGCATACAATTTCTTCGGAGCCTGCGCACTGGGAACGGTGCTGATGGTCTGCAGTGCAGCTGCCTTCTATCTCTTCGACCAGGCTGACTCAGGAGGTTTTCTATGAGCGGATTGGAGCTGCGGGAACTGCGCAAAGCGTACCCGGAATTCACCCTGTCAATCGACTGCACCGTCCGGGAAGGATCACTGACCACCCTCCTGGGGCCTTCAGGGTGCGGGAAAAGCACCGCCCTGTCAGTGATCACCGGGATTGAGGCGCCCAGTGCCGGGCAGATCATCCTGGCCGGCACAGACATCACGGATCTGCCTCCCTGGGAGCGCAACATCGCCCTGGTGTTTCAGGACTATACGCTCTTTCCCCACATGGATGTCTCCCACAACATCGCCTACGGACTGAAAATCAGAAAGATGCCCCGCCGGGATATCGAGGGGCGCTCTGCGGAACTGCTGGAGCTCATCGGCCTTGCAGGATATGAGCGGCGCAGGGTTCATGAACTCTCGGGGGGAGAGCAGCAGCGGGTAGCCCTGGCCAGGGCCCTGGCTCCGCAGCCGAAGCTGCTGCTTCTGGATGAACCCCTCTCCGCCCTGGATGCAAAGCTGCGCATCCGCCTGCGCACGGAGATCAAACGGATTCAGCGGGAGCTGGGGGTGACCACCATCTATGTTACCCACGATCAGGAGGAAGCCCTGGACATCTCCGATGAGATCATCGTCATGAACAACGGAAAAATCGAGCAGTCAGGAACCCCCGAGGATATCTACCGGAATCCCGAAAGCCTGTTCTGCGGCTCCTTCATCGGAGCCTCCTCGGTGATCCCCGTCTCAGAACTGTACGAGGACCAGCAATCCTCCCTGCACAGCAGGGAAGGCTTACTGTTCTTCCGTCCGGAGGACGTGCATCTCCATGGAGAACGCCCCTGCAGTCCCTGCATCACCTTTTCCGGCTCTCAGCTGACCAGAAAAGCCTACCGGGGGTTCTACTATGAATATTTCTTTTCATGGAAAGGTCATACCGTAAGGTCCCAGGGGGACGGATCCCTGCAGGAGCAGCAGGCATATACCCTGGCGGTGTCAGCCGACCGGTGTCTCATCCTCCCGGAAGGATGACCCTGCCTCCTTGGCGCACACATACCAGGCTGAACGTTTCCCCACGTCGATCACTTTGATGCTGCAGATCTCCCGCTGCAGTTCCTGAGTCACCTCTTCGATGAACTGAAAATAATCCCCGCCTTCCAGCGTCTCCACGGCATCGGTAATCACCGACCTGGTGCGGTTGTAGTCATGCACCGCCATCAGCTTTTCCGAAAGTCTGCACATCTCCCGGTAAAGCACCAGCCTCCGGGACTGGTCCATGCCGTGGGCGACATAGGAGCACACCGCAAGATCGAAGGATCCGTCTTCGAGTTCGAGCCCCTGAAGGACATCGCCGCGGACAAAGGTGATATCCTCTCCTGCGGTCCTGCGGACCGCCTGTCTCAGCATCCGCCGGGAGGAATCCACGCCGGTCACTCGAAACCCCTGCTGTGCCAGGACTGAGCACAGCGCCCCGGTGCCGCAGCCGATGTCGATGACCGTCTCCACCCCCTCGAGGTTCAGTGTCTGCCCTACCCGCTCAAGGGTGCGGGCGTACATCCGCCTCTGGATGTGAAAAAAGAGCCCGTAGATCCCGGCAATCCGGTCGAAGAGCTCCGCTGATTCTTTTCGGCTGTCATCCATGATACGCCTCCTGCTGTCTCTATTTCACCACACCAGAGAGCCGCGGTCAATGCGGCGAAGAAAAAACCTGATGCGAAACAGCCTGCACATCTGATAACGATGTGGTATACTGCCGGTATGAAGCATGCCGCCGCTGTCCGGAGTAATGGTTCCCCGCAGCGAAGCGTTACCGTCGATCTGCACTGCCATTCTGATGTCAGTGACGGATACCTCCCCCCTTCCCAGATTCCCCGAATCCTGCAGGAGCACGGCGTCACCTATGCGGCGCTGACGGACCATCAGAGCACTTCAGGGATCCTGCCTTTCTACCGGGAGGCCTCCCGCCGAAGCATTACGGTCATCACGGGTACTGAGATCACCACGGTCCTGGGGGACGAGGAAGTCCATCTGCTTGCCTACGGATTTGATCCGAAGGACGAATCCCTGCAGCAGCTGTTCTCGACGCTCCCGGACACCCGGGAGGCTCTGGAGGCTGTCCATACCGCCGGCGGACTGGGCTTTCTTGCCCATCCCCTCCAGACCGGCTGGTCGAACTCCCGGCTTGAGGAGAGGACCGCTGAACTTTCGCAGATCGGCCTGGACGGAATTGAAGCCTACTACTCCCCCTATGAAACAGCAGTGCAACAGCGTCTTGCTGAACTTGCTGACCGGCACGGTCTGCTTACCTGCGGGGGAAGCGATTTTCACGGGACAGGAAACTCCTCTCCCGGCGTACAGATGCCCCGGGAGCGCTGGAGGCAGTTCTCCGACGCCCTGGGATCACCGGCTGATCCCGGAGAAAATTCCCGGGACCGGCAGCTTGAGGACGAAGCTCCGGCGATCAACTGGCAGTGGCTGCTGCTGCGCATCGCCCTCCCCCTGGCGGCGGTTATCACGGCATTCATGATCCTGATATTCGGCCTACTGCTCCCGGCCAAGGAGGAGAGCCTCCTTGAGCGCAGACGGGAGACCGTTCGGGAACTGACCAATTCAGCCTGGAGCATCCTGGATTACTACCATCGGGAGGCGGATGCGGGGAACATGGAGCTTGATGCGGCGCAGCAGGAGTCAGCCGAACACATCCGGAGCATGCGCTACGGTCACGAAGGGCTTGACTACTTCTGGATCACCGATATGCATCCGGTCATGATCATGCATCCCTACCGGCCGGACCTGGAGGGGGAGGATCTGACGAACTTCCGGGATCCCGAGGGAGTGCGGCTGTTTACTGAATTTGTCCGGCAGGTCCGCCTTCATGATTCGGGGTTCCTCCGGTATGTCTGGCAGTGGCAGGATGATCCTGATCGGATGGAGCCGAAGGAATCCTATGTACGGGGATTTGCCCCCTGGGGCTGGATTATCGGCACCGGGCTCTATGTCGACGACGTAAGTCAGGAAATAGCTGATATTACCGGCAGCATGATGGACCTCTCCTTTCTCATCACCCTGGCCGCTGCGGCGCTGATGATGACGGTAGTCTACCAGGGACTGAGAATCGAACAGAAACGAAGCACCATGCAGCATGAACTGCGCCGCTCCCATGAACGCTACCGCACCCTGGTGGAATCCTCCGCCGCCGGCAGCCTGCTGGCCATGGACGGGAAATGCTCCTATGCCAACAGCAGGCTCCTGGATTTTCTCGGGTACAGCGCCTCAGAACTGGCCTTTCTCACCCTGGATGATCTTTTTGCGGAAGATCCTGCAGGCACGGCTTCCCCGGTGCTTGGGCGGCTTCTGCAGGACGAGGAGGTGAGAGACCCGGCGGAGGTGCGCATCAGAAGAAAGAACGGCGGCATCCTGCCGGTGCTGCTGTCGGCGGCCAGGGTGTACTTCTCAGGCCGCCGCGCCCTGCTGATTACCCTGCAGGACATCTCCAGGCATCGGGCTGTGCAGTCCGAGGCGGAGCGGGAGCGGCTGATCAGGCAGCTGCAGTCCTCCCAGCTGTTTCTCACCGAACCGGTTTCCGCATCGATGGAGCCGCCGGTTACCTGCCGGAGTGATGATCCCGTCCGGGAGGCGGCTGCGGTGATGAACCGGTCCGACAGCGACGCGGTCCTGGTACTCGGAGCCTCGGGAGCTCTGGAGGGAATCATTACCGATCATGATATCAGAAGGCACACGGCACAGCAGACTGCCTTTGATGTGCCTGCATCACAGATCATGAGCGCTCCGGTGGTGACTGTCAGCGAACAGACTCCGGTGTTTGAGGCATTTCTCCTTGAGCGTTCCTGCAACATTGAGCACCTCGCGGTGACCGATGCAGCAGGTGAACTCATCGGGATGATTAAAAGCAGCCGCACCGTCCGGCCTGAGCGGTACTCCCTTCTGGTGATCATCCAAGGCATACAGCGCTCAGCAGGAATCGAGGATCTGGCCGTCTGCATCCAGCGGGCCCATGCGCTGGCGGCATCCTTCGCATCATCGGGAGCGCTTCCGGTGCATATCTGTCAGGTGACCTCAGCGGCGGCGGATGCCGCCGTCTGCCGCATCATCAACTTTGCCCTTGAGGAACTGGGTCCGCCCCCCGGAGCCTTCGCCTTTGTCGTTCTAGGCAGCGAGGCTCGGAGGGAGCAGACTCTGGTCACTGATCAGGACAATGCCCTGATCTTCGATGACTCCCTCGCATCTGATGCCCAGGCAGCGTCGTATTTTCTCAATCTCGGGGAGCTGGTCAGCGACTATCTTCACCGCGCAGGGTATCGCCGATGCCGGGGAGAAACCATGGTCAGCAATCCCCGGTGGAACCAGCCCCTTTCAGTGTGGAAGAACTACTTCAGCGGCTGGATTTCCCAGCCCGACGGGGACGCACTGGCGAAATGCAAGGTGTTTTTCGATCAGCGGCTCATCCGGGGAGACTCCTATCTGATGACCGAACTGAAACAGCACATCCGCCTTGAGATCTGTGCAAACCGGGGATTTCTCGCACATATGGCGATCAACACCCTCTCATACAACCCTCCCCTGGGAATCTTCGGACAGCTGCGCAGAAGCGCCGATGGGAACGTACATGTCGACATCAAGGAGGGGATGCTTCCCATGGTGAATTTTGCCCGACTGTACGCATACCTCCATCACATCAAAGAAACCGGCACCCTTGACCGGCTGAAAAAACTCCGAGAAGGCGGACATCTGCATGAGCAGACCTGCCGCTCAGTGTCCCAGGCATACGAATTTCTCATGCAGCTGCGCTTCCGCCGTCAGGTTGATCAGCTCACCTCCTCCCTCGAGCCGGGCAATACCGTGGATTTGGAGTCCCTTACCGAATTTGAGCAGGGCATGCTGAAGCACTGTCTTGCTCAGATCACCCTGATCCAGAACAAGGTGAAATCTGATTTCCCCGCATCCCGGCAGAGCTAATCTGCCTCCCGCTGTCGGCGGTTCTTCCCTGTGGCCAGAGATACGGCGAACAGCACCGCGAAGCTCAGAGGAATTGAGACAATACCCGGCTGATTGATGGGCATGGGAGCCGCCGCAGGATCAAACCCGTAGCGCTGCCACATATCAGGGCTCAGCAGAATCAGTCCGACCGAAGCGATGATGCCCACAAGGATGGAAGCGATGATCCCGCTGGCGGTGGTGCGTTTCCAGAAGAGCATGCACAGCAGTGAGGGCAGATTCGCCGAGGCGGCCACCGCAAATGCCCAGCCCACCAGAAAGGATACGTTCATATCTCTGAAGGAGATGCCGAGGACAATCCCGATCAGCCCGACCACGACAGCAACAATCCGTCCGGTGAGCACCTTGGCGGTATCAGAGAACTGACGCTTGGCGAGGTTTGCCATCAGGTCATGGGCGACCGCCCCGGATGCCGCCATGATGAGCCCGGAGACAGTGGCGAGGACCGTCGTGAAGGCGATTCCTGAGATCATGGCAAAGAGCACCTCTCCGAAGCTGCGGGCAAGCAGGGGTGCGCTCATGTTGTCGGTCTCAGGATTCAGTGCCCCTGCGGCGACTGCCCCCAAACCGAGGAACATGGTGAGGATATAGAACAGTCCGATTCCGCTGATGGCGACGATGGTGGATTTCCTGGCGGCCTCCGCATTGGGAACGGTATAGTAGCGGATCAGAATGTGGGGAAGCGCTGAGGTTCCCAGAAAAAGCGCCAGCATCAGGGAGATGAAGTTGAGCCGGTTGAGCAGGGTCCTAAAGGCCGGCTCCCCTTCCCCAGCCTCCAGTGGAAACATCAGTCCCGGCCGCATGAACATCGACCCGGCGACGGCCTCCTGGTAATGGATAGTGACATCCGCTGAGGCATCAGTGGTGAAGGATACCTGTTTCGGCCGCTGCACCACCGTCTCATCCCTTGAAAACACGCTCAGAAACCGCAGCGGTCCCACCGGACCGGTGCTCTCACCGTACTCGTCGGGAATGGCCGAAACGGATCCCATCTGGCGCAGCCGGTTGTCCCCGGTATCAGGAGCCCCGTTGATTAACGTGGTTCCTGAGGGAAGCTCGGATGTATGCTGAGTTTCCACAAGATCCCGGTTATCGGCATCAAAGCGCCACCACTGCTCCAGCCTGATATAGCTGCTGCCGTCAACCTCCTCCACGGTCCATCCCTCGGTGTGTGCTGCCGTATCGAATACCACCCGGCGGCCCTTCAGCTGTGCCGTGAACCGTCCGTCCCCCTGCGGTACAGCAGGAATCAGATGAGAAATCCGGTAGAACACCAGGTCCTCCCGGCCGGTATACCGGTCGGTGATTCCGTGCCGTCCGGTCACTTCAGCCCCCGGCAGATCCGGGACAATCCGGTCTCCGGAAATATCGGCATCCACCTGGCTGAACCGGTAGCTGGGCAGATCCTCCGCCCCCTCCTCTGCAGGAAGATCCCCGGGGCTTATTCCGCGGATCAGCACGGCCACGGTCAGCACGGCCGCGAAGGTCAGCAGCAGTCCGCCGTTAAAAAACTGCACATAGGTAGTCGAAGTCATCCCCCCGCTGGCCACAAGGATGATCACCACGCCTCCCACCAGGATTACCCCCCAGAAATGGGGAATTCCCAGGAGGGGCTCCACCAGAACTCCCGCCCCGACCATCTGGGGAACGAGATAGAACAGTGAAACCACCAGCACGCTTAAGCCGGCGGCCAGCTGGATGCCCGGGCGGCTGTACTGCTTGTTCAGGGCGTCTGAGAAAGTGAAGGTCCCCATGCGCTTCATCGGCTCGGCAATGACGAAGAGGGCGACAATCCATCCGGCAAGAAATCCGATGGAATAGAGAAACCCGTCATACCCGTAGAAGGCAATGAGCCCGCAGATTCCGAGGAAACTGGCAACCGACAGGTACCCGCCGGCGAAGGCAATACCGTTCACCCCCCAGTGGACGGAACTGTTTGCCACAAAATACCCGCCCACGGTGCGGGCTTTTCTGCTCTGACGTGCCGAGACAGCCAGTACGAACAGCACGAATACCACAAATACCAGAATTGCCATGGCTTACTCCTTGCAGAAACGGCCGCTCACGTCAGAGGTGTTACTCAGAGGAACTCCCGGATGCAGGAATTCTGCACCAATGGTTGTACACCAGGGCAAATCCGACGGCAATAATGATCAGCCCCAGTCCGTAAGCCGACGCGAGGTTCAGTCCGAAGACGGCCCGCGCCCCCATAAAGGCAGGACGGAATACACTAAGCACTACAAAGCCGGTATAGATGAGGGAATATATGAGGGTCATGCGGACGCCTAAAATCATTTTTCGGCGCTCATAGGCATCATGTGAGGCCGATGCATGTTCATCCATTACAGCCTCCCTGCTGCTTGTAAAAACAGCTGTTTTTCAGCGGAATACTTATTATTATCCTACCACGGTTTTTTTGAGATACAAACCGGTTTTTTCAACAAACCGCTAGAGCTTCCGCAGCCGCTTCAGGAGATCGGCATTTTTCGGCTCCGGCATCCTGATCTGCTGTTCCTCCAGCCCGGTAAGCCGCATCAGCAGTTCCTTAACCCGGGGAGCGCAGAAGGCGCCCTGACAGGGACCCATGCCTGCTCTGGTTCTGCGTTTGACGGCATCCAGCGAGTCTATGGGGATTCGGCGGTTCACCGCATCAGTAATGGTTTCCTCCCTCACCTGTTCGCAGCGGCAGACAATCCGCTGCGAATCTCCCTCGGGCAGGTTGATCTGATCCTTGATCTTTGAGAAGGGAAGCAGATCCCCCGGCAGGGTCACCGGGGGCCGAACCTGCTGGAATGCGGATTTCCTGCTCCCGAGAAATCCTCCGTCAGTCAGCAGATCCCTGAGCAGCACCGCTATAGCCGGGGCACTGGTCAGTCCGGGGGACTCGATGCCTGCCGCCTGAAAATACCCCGGAGGCCCCGCAGGTCCGATAATGAAATCACTTCTGTCGGAGGCCGCCCGGATTCCGGTAAAATACCTGATGAAAGCTGCCGCCTGCAGATCGGGCATGCTCATCCGCGCCTGCTGCAGGATCCCCCGGAGAGCCTCATAGCTGCCGGATGTGTCCTCCCGGTCCTCGGTGTCCTCGGCATTCGGACCGATGAGCAGATTCCCCCAGGTCGTCGGGGAGACCAGCACCCCCTTTCCCTTGGCTGAAGGGGCCTGAAAGATCACCCCGCCGACGCGCTCAGCGCTTCCGCGCTGCAGCAGCAGATACGCTCCCCTTCTCGGCCGGATGGTGAACGAATCGGCCTCTGCCATGGCTGCGATGCGGTCACTGAACAGACCGGCTGCATTGATCACCGCTTCGCCGTGCCAGCTCACCGTGCCCTCCTCCCCGGCGACGCGGCAGGTCACCTTGAAGGAAGCGCCGGTATGCGCTACGGCGGTTACTTCATGGTTCAGTTTCAGGGTGACGCCGTTTTCGACGGCGTTTTCTGCGAAGGCTGCGGCGGCTTCATAGGGACTGACAATGCCGGCATCCCCGCAGTACAGAGCTTCCACGGCCTCCGGGCTCACCCGGGGCTCCCGTTTCCGGACCGTATCGCCGCTGATCAGTTCAAGATCGTCAATTCCGTTTCGCCGTCCGTTTTCCAGGAGCTCCTGCAGCTTCGCTCGATCTTCACTGCTGAAGGCCAGCACGAAGGAGCCGATGCGCCGGAAGGGAAACCCCAGTTCTTCAGAGAGCTGGGAAAACATGCGGTTTCCCCTGACTGAGAGCTCACCCTTCAGGGTGTTCGGCGGTGCGGTGTACCCGTCGTGGACAATGCCGCTGTTCGCCCGGGTTGCCCCCATGGATACATCCGGAGCCCGCTCCAGGAGCAGCACCGAGCCGCAGTACCGGCTGAGCTCCCGTGCGGCTGCGGTTCCGACGATGCC
>PWKH01000141.1 GCA_003559765.1 Spirochaetaceae bacterium
ATTGCCCCCGATTTGCGAATAATTGCACTGGTTGTCATCCTGCTGCGTGCCGGATTCGGTATTGATAAGGAGCAGCTCCTCCGCCTCGGAAGACCTGCAGTCCTGCTGAGCTTTCTGCCGGCAGCTGCAGAGATTGCTGTGATCACTGCTGCCGCTGCTGTGCTGCTTGGTCTGCCGCTGATAGAAGCCGCCCTGCTCGGATGCGTTATCGCCGCTGTTTCTCCCGCGGTGATTGTTCCCGCCATGCTTCGTATGATTGAACAGCGAAAGGGGGAAGATTCAGGGGTGCCCACCCTGGTTCTGACCGCCGCCTCTGCGGATGACGTGCTGGTGATTACCCTCTTCTCCGCCGCAGCCGGCATCTATGCATCCGGGGCTGTCAGGCCCGTCATGCTGATGCTGAGTGTTCCTGTTTCCCTGGCAGCGGGCATCCTTGCCGGTGCGGTGACGGCGCTGCTGATCATGCATCTGTTCGACCGCTTCCCCATGCGGGATACGAAAAAGACCTTGGTCATTCTCAGCAGTCTGATCCTGCTGTACCAGCTGGAAGGGGCGGTCGCTGATGTTGTTCCCATGGCATCGCTGCTTGGAGTAATGACCGTAGGGTTTGTCCTTCATCAGCGGGAGCGGCAGATCTCCCTGGGGCTGGCCGCGAAGTTTTCAAAAATCTGGATTTTTGCAGAACTGATGCTCTTTGTACTTATAGGGGCCCAGGTAGAATTCGCCGCCGCCCGGGATGCCGGCTGGATCGGGTTCATGCTGATTCTGTTTGGGCTGGCCGCCCGGAGCATCGGCGTGCTGCTGGCTCTGGTGAAGACCCCCGTCAGCACCCGGCACCGCTGGTTCGCGGCTGCCGCCCTGACCCCGAAAGCAACGGTGCAGGCTGCCGTCGGAGCAGTTCCCCTCGCCATGGGAGTTCCCTCAGGGGAGCTCATCCTCGCATTGTCGGTGCTTTCAATAATAATTACGGCACCCCTGGGGGCCGTCGCCATCAGGGTGCTGAGCCGACGGTGGTTCCCTCCTGAGCCTTAGTCCCTGCAGCTGCTGCACAGGCCGGTGAAATAGAGGGTGTGCTCCTGGATGGCAACGTCGTGATCCGCCTCCAGCTGATGCTCAAGATCCTGGAGCCTGCAGGTACCCAGGGAAATGAACCGGTGACAGGAAGCGCAGTGAAAAAAATGGGTATGGGGATGGGCCCGGCGGTAGTAGTACCGCTCCGTGCCTTCCCGGGAGCAGGAGAAGGTGAAGGACTCCACCGTCCCCTGCTTTTCAAAATAGTTCAGTCCCCGGTACACCGTGGCCAGATCATACCGCTGTTCCATGAGCACATGGATATCCCCGGCGCTGAGGGGAGCTTCCGCCTCAGTGATGATCTCAATCAGTGCTTTTCTCGCCTTCGTCATATCAGTACCTCCTATTATCTGCCTGTAACTCTGCCTGCGGCAAAGGCCAGGGAGAAGAGGAGAAAATTGACCATGACAATAGCAGCCCCGGTCGGCAGATTGAGAAAAAATGATGCAAAGATACCGATTACCACCGATATCACCGCAGTGGTGCAGGCGATGAATATGGTGGAGCGGAAGCCGGAGGAGATCTGAAGGGCCGTCACAGCCGGAAATATGATCAGGCTCGATATCAGGAGGGTGCCGACAACCCGGATGCCCAATGCCACCGTGAGGGCAGTGAGCATGATCAGCAGCCGATTGATTGCATGGGTGCGGATGCCCGATACCCGGGCAAATTCCTCGTCATAGGTAATGGAGAAGAGATCATGGTAGAAATAGACCAGTGCTCCGAGGACAAGGACAGAAAGGACAACCGAAAGACGGACTTCCAGCCCGGTAATGGCCAGGATGCTCCCGAAGAGATAACTGAACAAATCAACGTCAAATCCGCCGGAGAGGCTTGCAAGCAGCACCCCCGCTGCCAGGGACAATGAAGAGACCATGCCGATGGCGGTTTCGCCGTATATGGTGGTCTTCTCCCCCAGTTCAAGTATCCACAGTGACAGCAGCATGAGTATGGGAATCGCTGCAAGCATCGGGGAGATGCCGAGCAGCAGACCGACGGCCACCGCGGCAAAACCGGAATGGGCAAGGCCTTCTCCGATCATTGAAAACCGGCGGAGCACCAGGAACACCCCCAGCCCGGCACTGCTGAGGGCAATGAATACCCCGGATACAAGGGCCCGCTGCATAAAGGTGTACTGAAGCATTTCTGTCAGCATTCTGCCGCTCCTTCATCGTGTGCATGGTTGAAGTAGTGACTGGATGAAGGGGTCTGATTGAACTCTTCCATGGTGCCGAAGAACAGCACCTTCCGGTCCAGAAACAGAATGGAGCGGGCGTACTGGCCGATTGCATGACTGTCATGGGTGACGATAATGATGGTTACTCCGTGCTCCTGGTTGTGCTTCTGCAGGGTGGTGTAGAAGCACTCCCGTGTATGGGGGTCAAGGGCACCCGTCGGCTCATCCAGAACCAGCAGGGAGGGACGGCCGACCAGGGCTCGTGCCAGGTGCACCCGCTGCTGCTGGCCGCCGGAGAGCTTTCCGACCCGTTTGTCAGCAAGGTGATTAATCTGCAGCAGCTTCAGCACCCGGCTGATCTGCTCGTGATGCTGATCAATGCGATGCTTCAGTCCGGTCTTCACCACTTCTCTGACCGTGGCGGGGAATCTCGGGTCGGTATAGCTCGACTTCTGCGGCAGATAGCCTACGGACCGGGAGCTGTTACTGAGCTGAGCTCCCTCCAGCAGGATGCTGCCCGAGGTCGGCTTCAGGAGTCCGATCAGGGTTTTTACCAGGGTTGTCTTTCCGGAGCCGTTGGGACCGACCACCGCAAGGAAGTCTCCTGAACCGACCCTGAAGGAGATGTCCGTGAGCACTTCATGCATGCCGTAGCGGACATGCAGCTGCCGTGCTTCAATCAGTGTCTTCATTTCTTGGTTCCCAGCCCTTCAATAAGCTTCTGCAGATTATCCTCCATCAGGGAGAGATAGGTGACTCCCGCCTCAAGCTCCTCTCTGCTGACATTGTGCATGCCGTGGAGCAGTTCCAGCTGCGCACCTGTCTCATCAGCGATGATTCGGGCTACCCGCGGATCAATCAGCTCCTCGTGATATACAACATCGAGTTCATACTCCCGCATCAGCTCTATCAGCTGGGAAATGCTCTGAGGAGCGGGTTCAGCGCTGGGGGAAAATCCTCTGTAGGGTGATACATGATCAAGGCCGTAGCGGTGAGCGAAGTACCCGAAGGCGAAATGGCCTCCGTAGAGGATCGTCCGGACCTCAAAATCCTCAACAGCTTCCTTGATCTGCAGGTGCAGCTCCTCCAGCTTCCCTTGATATTCCTGAGAGTTTTTCCGGTAATACTCCTCATGATCCCCGTCCGCCTGGATGAAGACAGATTCAATTACCTGAACAGCCCTGCGGGCAGTAAGCGGGTCCGTCCAGAAATGGGGATCAGTACCACTATGGTGGTGGTCATCATCGTCGTCATGGTGATGGTCGTCAGCTTCCAGCAGCGCTACGTGTTCAGATATATCGACCAGAACCAGTTCCGGATTCGATAAGCTTTCGATGACGCGATGGGCCCAGGGCTCCATGGCTTCTCCGGCGTAGATAAAGATATCAGCATGGTTGATTCTCACAATATCCCGCGGAGCCGGCTCAAAGGAGTGAGCCTCCACTCCCGGAGGGAGGATTAGGGAGACATCTGCATGTTCGCCCCCGATCTCCCGGGCGAAATCATAGAGAGGAAATATGGTGGTCACCACTGTTATCTGGTCTGTTTCTGCTTCCTGCGCTCCTGCGGCAAAAAGTGCGGCAGGGATGCACAGAAGGACCGCAGCTGTCATGAATATTCGTTTCATCAGTATTTCTCCTTAGATGTACAGTATACACACACCCGCATCGAAAATGCAAATGATTTGCAAAAAACATTTCTGATATCCACACAACGATAATAGAGTTTGACAAAGGCGGGCATTCAATGCAAAGCTTATGGTAATACAAAAAAAGGATCGGGAATATGTCTGAAAAGCTGTATGCGCAGCAGGCTGTGCATCGTGTATCGAAACGTTCATCCGCCGGTCTCGTGATCAGCCTCTTCGGATTCTCCGTCACGGTGAACGTGCTTCCCCCGCTGGTCACCCAGTTTGCCCGTATCTACTCAGTTGATCCGGGGTTTTTCGGCATTGCCTTCTCGCTGCAGTACCTCTTTTATGCCCTGGCTTCATACGGCATCGGCTTCTGTGCAAGCCGCGGATTTTCCCGGCTCGAGCCGTTAATCGTCGGAGCTCTTATGATCTCCGCAGCAGGACTGGCATTCCTCGGACATGTTCCTTCATTCATCATATTGACGGTCCTGCTGGCGATAGTGGGGATGTGCGGAGGAATCATTGAAGCGAACAGCACCAGTCTGCTGGCCGACGGCGGGCCGGAAGGCGGTGATATGCTGCATCTGTCCCAGTTTTTCTACTGTGCCGGCGCATTCACCGCTCCGATGGTCATCGGTATGCTGCTGAGCCGGGATATTTCCCTGCCGGTCATCGGATATCTGGTCGGAGGGATTACCTTGGTTACCGCTGTCGTGGTTTCTGCGCTGCTCAGTCCAGGAAGTCGGGAACCCGGCCGCAGTTCGAATGAAGAAGCCCGGGAGGAAGCAGCGGGAAAAGCAGACCGGCGGTTTATCTGGTTTCTGCTGGTGATGTTCCTCTACGTGGTGGTGGAGATCTCCCTGGTCAGCTGGCTTCCCTATTATATGGAAGGCCGGTTTCATGTACGCGCTTCTTCTGCGGCACTTTCTTCTGCGGCATTCTTTATCGGTCTCGGCGCCAGCAGATTTATTTATGTCTTTATCCCGGTGAAGCGGATGTTTCTGCATCTGGCCGTCTGTGCTTCGGGAATGCTCCTGGCACTGGCTTTCCTCCATATCGGGGTCGGGGCGTATCGGCTGCTGCTGGCATGGGTAGTGCTTCTCGGCTGCGCCTGCGGTCCCGTCTGGCCGCTGATCATCTCGTTGTGCGACCGCTCCTACCGCAGAAAGCATTTGACCATGTATCTTGTCAGCGCCGGAAGCATCGGGGCGCTCATCGGACCGGGGCTGACCTCCCTGCTGTTCAGCACTTCAGGACTGCATGCTATGCTGATGATCGTCATCGGGTATGCCCTGCTGTTTGCCGCGGCGCTCTCAGCTCTGCGGGTCAGCACTTCAGCGGGGTAGCAGGACATCCTGGACGCCTGTGCAGATCTGGGGTAGAGTTGCTGAATCAAGCCGTACCACGAGGTGCACCATGAAGAAAACCAACCTGCATGAATATCCATATCATTCCCGAAGAACTGCGGTATGCGCCTCCAACGGGATGGTAGCGACCTCCCAGCCTCTGGCAGCTCAGGCGGGACTTGATGTGCTCAGATCGGGGGGGAATGCCGTTGATGCGGCAGTTGCCGCCGCTGCCTGTCTGACGGTGGTGGAACCGACCTCAAACGGTATCGGGTCTGACGCCTTCGCCATCGTATGGTACAAGGGCAGGCTCTACGGACTCAATGCCAGCGGCCCTTCGCCGAAGGCGATATCCGTCGATGAAGTGAAAGCCGGAGGACATCAGGAGATGCCGCGGTTCGGCTGGGTTCCGGTCACCGTGCCGGGAGCTCCTGCGGCGTGGGCTGAACTTTCAAAATCCTTCGGAGTTCTTCCCCTCCAGCGGGTTATGAAGCCTGCAGCAGACTATGCCCGGGAGGGATTCCCGGTATCACCGGATACGGCTTCCAGCTGGAGGAGGGCCTGGCAGACCTACCGGCGGGAATGTACCGGCAGAGAGTTTGCTCCCTGGTTCGAGACCTTCGCCCCCGGAGGCGCTCCTCCGGAAGCAGGGGAACTGTGGCGGTCAGCCGGTCATGCCCGGACCCTCGAGGAGCTGGCTGAAAGCTCCTGCGAATCCTTTTACCGAGGCAGGCTGGCAGAAGAGACTGCCCGTTTCTCCCGCCGCTGCGGCGGGTTTCTCAGAGAAGATGATCTTGCCTCCTTTAATCCGATATGGACGGAACCGGTCGGCATCAGCCACCGGGGATATACCGTCTGGGAGCTTCCTCCCAACACCCAGGGGATTATCACCTTGATGGCTCTGCGGATGCTGCAGGGGTTCGATCTTTCGGGAATGAGTATTCCTGAGCGCCGGCATCTGCAGATTGAGGCGATGAAGCTCGCCTTCAGTGACGGGCTTGCCTACATCACCGACCCGTCGGCTATGGAGATTTCGCTTGATCAGCTGCTCAGCGAGCAGTATGCCCGGAAGCGGGGCAGTGAGATCACTGACACAGCCATGATGCCTGAGGCCGGTTCTCCCGGTCCCGGCGGAACGGTGTATCTTGCAGCGGCTGACCGGGAGGGAACCATGGTCTCCTTCATCCAGAGCAACTACATGGGCTTCGGCTCGGGGATCGTAGTTCCTGGAACCGGGATCGCCCTGCAGAACCGCGGGCATACCTTTTCCCTGGATCCTGCTCATGCCAATGTCCTGAAGCCGGCTAAGCGAAGCTATCACACGATCATACCGGGATTCATCACCCGAGGGAACGAAGCGGTAGGTCCCTTCGGAGTCATGGGGGGCTTCATGCAGCCCCAGGGGCATCTGCAGGTGGTGATGCATCTGCTGGATGACGGCCTCAACCCTCAGGCGGCGCTTGATGCGCCAAGATGGCAGTGGGTAACGGAAAGGCAGATCCTGCTTGAACCCTCAGTTCCTGAAGCGGTGGTCAGGGACCTGCGCTCCCGGGGGCATGACATAACCGTAAGCGGCCAGACCGAGCTTTTCGGACGGGGACAGATCATTCTGAGGGATCCTGAAACCGGGGTGCTGACCGGAGGAACGGAGCCGCGGACCGACGGCACCGCAGCCGCCTGGTAGACATTGATGGGACCGGAGGGATCAGGTATACTTGCTGACATGACCATAGTATTGCTGCAGAAGATGAACACTCTGTGGGAAGCGCAGATAAAGCGGTTTCACAGGGATTTTGAGGAAGTCAAAATAACCGCAGACCGATCCCGGATCCCCGAGGCGGAAGTGCTTATCGGCACCCGAATGACCCCAGAAGAGCTTCAGTCTGCTTCCCGGCTGCAAGCCATGATAGTCCCTATGGCAGGGGTGGATACGCTCCCCCTGGATATCATTCGGCAGCGGGGAATCAGACTTACAAATGTCCATGGAAATGCCGAGGCGGTGGCTGAGCGGACGGCTGCCTTGATCCTGGCGTGGTTCGGGAAGATTATCTCCTATCATCAGGATCTGCAGAAACATATCTGGCATGCCTTCTGGATTGGAAAAGGGGTCGAGGATACCTGGGAGTCCATTTCGGGCAAGCGGTGTTCAATCCTCGGGGCCGGCAGCATCGGCAGCGAAACAGCCCGGCGGCTGAAACCCTTCGGAGTTGAGATCATCGGGTACAAACGCACTCGAGCAGATGTCGTACCGCCGGAATATGACCGCATGGTCTATGATATCGATGAGGCGATTGAGGCAGGGGAGATTATTATCTCCGTGCTCCCGGCGACCCCGGAGACCCGGGGGATCATTACGCCTCGGCGGCTCTCGGCGATGAGCGGAAAGGTCTTCGTCAATGTGGGGCGCGCTGATGTTGCCGAGGAGGGGCATCTGTATGAAGCTCTTGCCGACGGCACGCTTCGGGGAGCCGCCCTGGACTGCTGGTATTCCTACCCCTCAGGTCCGGACGACCAGGGGCCGCCGTCGCGGTTCCCCTTTCAGGATCTGCCCAACGTCGTGCTGTCCCCGCATATTGCAGGATTTACCCGAGATTCTGTAGCCCGCAGCATCAGCGAGGCCTTTGATCATTTACGAAGGTATATCACCCGCGGCGAATTTCTCCACGAAGTGGAAGCTGACCGCGGGTATTAAAGGAGAGAGACCCATATGAAGAAAATTGCCCTGTTTGCATTTAACGGAGATCCGCTTTGTTTTGTCCATGTGCTGCTCAATGCCCTGGACATGGATGAAAAAGGGGTGATCGTCAAGGTGATCATCGAGGGCAGTGCGGTGACGCTGATCGGTCCGCTTGCTCAGGAGGACCACACCTTTCATCACCTCTACCAGTCCTGTCTTGATAAAGGCCTGATAGACTGTGTCTGCCAGGCCTGTTCCTATAAGCTGGGAAGCCTGGAGGAGGCGAAGCGTCAGAACCTGAGACTCTGTCATGATATGTCCGGTCATCCGAGCATGAGCTCATATCTGCAGCAGGGCTTTGAAGTCATCACCTTTTAAGCAGTAACTTTTATACTTTAGGGTGCCCTACAGGGCACCTGTAAGTTTAAGATTGAGATCAAGCTTATCACAAAGACTCTGAGTTTTTTTTGTGACCTTGGATACATACCACAGATTGTTGATCCTATTCACCCTGATTCCTTTCAAGTAAGAGATCATATCATTGAACGAATACGTGCTAGTCAATCCGGCAGCAGCTATCCTGTCAATGACCCCATACAGCATCTGGAGTGCGAGGTGATTGATGAACAACCAAGCTTCAAGAGCATGGAGATCCTGCATATAACTTGCACTGCCCTCAAGAACAGTATCGTACGATTTGAAAGTCTGCTCAATCTCCTGCCTGGTTTTATAGAGATGATGAACCTTATGACAATTCAGATCAGAGCGGTTAGTCTGCAGGACAAACGTACCAATTCCCTTATGTTCCTGAACTGCTTCGGTAAGATTAAGAGGGGAGAGCTTCTCGAGTTGTACATCGCTCAATCTTCCTTTGCCTTTGCTGCGGCGAGTTTCCTCCTTCTTACGTGCATGTTCAGCTGTTGCATTCTTTTTGTTGAGCCTATCAACCAAGTCCGCCGTTTCATTACTCGCAAGTGCGGTATCATAGTACAAGTACACCTGGCAGTCATCCCGGATATACGTTTTCCCATAGATGGGATGTCCTCGGTAGTTAAAGATCTGGTCATAGTCCCCCAGATGTTCCGGCCGCTTGTCTGCCTCGGCAGTATTGCGCTTGAGAGGAATAATATAGGAGAGACCTGAATCAACGATCAGCTCGAAATTTGTTTCGCTGCCAAAGCCTTTGTCTGCAATAAGAGTTACTTCATTTTTTTGCAGCCTGACATCGTGAAGGATATCGTCAAAGGTGCTCACATCGGGAACATCACCGGAGAACTGCTTGTAGTATACCGGCAGTCTTCCTTCCCCAGAGACCCGAAATAGATAGATAAGATTGATCTGGGGAAGATAGCGCATTTTGCTGTCATATCCGAGCCGGGCGAATTCAAGACTCTCGGAATGGGTAATGATCCGATGTCCATCGATCATAATGATACCCGACTCATCGAGATCAGCCTGCATGAATTGTTTTATCGATCCCCGA
>PWKH01000148.1 GCA_003559765.1 Spirochaetaceae bacterium
ACGCTTTATGGTACTATTCCAGCTGACTTTTCACATTCTGAAATATTACTGACGAGGAAAGGGATGTCTAAAAAACACATGAGAAATATCGGCATCATGGCCCACATAGATGCCGGAAAAACTACAACCACAGAACGGATTCTATATTATTCCGGCAAAAGCCACCGTATCGGTGAAGTCGATGACGGAGAAGCGGTTATGGACTGGATGGAGCAGGAGCAGAACCGGGGAATCACCATTACCTCAGCTGCAACCACCTGCCTCTGGAGGGACCATCAGATCAACATCATCGACACCCCGGGCCACGTGGACTTTACCGCCGAGGTGGAGCGCTCCCTCCGGGTGCTCGACAGCGCTGTCGCAGTGTTCTGTGCCGTCGGCGGGGTTGAGCCCCAGTCTGAAACCGTATGGCGCCAGGCCGACAGCTACAAAATTCCCCGGATGATATTCATCAACAAAATGGACCGCCTCGGAGCGGATTTTTTCGCCGTGGTGAAGGAAGTAAAACAGAAACTCCATGCTCCGGCTGTTCCGCTCTACCTGCCCATCGGTGCTGAATCAGCGTTTGAGGCCGTTATTGACTTGATTCATATGCGTAGAATTGACTTCATTCCGGATTCCTTCGGAAGCGTCATGGAGTATACCGAGATTCCCGAGGCCCTTCGGGAGGTCAGCCGGCAATGGCGGGACCATTTAATTGATGAACTTTCGAAAGTCTCCGATGAAATCACCGAGCTCTACCTTGAAGGAAAGGATATACCCGAGGAGCTTCTTCAAAGCTCCATCAGAAAAGCCGTACGGAACAGAAGCATGTATCCGGTCTTTGTCGGAGCATCCCTGAAAAATATCGGAGTGCAGCCCCTTCTTGACGGTATTATTGATTACCTTCCGGCACCGGACGAGGTGCCGCCGCTGATGGGGCATCATGTGAAAAAAGACGAGGATATTGAAATCCCCTGCGACGACAGAGGCACTCCCCTCGGCCTGGTGTTCAAGATTCATCATGACCGGGAGGCCGGTCCGCTGTGTTTCTTCCGTATGTACTCCGGAGTCGTGAAGAAAGGAGAGGCAGTATTTAATGTAAATAAGCGGAAACGGGAGCGGATCAATCGGCTGTTTAAAATGCATTCAAACAAGAATGAGCCGGTCAGCTCGCTGTCCGCCGGAGATATTGGAGTTACTGTGGGATTCAAGTTTGCCCAGACCGGCGACACCATCAGCTCAGAGGGTGTGCAGATTCTTCTGGAGCAGATGCATTTTCCCGAACCGGTAATTTCGGTTGCCATCGAACCAAAGACCGCCTCGGATCAGGATAAATTGAGAAAATCCCTGGAAATGCTGAAACGGGAGGATCCCACCTTTACCTATCAGGAGGATGATGAAACCGGTCAGCTGATCATCTCCGGGATGGGGGAACTGCATCTTGACGTGCTGGTGACAAGAATTACCAAGGAAATGAATGTTGCCGCAAAGGTTGGAAAGCAGCAGGTCACCTACCGGGAATCCATTGCGAAAACCGTGGAAATCACCGAGCGGTTTTCTCGCATGTTCGGAGGGAAGGAGCACACCGCAGCAGTTACCCTCCGGGTGGAGCCGAACAGGGACGGAAGCGGCAACCTCTACCGTTCAATGGTGCCCGAGGACAAGCTGCCCCGTGAATTCGCCGATGCGGCAGCAAGGGGAATCGAAAACTCCTTTACCGGAGGCATACGATTCGGCTACCCGGTCTTCGGAGTGATAGTGACGCTGGCTGATGCTGAATATGACATGATGAGCGCAAGCTCCTTCGCCTACGAAGCCGCAGCATCCCATGGATTTGAACGGGCCTGCTCACAGGCTGATCCGGTACTGCTGGAGCCGGTGATGACCGTCGACGTGATGACCCCGAAGGATTACGTGGGAGATGTCATCAGTCAGCTTGTAAGCCGCGGCGGCATTGTGGAGAGCTTGGAGAGCAAAACCTTGATCGAGCATATTCATGCAAAAGCTCCGCTGGAGAGCATGTTCGGTTATTCCACGGCGCTGCGCAGCATCACCCAGGGAAGAGGAAATTTTGCCATGGAGTTTTCTCGCTTTGCCAAGAAGGAAGAGCGGTAATGGGTAAAACAGCCTGAATTTTGTTGACAGATAGGTAATCTGCTTTTACAGTATATGCTGATTACCCATTAAAACGAATACAATGGAGGACTTATGAGTTTCACCAGCGCTGACATCAGAAATGTAGCAATTATTGGTCATAACGGCACTGGGAAGACCACCCTTTTCGAACATATGTTGTTATGCGGTGGTGTGATTTCCAAAGCTGAAACGGTGGATACAGGGAAAACCGTAAGCGACTATTTCGACGAAGAGGTTTCCCGCCAGATATCAATGTACACCAGCCACGGCACCTTTTCATATAAAGAAAAGACCATCAATGTCTTTGACACTCCTGGTACTGCAGACTTTATCGGAGAGGTCGTCAGCGCCTTCAGGGCAGCTGAAAGTTCACTGCTTATTGTTGACGGGAGAGACGGTGTTCAGATTGAGACGATCAAACTCTGGAGAAAGCTGGAAGAACGGGGCACTCCCCGCATGATATTTATCAACAAGTTTGATAAAGAGCGCGCCTCCTTCCAGCAGGTGTTTGATGATCTCAATGAAAAATTCCATGCCACCTTTGTTCCCGTGGTGATCCCTATGGGAGAAGGACCGGAGTATACAGGCGTGATCAACCTGATTGAGAAAAAGGCGTATCCTGCTCCGGAAGGAGGAGCTCAAGAATCCCCCCAGGATATTCCCGACGACTATGCAGACATGGTTGAGGAATATCATCTGATGCTGGTTGAAGCGGCCGCTGAGGGTGATGATGCGCTGATGGAGAAGTACTTTGAAGAGGGCTCCCTGGAATCTGATGACATCAGGATGGGGCTGCAGAAGGGCCTTCAGGAGAATAAGGTTGTGCCGGTTCTCGGAGGCAGTGCAGAAAACAACAGCGGCATCTGCTCGCTGCTCAACTTTATTGCCGCCAATGCTCCGGCTCCGACATCACAGCATGAACAGGCTCTGGATGCCTCCGGCAGTGAAACTGAAGTCTCCTTTGACGCTGAGCTTTCTCCTTCTGTGTTCGTCTACAAGACGTCGATTGACCAGTTCTCAGGAAAGATCTCCTATTTCAAGGTGATCACCGGCACCGTCACCCCTGATGCTGACCTGATTAACAAGCGGGCAGACAAGAAAGAAAAGGTAGCAAAGCTTTACAAAGCGGTGGGTAAGAAGCTGATCGAGGTTAAAAGCCTCATCGCCGGAGATGTCGGTCTGATTACCAAAACTGCGGCGACTGCAACTAATGACACCCTTGCCGCCCCTGACATCTCCTGGAGCTATGCTCCCCTGAGGCTGCCCCAGCCGATCTATTCCCTGACGATTTCCGCTGAGGACAAAAAATCAGAAGACCGGATGAATGACGCCATTCACCGGATCGTAGAACAGGACCTCACCTTCCAGGTGAACTTCAATTCCGAAACAAAGGAAAATGTGATTTCCGGGATGGGAGAGCTGCATATTAACTCCATCCTTGAGCGGATCCAGGAAAAGCAGAAGATATCCATCAATACCAAGATTCCCAAGGTAGCCTACCGGGAAACCATTCAGAAGCCCGCCCAGGCTGAATACACCCATAAGAAGCAGTCCGGAGGACACGGTCAGTTCGGCCGGGTGGTGATTGATATCGCTCCTCTGGACCGAGGGAAATACTTCTCCTTTGAAAATGCCATTAAAGGCGGATCCATTTCCAAGGGCTACATGCCCGGTATAGAAAAGGGTCTCCTTGAGGCAATGGAGGAAGGGTATCTTGCCGGATATCCCCTGGTTGACATCGCCGTACGGGTTATCGACGGGAAGGAGCATCCGGTTGACAGTTCTGAAATGTCCTTCAAAATGGCCGCCAAGGGCGCACTGAAGACGACGCTGGAGAAAGCGGGTGTGGTACTGCTTGAGCCGATCATGAAGCTCAAGGTCTACATCGACGGAGAATACCTCGGGGACGTGCTCTCAGACCTCAGCGGGAAACGGGGCCGTGTAGCCGGCCAGGTTGATCTCGGAGGCGGCATCTTGATGGTGGATGCTGAAGTTCCCCAGGCGGAAATGCTCAAGTACGCAATTGATCTGAAATCTCTGACTTCCGGAACCGGCTCTTTTGAAATGGAGTTTGACCACTACGAAGCGATATCCGGCAAAATTGCCGATGACGTTATTAAAGCTGCCCAGCAGGAGGCAGAATAACTGACAGCAGGGCTGCCCTTCCGGCGGCCCTGCTTCGTCTATTGCCCTTTCCTTACAAAGATCTCCCAGATTGCATGGTTCTTATGTACTCCCTTCTGCTCAAACTTGCTGGTTGGTCTCCACGGCAGCGGCTCAGCGAAGGATTCAAAGGGATTTACCAGTTCATCGAAGGAGGAAAAGACCCCCAGGATCTGATGGGCGTAATCCTCCCAGTCGGTGACTGAATAGAGATATCCCCCCGGTTTCAGCAGAGGAATCAGTTTTTCAACGAAGGGTTCCTGGATCAGCCGCCGTTTGTGATGCCGTTTTTTCGGCCAGGGGTCGGGAAAGAAGATATGCACTCCCTCAAGGGAGTGCTCAGGAATCATGCAGTCGATTACCTCAACTGCATCATGGGCAAGGATCTTCAGGTTCTGCAGATCACGATGGGCAATTTCATGCAGCAGCTTTCCGATTCCCGGCTCAAAAACCTCAATCCCCAGATAGTTGATATCCCTGTGAGCCTCGGCTATCTCTGCGGTGACCTCCCCCATGCCGAATCCGATTTCCAAGACTGCAGGAGCGGAACGCAGATAGGATTCCAGCTCCCGGTTTCCTTGGGGATTGAAGGTGAAGCAGTAGTGCTCCCGGTAGGCCTCCAGGGCCCGCTGCTGCAGATTTGTGAGCCGTTTCTTCCTGCTGACGTAGCTTCTGACTTTCCTCATACGGTGTGTATCTTTACAGCAAACGCTGCAGTTGTTCAAGTATGAACAGGGATTTATCTTTCAGAGATATGGCGGTGGTGTTCATCAGCAGCACCTGGGGATGTTCGGGATCAAGCCGCACCTTTCCTCCGCTTTCGGTAATCAGGGAGAGCACCTTCTCCACGGAAATATCGGCAACCTTGGAAAACTCGATGCGCACCCTTCCCTGCCGTTCCCGCAGGGATGCGATGGAGAGTTTCCTGCCGATAATCCGCAGCTCCGCAATATAGAGCAGGTTGGCAACCTCGTCCGGAACTGGTCCGTAGGTCTGTTCAAGCTGTCCGGTTATCCGCTGGAGCTTTTCATCCGTGCTGATCGATGCGATGTTTCGGTAGAGCTCAAATTTAGATGAGGGATCATCGATATAGGTATCAGGGATGAATCCAGAATAATCAAGATCCAGGATCATCTCCTGGGGCTGTGACGGCTGCTGGTCCTGCAGCTCTGCTACCGCGCGGTCGAGCATATTGAGATACATATCAAGGCCGACGGAGGCCATCTGGCCGTGCTGCTCCCGGCCGAGAAGGTTTCCCGTCCCTCTGACTTCCATATCCCGCATGGCTATCCTGAATCCGGAACCGAGCTCGGTATGCTCGCTGATGATCTTGAGACGCTTCATTGCCGGTTCGCTCAATGCCCGGTCCCGCGGATAGAAGAGGTAGGCGTAGGCCTGCTGATCCGACCGCCCGACCCTGCCCCGGAGCTGATAGAGCTGACTGATCCCGTAATTGTCTGCCCGGTCTATAATAATCGTATTCACATTGGGAATGTCAATTCCGTTTTCGATAATCGTGGTGGAAACCAGCACCTGAAACTCTCCGTGGACGAACCTGCGCATGGCATCCTCGATCCGGTGCCCCGCCATCTTACCGTGGGCGTAGTCGATGCTCACCTCGGGAAGCAGTTTCTGCAGGGTCATAACGATCTTCTGAAGGGTCCTGACCCGGTTGTGCAGAAAGAACACCTGCCCTCCCCGTTCTACTTCATGGAGCACCGCATCCCGCAGCAGCTCTTCGTCGAATTCATGGATCACCGTCTGAATCGGAAGACGCTGCAGCGGAGGAGTGGTCAGCAGGGACATGTTCCTGATTTTCAGCAGGGACATATAGAGGGTTCTGGGGATCGGCGTCGCCGACAGGGAGAGGGAATCGACATACACCTTCAGCTCCTTGATCCGCTCCTTGTCCTTCACCCCGAAGCGCTGCTCCTCGTCAGTGATCAGCAGACCCAGGTTCTTAAATGCGATATCCTTCTGGAGAATCCGGTGGGTGCCCACCAGAATATCGATCTCTCCTTCATTCAGCCGCCTGATGATCTCCCGCTGATCCTTCTGGTCCACCAGCCGGGAGAGCATCGCTACGGAGATGGGAAACCCCTTGTTCCGCTCCGCCATGGTCTGGTAGTGCTGTTCGGCAAGAATCGTAGTAGGCGCCAGAAACGCAACCTGCTTGCTGGCAGAAACCGCCTTGAAGGCAGCCCTCAGGGCGACTTCGGTTTTCCCGAATCCCACATCTCCGCAGATGAGCCGGTCCATAGGCTCGCTTTTTTCCATGTCGGCCTTCACATCAGCGATGCAGGCGAGCTGATCCTCGGTCTCCTCGAAGGGAAAGGACGCCTCGAAGGCTATCTGCAGGTCCGTATCCTTCGGAAAGGGAAATCCCCGCCGTTTCTCCCGCTGGGCGTACAGGGCGATGAGCTTTTCCGCCAGATCCTCAACAGACTTTTTGACCCGTTTTTTCTTGTTTTCCCAGGATGTTCCGCCGATCACATCCAGGGAGGGCGCCTTTCCGTCCTGGCCGATATACTTCTGCAGCAGGTTCACCTGCTCAATCGGGATGAATATGGTCTCGCCCTTGGCGTACTCGATCTTGATGTAGTCCCGCTCCTTTCCTGCAGCCTGAATTCGTTCTATCTGCAGGAACCGGCCGACCCCGTACTCAATATGCACGATAAAGTCGCCGGGATTGAGCTCCACAAAGGAGTCCAGAGGGCTGGAGGATACATGTTTCAGGGAACGTTTATACCGTTTTTTCCTCCCGAATATCTCATTTTCCGTTACCGCGGCGAGCTTTCCGTCGGCTGCGGTGAACCCGGCAGAGATATCCTCCTCTACGAAGGTAACCGGCAGATCCCGCAGCAGATAGGATATCCGCTGCAGCTGCTGAGAGGAGCCGCAGAAAATATAGACCCCATACCCTGCATCAAGCATATTGCGCATCTCTTCCTGGAAATAATGCATGTTTCCGAAGAAGGAACGCGCCTGCTGGAGGGAGAATACCTCGTGTTCCTCCCGCTTCGGTCCTGTCGACTTAATATCCCGCAGGGCGAGCACCCGGGAGAACTGTCCAGTGAAGTTTTCGAGGGATTGAAGGATTTCCTCCGGCCGAAGCGGATCCAGCCTGCGGGCATAGGCTTGGCGGTAGGCATCGGCGGCCTCCTTTTCTATACTCTGCCAGCCGTGATCCAGAGCGGTGGTTCCCATGAGCACCAGCTGCTCCTCATCGGAAAACAGATCTGACAGATGCCCGAAGGACCGATCCCCCTGTTCAATTGCCCACGGATAGACCGTTACTGCCTCAAACGCCTCAGCTGCAGGCATCTGGGTCAGCGGATCAAAGGGTCTGATGGATTCAATGATGTCCCATCCGCACACCAGCCTGACGGGCTGTTCCGATTCGGGTATAAAGATATCAAGGATTTCCCCCCGGAGGCTCCATTCCCCGTGGACCGTCGTCTTCGGCACCCGCTCATAGCCGAAGTCCGACAGAATATCAGCAGTATGGTTGAGGTCAATGCCGCTTTCCCTGGTAAGGGTCAGTTCCTGCGCCGTAAGCCGGTCAAGTCCCATCACCGGCATTCCGAGGGCCCGCAGGGTAGTCAGGACAATTCCGCTTTTTCGGTTCCGGATCCCGTAGATGCCGGCAATCTGTTCCGGCTGGGTGAAGTAATCCCCTTCATAGAATGCCTGGGCGGACTGTCCGTTGGAGAGCACCATTACCGGCTGTTCCCCGAGCAGCTCAAGATCCCTGGCAAGGGCTTTCAGCTCATCAGAACCGGATGCTGCCACTACCAGGGTACGCTGCAGCTGTTTTTGGAGATCATGCAGCGCCCATGCCAGAGGGAACCCCTCAAGGCCTTCAGCGGCGTGAGTTCCCGGCTGCTGAGTCAGCCGGCTTACCAGTCGGGCATAAGCGGTATTAGCGCGCATGTATGTCTGAAACGCTTGAAGAAAGGGGTCAATCATGAAAACAAGGTACCACAAATATGCATCCCCATGCAATCTGCTGGAGTTTTTCTCTTCCCCAAGGTTGGATTATCCGATAGGATATGGTCCATGAACCGGATCATTGAACAGCTGTTTCAGCAGAAACAGGAAAGACAGCTGCTGCTTGAAGCGATTGATTACTGCGGCGCCTACGCCCTGGAAAAACAGGAGGACACCGTCCGCTCCTACAAGCCCGACGGAACGGTGCTCACGGAAATCGATCTGTATATCAACTCGTATCTGCGGGATACCGTGAATCGGCTGTATCCGCAGTGCGGAATAATCTCCGAGGAAACCGAATCGGCCCACCGGGATGACTGTCCCGGCTATTTCGTCATCGACCCGATCGACGGTACCGACGTGTACAGCCAGGGTATGCCGTCCTGGTGCATTGCCGTGGGAATTCTTGATGAACAGCTCCACCCGGTCGGCGGAATCATATATGCTCCCCGCTGGGGCATCGGCAGTCCCCGGGGGCTCTTTCTCTCCCGCTTTCCCGGTGAAGGGGTGTACAACCAGAGCGAACCGGTTGAACCGAAGTCCTTCATTCCCCCGGTTATGCAGATCGTTGCCTGCTCCAATACCCATAAGAACATTGACTTCCGCAGGTTTGACGGAAAAGTACGGACCTTCGGCAGCAACATCATCCATATTGTCTCCCCTGCGGTGCACTCTCACATTGATGTCTGCATTTTTTCACCCTGCTATATCTGGGATGTCGCTGCAGGTCATGCTATGATACAGTCGCTCGGACTGGATATTTTTTATCAGGACGGCACCCGTCTGGACTACCCGGATCTGAGCCGACGCGGCAAGACCGAACAGACCGCCTTTGTCGGCACCCTGGAGATGATTGAATCCCTCAAAAACCTGATATAACCCCCAAGGCACGGTATGTTTGATACCTGGAAACTGCTGGAAGAGCGCGGAAGCTGGTTCTCCGGTGAATGTCCTGCCCTTCCTGAACTCTTTTTCCGGGCAGCTGAAACCGATCCTGAGAAACTGTGTTTTTTCATGCTCTCCCCTGCCGAAGAGCGCTGCACCTATGGAGATGTACGCCCCATGATTACCGCAGCGGCACAGGAC
>PWKH01000074.1 GCA_003559765.1 Spirochaetaceae bacterium
ATGCCTTTGCCCGGGTGCTCAAGGACAGCACGGCTCTGGTAAACTCCGTGGTCATTATGAACGGCCGGCTTGCCTTTCCCGTACGGGATGAGCTGCTGGAGCACAGTCCCCAAAACCGGGAAGCCAGTCTTGAGGCGTCTCAGTGGGCCGGCGTTGAGGTCACCCGGCAGCTGTACCGAAGGCTTTACGATCCGAAGAAAACAGGCGGTCTGGCGCTTGATCAGCGGCGTGTGCGGATCATGAATGCGTCTCTGCGGATCTATGAGTCGGAGATTCCTGACGTCACTGAAATCTGGGGGTCCCCGAGCATTACCATATTCCCGAATGTCCGCCATGCGCTGAACATGAAACAGCGGGAATTTGATCAGGAGGCAGTGAAACGCCCCACCGCACCGAAGTACTGCAGTCTGCTGAAGGACAGCGAACTGTTCCGGCAGGCCTGGTGGTATGACGGAGCCGACGAAGCGTATAAACCGGAGCGAGAAATCCGGCTTGAGGATGAGACTTCGGTAACCGAATGGAAGCCGATTGCCGACACGTTGTCCCAGTTTCTTGATGCCTATGAGCAGACCCTGCAGCTGGTGGAAACCCTGCAAAAAGAGGAGCAGTAACTATGTCTGAATATACCTTTGGAAAACTCACTATAGATCCGGTGAAAAACCCCGGCGTAATTGACACCGGCACCTGGGATGTTGAGGCGATAAAACGATGGGCAAAACAGATCACCCCGGAATTCTGCGCTCAGATTAGAGACAGCGCCTCATCCGGTGATCCTGAAGCCGCCCCTTCCTGCGGGGGAATGGTCTCCTTCGCATCAAGCACAGCCGTGCATGACGGAGCCGTATATTCCCTGCTTGCATTTCCCGACGGCCAGAAAGCGTTCATCCAGCTGTATGCCCAGCGAAATGAGCAGCTTGCAGGCCCGATATGCAGCTGTGAGCAGCCTGAGGGGAAACAGGCGGTGTTATTTCCGGCTGATGCGGGGAATATTCATCAGTTCGTCCGGAGAATTCACAAGCGCAAAGGGCCGAAGGCCCTGGGACCGATTCCCAGACTGGGTATCGGGGTGCGCCATACCACAACTTTGTGGCCGGGGATCTGGAACGCGATGTATAAAGGAGATTTCTCCGGAAATCCGATTCAGAATTCCGTGCGGGAACTGCACCTGCTGGATACCCTTACTGAGGGGATTCCTTCCCGGACCAACCACCTGTTCAGCGTAGGACCGGTGAAGGAGGGACACACCGGGAGCACCTTTGAGGGCTTGTGGACTGAAGGAGTGCTCCATGACCTGCAGCATCCCCGAACCCTGCGCTACGGCGCCGATGCGGACCATCTGCAGGTAAAGCGGGGAAGCGAGGGGATTGATCGGACCAAGCAGTTTATTCAGGCATCCCGGTACTACAGCTTCTACACCCTGGATGTTTCAGACATCCTTGAGTATCACGCTCTGAACACCTTCGGTTCAGGAGCATCTGCTGAATACCTGGAGCGCTGCATTCCCAATGAACGGGAGCGGTCGGAGGTGCTGTGGTACCACCGGCAGAAAAAATCTCTGGGAAAGCAGTATGTGAGCATGGATGAAGCAATGATCGGCCGGATGGTCGGGAAATACTGGCATGCGCTGCAGGCGATAGAGGATCTGTGCCTCTATATTGACTCGCTGAAGGACGGAGAGCCCTATGATCTGGAACTCAGCGTGGATGAGAACCCCTCCTTTGTCAGGACCTTCGATACGATTACTACTCCCCAGGAACTGCTCTTCCTCCTGGACGAGATTGACCGGAGGATGCTGCCGGTCACCCATGTCGCTCCCAATTTCGGGGTGGAAAAATGCACCGATTACCGTGGCGATGACGGAAAAGGCATGTTTGAGAAGCGTCTTGAGGTGCTGCACCGGATTTCCTCGGAAAAACATGTGATGCTTGACTGCCATTCCGGGGATGACCTCAGCAGAGATACCCGGCAGATATTCCGCAGGGCAACCCGGGGGAATATCCATTTTAAGATATCCCCCTCCCTGCAGACCCTCTACGGGAAGGTGCTCTCGGAGGTTGAACCGGAACTGTTTGCTTTCTGGTGGAAGGATACCCTGGAGTACGTGAAAAGCTGCGCTGCTGAAGGGTATGCAACCGCCCGGTATGCTCTCTCCCTGCTGGAGCGCTCAGGGGATACGCACTCCGGGGCGGATCACTTCTTTTTCAAGGAGTTCTGCTTTGCAACCCTGGGAAAACGGGATGAGCAGGGGAACTATATCTATCGGGATCGGTTTTATGATCTCTCCGGAGATTTCTATGAGGAGATGGAGCGGCGGACTGAAGGATTCATTCTTGAGGCAGCGGAAGATCTGTTTCATCTGCAGTAGAAGCAGGATGTTCCTGTATGCCGGGTTGTCAATCCGGCATACAGGATGACAATAGGGGAAAGCATTGCAGAACAAGGGTGTGTTGATCTATACTGCTTTCTGTTAAAATATTTTTGTGGAGTATGCATATGCTAGGGAACAGGACGATGGACTTTATTCCGAGACGGCGGTATCTCAGCGAGGAAGCAGCAGAGCTGATCAAGGAGCGGATCTTCCGCAGGAGGTACGCCCCCGGAAGCAGGCTCATTGTGGAAAACCTGGCGCAGGATATTCAAGTCAGCATGACGCCGGTGCGGGAAGGACTGAAGGAGCTGGTTTCCCAGGGGCTGGTGGTCTATGACGGCAAAAGCTATTCCGTATTCAATCCCAGCGAAAAGGATATTCTTGATCTCTTTCTCATCAGGCGGTATCTCGAGCAGCTGTGCGCCCATGAGGCAGCCCAGCACATGGATAAAACGGTCATAGACGAAATGATTGAGTACTACCGCAGTTTTCAGGGATCATCCCTGAAGGATTCCCTTGATCTTGTGCGGATCGATATGGAATTTCACCAGAAACTGCTTGAAGGAGCCGATAATCAGCGGCTGATGAATATGCTGCAGGTGGTGCAGGAGCAGTGCTGGCTGATCAGGCTCTGGGGTTTTTCCAATGTCTATTCAGAAGAGTTTGCCATGAGCACGGTGAAGGAGCATCTGGAAGTGTTGGAAAGCCTGAAAGCCGGGGATCCGGATCATGCGGAAAAAGTTATGCGGGATCATGTGATTCATGGGGAACAGCGCACCATAGAAACGCTTAAACAGAACAATAAGCTGCCCTTTGCTTTCGGAGAAATCGGGCAGTTATAATAACCTCACGCCCTTGATGCAGCAGTTCACCGTTCTCACACCGACATGAGTAATTCCCGCGCTGATCGATATGGGCCCCTGTACCGGGTCGTGCCGCCTTGATCTGCTGGTGGCTCAGTACGGGATATCAGTTGAGGCGATCGTCAGGCGGGCTGAAGCCCTGGTGAAGCGGTAGCAGCAGGTAATTTGCCCGGAGGTCCATTCCCCGCAGTATTTCGGAACGTAGGACCCCTTTTGTATCCTTCGGATGAATCAGATCAAAGGACTTCCGGAAACAGCTCATCCTTTCTTTCGAGCCGGGAATCTCTGTTCCCGGCTCGGTTTACGTTATCCCATGGTGCCCAGATGCTTCTTAATGCTGAAGTACACCTCCCGAAGATCCCGGTCGCCGAATCCCTCTTCCACGGCGCGGTTCATCACCTCATAGGTGCCTGAGAAAATGGGAAACCCTCCGGCACGTTCAAAGAGGTCCTTCATATAAGTGAGGTCCTTATGGGCCAGTCCCAGGGCAAATCCCATGGGGAACTCCTGCTTCATAATTCTCGTCATGACCGCCTGGAATCCGCTGCTGTTTCCGCCGCTGTTGGAGATGAAGCGGTAGAAGGCATCAGGATCAATCTCGGTACCCTCAATCAGGGAATAGGCCGCCGCACCGGCGCAGTTGTTCATGATCCCCAGGAAGTTGTTGATCAGCTTCAGCACGTTCCCAGACCCTTGGGGCCCTGCATAGCTGAAGTGGCGGGAGATGATGCCGAACAGGGGCGTATAGCGGTCAAACAGTTCTCTGCTTCCTCCCACGGCAAGACCCAGTTCCCCTTCATGGGCCTGCTGGGGCCCTCCGGTCATAGGCGCATCCAGTAAGGAAATATCATGCCGGGCGAGTTTTTCGGCAATCGCCTTGGTCGACTCCGGGTGGGCAGTGGTGAAGTCAATCACCCGCTTCACTTTGCGCTCCCGGCAGGAGAGCAGTCCTTCCTCTCCGGTGATCACCGACTCCACCGTCGGGGAATCGGGGAGACAGGTCAGCAGCAGTTCACAGGTAGAAAACAGCTCCTGCATATCCGTAGTAACCGGGATATCGAGGCTTCTGCACTCCCTGACGGCTTCGTCGTCCTCCCGCAGTCTGCGCTTGTACACCTGTACCGGGTAACCGGCCAGCTTCAGATTTCTGGCAATTCCCGATCCCATCATGCCTGCTCCGATTAAGCCTGCAACTTCTGTCATATCGGCTCCTCCTGCAAGAAAATTGTTCTATAATTCTATTGTATATGAAGAGATGTTTGTATACAATAAATTAATTGCCTTTTTTGGAGAAAATGAGAAGTGACTGAACATATACGTTATGCCCTGAATGTCGTCGGACCGATCTTCCTGATCATCCTGTTGGGGTATATCTTCCGCAGGAACAAGCTGATCGATGAAGGGTTCGTGGGCACATCCAATGTGCTGGTGTTTTATGCGGCTCTCCCTGCTCATATGTTCCTCAGTATGGTGCGGGCGGATCTCCGGGAGGTTGTCTCGGGGACCACCCTTGCGGTTATTGTCATCAGCATGCTGATTATCTTTGTGCTTTCGCTGGCGATATCCTTCCGCAGTCCCCTCCGGGGAGCATTCGTGCAGGCGGCGGGGAAGTCGAATATGGCCCTTATCGGCATGGCAGTGGTCCACAGCGCCCTGGGCGGCCACGGGAGCGCCATAGCTGCTCCACTGGCGGCGGTGCTGATTCCGCTGTACAATATGCTGGCGCTGATTGTGCTGATGCAGGGGAGGGGAGGTAACTTCGCCCGTCAGGCAGTGAAGATCATCACCAATCCGCTGCTGGTGAGCATATTCCTGGGGGTAATCGTATCTGTGCTTGATATTTCCCTGCCGAGGATTGTCATGGGGGGGATTGAGCTGCTGGCGCGTATCTCCCTGCCCCTGGCGCTGCTGGGAATCGGGGGATCGCTGGAGCTACATGTAAGAACCCGCTATCCCGGCATGCTTGCTGCTGCGGTGATCATGAAAACCGTCCTGCTGCCCCTCATCACCGTGACAATTGGTCTTGCCGCAGGTCTCGGCCCTGCCGCACTGACGGTGGTGTTCATCTTCAGTGCATCCCCGACAGCGGTGAGCTCCTTCGCCATGGCCTCGGCCACGGGAAATGATGAGACCTTCACCGCATCGGCGATTGTGCTCACTACCCTGGTATCTCTGTTCACCTTCAGCATCGGTCTGGTGGTGCTGCAGCTGCTGGTTTGACAAATAAAAAGCGCGGGCTGTGTTAAGCCCGCACTTTGAGTCATATTATCCCTCGTAGTAGGGAATGGTCAGCGGCCCCTGGGGCAGCACGCAGACTGTGAACTGATCCCTCGGCTTCCCGGAGGATGTGATAATCTTTTCAATCGAATCCTCGATGGTTACAGAGGGGACCATGAATGCATCCCTGATCTGCTGCTCGGTCAGGTTCTTGGTGTAGAAATGGACCCGTGCCTTTTCACAGATTCGGGCGTGTATCTGGGCCTGCCACATGTCCTGGATGTGCTCCTTCGCATGGCGGATGCTCTTGAGCAGCTTTTCGGGAGTGTCTTCGCTTTCCAGCAGCTGTCCAAAGGCGCCGTGGGAGGGAATCCCGTCCCAGCAGTCCGCAGCCACAATGATGTCTCCCTGGTCTTTTACGATTTCAGAAGCCGCACTCATCCCCTTCACTGCCTGATACAGGTTCAGATCCAGAGGATACCCGGAGTTGCTGGTAATTACTAGATCATAGAGATGCGGAACCTGTGCCATAGCATGCTCCCGCACATACGCAACCCCTTCACCGTGGGCGGCTCTCAGATCACCTGAAAACACCTTGGTGATCTGCTTGTCACTGTTCATAGCTACGTTCAGCAGGAAGGTGTTCTCCACCATGTCCGCCGCTTCATGGGCATCCTCCCAAATGGGATTGCCCGCAGTGATTCCCCAGCGGGCTTCCGCATCATCAATATGGGTCGCTCCGTGGTTGAACTGGATGGTCGACAGCTGGGCAAGCCCCGGCATGATCGACTTTCCGCCCCCGGAGATGCCGGCAAAGAAGTGGGGTTCGATAAAGCCGGTGAGAACCTTCACATCGTGGTCCAGAAACTCGCTGAGTATCCGGACTTCATTGCCCCGGCTGGTCGTTCCCACGTATCGGTGGGTAGACTCGTCGGTGCAGTCATTCTGCACAATGGGGTAGGTGTCCACGATCTCTTCACCCAGGATGCTGATCAGCTCATCGCGGGTATTCGTCCGGTGGGTCCCCGTGGCATTGAAGAAGGTGACCTCGGCTTTCCGTTCCTTCAGGACCTCCAGCAGGGGAGGAAGCATCACATGATAGGGAGTAGCCCTGCTGATGTCGCTGAAAATAACAGCAGTCCGTGAGCCTTCCTGCACCCGTTCCCGTAACGGGGCTGAACTGCAGGGCAGCTCCAGGGAGTCAGCAACAGCTGCCATCTGGTCAGGGAGCCCGGGTTCGTACTTCGGCTCAATCACGTCAATCTGTAATTCATCCGGAAGGGTGATCTTGAGATCACCCTTCCCATACGTAAGCGTTGCTTTCATAGGAACATCCTTTTACAAGTTCCTGATCTTCGTCAGCACTCCGTCCCGTGCTCCATAGAGAATCGGTCCCATAAATTCATCAATCTGTTCAGGCTCAAGGGGTACGGGCATATTCTGCAGCTTCATCCTCAGCTGAGGATTCTTAGCGGCAGTGAGGGCTCGTTCAATGTGCTTGTCGGTAAAACCTTCCACCTCGCTGAGCTTCACGGGGAATCCGATTTCCCTGGAGTAGTTCAGCATCGCTTCGGAAACGGCAATGCCCAGTTCTCTGCCGCTGAGGGAGTCAAGATCGGCGTCGGTGAAGCCGGCTCTCTGGTAGATTCCGCCGACCATCCGCAGTCCGTCTTCAACCGCCGGTGCGAAGAATACCGTGTAGTAGGGATTCATCATTGCACAGGCCCGTCCGTGGCTCAGCACATCAACGAGAGAGAAGCTGGTCAGATGCGCGCCGTTGGTTCCGCCAAGCATAATGGCATACCCGCCTAAGTCGGTGGCAAGGCACAGTGCGTCCCGAGCCGCTTCATCATTTGGATCGTCAATCACCTTCTTCAGATTGTCCACCACCAGGGAGATGCTGGTCTCAGCCACGTCCTTGATTAAGGGATACTTGTCTGAATTCGCTGAACCGTAGAGCACCTCAAGGCTGTGGGCAATCCCGTCGAGGGCACCGTCCATCGTCAGACTCTGGGGAGCCTTATAGGTTACGGAGAAATCGAAGAAGGGATCCGAAGGGACAATTGCCTCATCGACAATCAGTTTCTTCTGGCCGGTTTTCAGGTTCGTGATGTTTGAATATTTCGTCAGATGGGCGCCTGAACTGGCGGCAGTCTGGATTGCGATATGGGGGGTGAGGACCACATTCTGCTTTTCTACGGTCTTCGTGACGTTTCCGACGCCGAAGTAGTCTTCCAGATCCCCTCCGAGGGTTCTCATCACCTCCGCTGCCTTTAACGCGTCGATGGTGCTTCCGCCGCCGAAGCTGATGAGCACATCTGCTCCGCTTGCCTTCAGTTCGTCAGTGATCCGGTAGACATCCTCCAGAGGAGCATTCGGTCCGGGTCCGGAGACGCTCCGGTCAAGCTCAACGCCGGATTTCTTCAGCTGTTCCTTAATTGCAGATACATAGGCATCACTTCCGGGAAAGGAGTCATGCAGAAGGATGGCCTTTTTCCCGAGACCCTTTGCCACTTCACCGACCTGGTTGACCGCACCCTTTCCGTAGACGTAGCGGTCTCCCTTGAAGTCTTTCAGCAGCTGTTTCGCTTTTTCAATGTAATCCATGATAATCCTCCATTAGGTGTTTTGAGTTACATAATTCGTAAATTTCTGAATTCCGGCTTCAATCCATTCCGGTGTCAAATGGGCCTCTTCCAGTACTTCATCCAACGTTCCGCCGGTTCTCCACCGATTATCCCAGTCAGCAGATACTGCATATCTGGTTGACAGCTCATTGAAGGTAAATTCCGGCATCAGTTTTCTGCCGGAAGTCGTGATGAGGGTGGAAAAAGACCGGTCAAAGTCCGTAACCACCCGATTCCGATATGCCTCATCCTGCAGTGCAAATAATTGCGGTGATGAGACATAGACTACTTTTATATTGTACTCATTTTCATCCATCTTCGGCAAGAGGTTTACTGCATTTGCCATGGCGCTTGTACCCTGGACGTAGAAGGTGCCCATTTTCGGTGCGTCGCTTCGGTAGTCCCGGACAATATAGGCGCCCTTTGCCGCTTCAAGATGGGAGGGCATGCCCAGCGCGTCCCGGTCGGGGATCTCCACCGGCGGCCTGGTCAGGTGGAGGATTACCACCGAGGGCTTCTCAAGTTTCAGTGCGGCCGCCAGGGTGACGGGAACTTCATTATGCTCCCAGGGATAGAGATTGATCACCGCACCATCCGGGAACAGCTGGGTCACCCCGGGGGAAAAGATCCCGAAATGGGTGCGGCTGTCGTCAGCGGTCTCCGGCCCGGAATGGCCGGCGATGTAGATCACTTTACCAATTTTGAGATCGCAGTCCTGATCTATCTGGCTGTAGAGCCTGAGCATGCCGTAGAGGAGATAGGAGAAGCTGCCGTAGGTGGAAGTGGTTGCCCAGAAACCGTTGAATGCCTGTTCAGGAATAAGAGAGAAGTTGACCGATGCAATCCCGGTCATAATCCCTGCGTTGGCGAATTCGGTGATGCCCTGGGGAAGCAGCACACCCTGGGAGGAGCCTTTACGCTCATACCATCCGTATCCCGGGGTTTCTCCGAACCCGTCGGCGAAACCGGAAATATTGGTTGAACCTGAAAGATCGGCGGAACTGGCGATCACCAGAGGCCGGTCAAAGTTCTTTCGTCCGTAGGAATTGATCCAGGCGCCCCATTTTGCCAGGGCCGCCCGGTTCGGCTGGAAACTGCCGGGTTCTGCATAGAGCTCCTTAGGGTAGGAGGCGGCGTCATAGAGCACCGGATCTGCAAACGGGGAAGTCTCCTGCTCTA
>PWKH01000121.1 GCA_003559765.1 Spirochaetaceae bacterium
CGGCTGAAGGCCTCCTTCAGCCCCTGTTTGATCTCTGAGAATATATAGAGGATATCCCAGTAGACCCGGCCCTGGACGTTCTCATTTCTGGTGACAAACCGCCGGGTGACTTCAAACCCCTCCAGATTTCCGACGATTACTCTTCCGCTGGAAGCTCCCAGATCCACCGCAGCATAGGTTCCGCCCATATGACACCTCCCTGTTTACTTATCCTGCACTTCTGCATGGTCAAGGAGAAACACTTCTGCCTCCCTGCACCACAGCCCGTTATGCCGCTTCACAATCTCATCGAGCTGCCCATAAAAGGGATCTTCCGTTCCCTTCTCTGCGAAGTCTTCGATCGCCGTGAGGGGCATGTCGATATGGTTGTAGATCAGCTTCTTCCCTCCCGGAATTTCCGGCAGACTGATGACCGTCTCAGGCACGGCATTCATACCGCCGATATGAGTGATCATTCCGGCGGGATTGAGCAGCTTCTGCTCCATCATCTCAAGGGATTCCTTCAGATCATCGGTGTTTCCCCCGCTGGTCCCCACCACATGGTGTCCGAGGTAGTGGACGTTGTAGAAGTTCATCAGCGCCTTGAAATCCGGAGCATTCGGCCCGGCAAAGAAGTTCAGACATCCGTCCTTGGCGAGGATCTCTCCTCCCTGCTCCACCAGGGGCCGCACCGGAGCCATGACCATCACATCATGATATCCCTCGCCTCCGGTAAGCTCCATCATATGAGCCACGGGGTCCTCCACACTGCTGGTATCCAGATAGATCAGCTTCACCCCCGCTTTCTGCGCCTCCTCAGGCGGAAAGAGACCCGCCGCCCGCTGGAGACGCTGCTTGTCGATGTCGGTAACTACCAGCACCGCGGGTCTGCGGGGATTGTGCAGGGCATAATCGATGGTGCCCAGTCCCATGGGGCCTGCTCCTGCCAGAACGGCCATGTTTCCCCCCTCAACGATGCCCATCTGATGGACGTAGCTCCCCTGCTTCATGTGATACATGGCATGGAAGGTTCCCACGATGCAGGACATCGGTTCTGCCAGGGATCCCATGAAGTAGGAATCCCCGTTATACGGAAGGAGGCAGTCCATCTCCATGACCTCATTGGGGATGATGATCTTGGTGGCATTGCCCCCGATGTACTGATAGGAGTACCCCGGAGCATCCAGACTCCCCTTGTAGTTCAGCGCCGGCTGGATGGTGAAGCGCTGCCCCGGCTGATACCGGTCAGCCCATTTGCTTCCCACCTCCAGAATCTCTCCGCAGAACTCATGGCCGACGAGCGTCGGGTGCTCGGCCACGTCATCGGGCACCCGTTTATGGTCCGCCCCCTGGGCTGCCGCTTTATGGCTCGACATGCATACACTGTCGGTGATCACCGTAGCGCGAATCTCATCATCCTGCATCTTCGGCAGCTCAAACTCCTCTATCCGCAGATCATTCACTCCGTACAACCGGACTGCCTTTGTTCTCATATCCTGTTCCCCCGTTAATTCAGCATGACCTGTCCCCCGGTAATGGGGAGGGCCTGTCCTGTCTCATACTCCTGCTCTATGACATAGAACACCGTCTTCATCACATCCTCGGTAGTGCATCCGCGGTTCATGGGAACTTTTCCCTCATAGAACCGGCGCACATCCTTCACGGACTTCGCTCCGGGGACCTTCCCCGACCGGAAGTACTGCACAAAGAGCCCTTCCTGAGGATCCGACCACAGCGGACCGTCAAGGAAGTTCCCCGGGCACAGCGCGTTCACCTTGATGTTGTCCTCCACCAGTTCAAGGGCGTAGCTCTGTGTCAGCCCGATGACCCCGAACTTCGCCCCGGCATAGGCGCCGTTTCTGTTCGACCCTTCAAGGCCGGATTTCGAACTGATCACTATGACGTCGCTGGAATACCTGCCCGTCGGCCGGTTCTGCAGCTCCAGCAGCCGGGCGGCATGCTTGGTGCAGAGGAAAAATCCGGTATAGTCCACCGAAGTGACGAATTCAAAATCCTTCAGGCTCATCTCCTTCACGCTGCCGGCCTTCAGCACCCCGGCGTTGCTGATGCAGATATCGAGTCCTCCGGTATGGAGGATCACCTGCTCAAACAGCTGTTTCACCGACTCCTCGTCGGTGATGTCCGCCCGAAGGGGCAGTGCCGTCGTGAACCCGGCTTCCCGGTTGAGCTCATCCGCCAGCGCCCGGGCCTTTTCCATCTGCAGATCGGCGATGTATACGAAGGCCCCGGCTTCTGTCAGTCCCCGGACCATTCCCTCGCCGAATCCCTGGGCGCCGCCGGTCACCAGGGCAATTTTTCCCCTGACCACCTCGGCCCTCCCGGGCTTCACATCAATCCCGGGAATTCGACTGGTCTCCTTTCCCGCTCGAGCCTCATCATAGCTGTCGGCAAGTACCAGCCAGCCTTCGCCGCCGAGTTTCACCGCCTGGGGACAGCAGCCCCGGGATTCAATAAACTTTGAAGCAGCCTCAATGACCGCCTCCGCTGATGCGTGGTCCTGCTCATTCAGCTCCAGCACCTGCTGGGCTGATCCCGGCTGAAAGTCCCGATGATAGCTCACCGTCACTCCGCAGTGTCCGTTGTAGGTGATGCCCCGCAGTACGGGGCCAGCAGTCAGTTTCATCACTTCATTGCTCCTTCCAGATAATCGAAGACCTCATCCGGCCGTCTCGGGTCCGTCTGCTTTGCCGCAGCGCTCCAAATCCGGATGCGCTCATCCAGCGGAAGATCGGCAGCGGGGCTGTCCGGGCTGAACAGTCCCAGCTCCGGTCTCACACCGGAAAGCTGCTCATGGGCCACCAGCGCCCAGGCTGAGTCGATGAGATGGCGGAATTCAGGCTCCAGCAGTTCTCGGCAGCGGAAGGACTGGCGGGAGGAATTGATGTCAACGCCGCTGATCTCCATCATTCCGTGTTTCTTCGTCAGCTGCTGCACCCGCAGCAGCTGCTCCTTGGTGTTTCTCGGAGGCATGTAGGTCACCGCAGGGAACCCGAGGGCGGTGAGCACCTCGAAGAGCTCTTCCAGATAGGCATCCTCAAAGGCCTCCGCCTGTTTATCTCCTGTGGGGCTCTCGTTTACATCCCCCAGATAGGGGTAGGCTGCCACCGCGCCGACGGAATCGGCAAACGCTATGACTTTGTCCGCCGGGAGAATCTCCGACTCATCCGGTTCAATGTAGAATTTCGGCAGCAGGTAGGCCTTGAGCACCCCCAGCAGATCATAGAGGTAGTGGGGGTTGCCCGGATCCATCAGATACTGCCGGGAGACTCCCTTGAGCTTCAGACCGAAATTCTGCTCCAGCCGGGATACCACATTGGCGCCCCTTCCGTACCGGCTGATAATTCTGCGGGCTAAAGCAGAGAGGAGATGCCGTTCGGTGATGCTTCCGCCCTCATCGGCATGGGATACGGCGTAGACATCCGCTGTGTAGTCAATTTCCCCCAGGCCGGTGTCCGCAATACAGGCGTTCATTGCCTCCACCTGGCGGCGGTTGCGCTCATTACGCGCCTCCTGCACCGGTGCGAGAAATTCGCTGCAGGCCTCCCGCCGGGTAGCGGGCACGCCGTGGACCACCACATAGGCAGCTCCCGCGGAGTCGGGGCTGTTGATCTTTCTGTCAGCCAGGGGGGTGTCTTTGAAGCTCGTGCGCAGCTCAAACCCCGTGGTGGAAGCAATTCCAATATAAGCTGCTGCGGCGGCGGTCTCATCAGCCGCGGCGATGCTGTCGTGATCGGCGCTGCCGACAATCTGCAGCCCATCCTGCCAGGCGCGAAAGACCGCCATGGCCGGCTCATAGGGGCTGAAGGAATAGGTGGTATGGACATGATTGTTCACCTCATCGGTGGGCTGCCGGGTGAGCTTCCCTCCCTGCTGCAGCTCCCCCAGCGCCCGGGCGGCCTGAAGCCGGACCTCCCGGTGGGGATGCTGCAGCGATTCGATGACATCCTGATACGCAGTCTGCTGTCGTCTGGTCATAATGTTCACGCCTCCTAGACCCCGAGCCGGTTGCGCCGCATGCTTTCGGCGCCGCTCTGGCTTGTCCTGACCCGGTGTCCCTCAAGGGGCACGAGTTCCTCATGGACTGCATCGACGATCCAGTCGGGCTGGGGAAAGAAGAGCTCCTCCATCTCCGCAGCAGGGGTAATCCAGTTCCGGGAACCCACCACCACCGGAGGCGCATCAAGAAAGTCGAAGGCGTAGCGGCCGAGGTTGGAGGCGACGGTGTGCAGGAAGGAGCCCCGTTCACAGGCGTCGGAGGCGATCACCGCCCGGCCGGTCTTCTTCACCGATTCCACCAGCACCTCGTAGTTCAGGGGATTAATAAACCGAAGGTCGATAACCTCCGTTTCTATTCCGTAGGACTCCTTGAGCACCCGGGCTGCCTCCATCCCTTCATAGAGGGTTGCCCCCAGGGTGATCAGCGTCAGGTCCTTACCTTGCCTCCGAACCGCCGGTTCTCCTTCTTCGACTTCATAGTACCCTTCAGGCACTCCGGCGGTTTCAAACTGTTCGCCGATGCCGTAGAGCTTCTGGCTTTCAAAGAATACCACCGGATCCGTTCCCCGCAGGGCCAGGTTCAGCATGCCCTTGGCGTCATAGGGAGTTGCCGGGAACATCACCTTCAGTCCGGGGATGTGTCCCACAATGGCCGACCAGTCCTGGGAGTGCTGGGCTCCGTACTTGTTCCCCACCGAAACCCGAAGCACCAGGGGCATCTTCAGCACCCCGGCGCTCATGGACTGCCATTTCGGCATCTGGTTGAACACCTCATCCCCCGCCCGGCCGAGAAAGTCGCAGTACATCAGCTCCACCAGGGCCCGTCCGCCGCACATGGCGTAGCCGACGGCGCTTCCGACGATGGAGCCTTCGGAGATCGGAGAATTAAACAGCCGGTGATAGGGAAGCGATTCCGTCAGTCCCCGGTAGCACCCGAAGGCGCCGCCCCAGTCACGGTTTTCCTCACCGTAGGCGACCAGGGTCGGATCGGTATGGAAGGCATCCAGGACTGCTTCAAATATACCGTCGCGGAAGGTGTACAGCCGTGCGGCTGAATAGGGTTTCCCTGTTTCGTCGAAGGCGTAACGCTGACGCTTTTTCAGCTGCTGCACCCGGGGGTTTTCCTCCTTGGGAATAAGCACCTCGGCCTCGCCCTCCTCCATGGCGGGGATCCGCTGATTGGAGAACATCACCGATTCGATGAACTCGCCCCCTGCAAGGGGTGAAAGGGAGTCGTCCGTCGCCAGCTGCATGGTCCTGAATATTTTGCCCTTCACTGTCTCAGCCAGAGCGGCCAGCTCATCCTCCGAGGCGGTCCCGTTCTCAATGAGGTAGGAGCCGAAGGCCCGGAGACTGTCCTGATCCTTGAACAGGTCCATCTCCTCCTTGGTGCGGTAGGATGAGGTGTCCGAGGGAGAGTGGCCTGAAAGCCGGTAGGTGATGGTGTCCATCAGCACCGGTCCCTTGCCCTTGATCAGCAGCTCTTTCTTTCGCCTGACCGCATCGGCCACCGCCAGGGGGTTGAATCCGTCCACCCGTTCTGCATGCAGTCCGTCGGGGTTCACCCCGAAGCCGATGCGCGCCGGGGTTCCGTAGCCCATGGTCTCGCCGTAGGTCTGCCCGCCCATGCCGTAGAAGTTGTTGAACACGTTCAGCATATAGGGAGGAGCCCCCTTCATGTCGCCCCAGAGGGTGTGGTACTGGTCCATGGCCGCAAGCATCAGCCCTTCCCATACCGGTCCGCAGGCCATGGCCGCATCGCCGATGTTGGAAATGACGATTCCGGGTTTGCGGTTGATTTTCTTGTACAGCGCCCCGCCGACGCCGATATCGCCGCTTCCGCCGACGATGGCGTTATTGGGCATGGTGCCGAAGGGAGCGAAGAAGGTATGCATGGACCCGCCGAGGCCGCAGTTGAAGCCGGTTTTCCGGGCGAAAATCTCGGCCAGTGCCCCGTAGAGCACAAAGTTCTCCGCAGTATCCTTGAGGCTCTCACCCTTGAAGTGCTGCTCGATAACGGCAAGCACTGCACCGTCCATATATCCTTCCAGGACGGTCTGCAGCCGGGATTCATCAAGCTTCTGAATTGCCGAGAAGGACTTGGCAAGGATCTCTCCGTGGCTCCGGTGGGAGCCGAAGATGAAGTCTTCGGGATCAAGATGCACGCTCTGGCCGACGGCGGCTGATTCCTGACCGATTGAGAGGTGGGCCGGCCCCTTGTGGTTGTAGGCCAAACCGTTGTAGGCCCCTTCCCGCTTGATCAGATCAAGCATGGTCTCAAATTCACGGATCAGGAGCATATCGTGGTAGATGCGCACCATCCGATCCTTTCCGTAGGCGGCAGTCTCCTTTTTCGCATCTCCCTTGTACTGATTCAGGGGGATGGACCCGAGCTTCACCGTTCCCGGCTTTCTGATCTCCTGAGGATCTATCAGTATTGATTTAGGCATAACATATTCTCCTTCTTACGCTTCATCCAGTGCCCAGAGGGCATCCTTTATGATTTCACTTACGCTCGGATGAGGGAAGATGATCTCCTTCACATCCTCCACCCTCAGTTCCGATTCTATCATCGCGGCAGCTCCGTAGATGATCTCGCTGCTCACTGATCCGACTAAATGCACCCCGATGATCCTGCGGGTGGAGGCTTCCGCCACCACCTTGCACAGGCCTCCGGCCTTCTTGCCGTGTTCGGCGAGAAACCGCCCGTTGGAGCGCATCTGCACCGACGCTGTCAGCACCTCCAGTCCCGCTTCCCGGGCTGACGTTTCGGTATGGCCGCATCCTGCCGCCTCCGGCTGGGAATACAGGGCCCAGGGGATGGCCTCATAGCGCATCTGGGAGGGTGTTCCCAGAATTGCGTCCACCGCCACCTCTCCCATCCGGGAAGCCGAATGGGCCAGGAGGGACTTCCCGGTCACATCTCCGACGGCATAAACGTGGGGGATATTGGTGCGCATCCGCTGGTCCGTGACGATACCGCCTTTGCGGATATCGAGGCTGAGGGCCTCGAGCCCTGCGGTATTAGGAACCCTCCCCGTGCTGACGAGGACCGTATCGGCATCGATCTGCTGCTGTTTTCCCTTCTTATCGGTGAAGGTGACCGTATCCGTTCCGATTTCCGTGACCCGGGCGCCCAGATGATACGTCACCTGCTTCATCTCCCGGCGCATGAGTTTGGCCATCTCCGGGTCCATGAGGGGAAGCACCTCATCGAGCATTTCGATGACATGAACCTCCACGCCCACCTGGGAGAAGAAGGAGGCGAACTCCATGCCGATCACCCCTCCGCCGATGACCGCAAGCTTCTCCGGAAGCTGCTCAATGGAGAGCACCTCCCGGTTGGTCATCACATGGTCCTGATCGATTCCCGGAATCGGCGGCAGAGCCGCAGAAGAGCCGGTGGCGATGATCAGGTCTGTGCAGGAGAAGGTCTCATCCCCCGCCCGAACACGGGAGGGGTCAAGACACTCGGCTTCTGCAAAGCGCACCTCTACGGAGTACTTCTTCATGAGAAATCCGATGCCCTTGCGCAGGGTTTCCACGGTGTCGTCCTTCCACGCCATGGCGTCCTTCAGGCTGAAGGAGACCTTTTCACTGCGCACGCCGAAGCGTTCGCTGTCGGATGCATGGGCATACAGCTTCGCCGAGTTCAGCAGGGACTTCGTGGGAATACAGCCCCAGTTGGTGCACACCCCGCCGAGCTCAGCGCGCTCAATGAGCAGGACTGACTTGCCCTTCGCCGCCGCACGCTCAGCGGCAACGTAGCCCCCGGGGCCGGATCCGATGATGATGATGTCATAGTGTTTCATGCCGTCCTCCTACTTTGCCACCAGCAGGTCGATGGACTCCACTGCCCGGACGAGGTCCCTCAGAAACCGGGCTGCAGGTGCTCCGTCCACGGCCTGATGATCGAAGGTGAGGGAGAAGGAGATGTAGGGCTTAAGCAGTATTTCCCCGTCTTCCTCCTCCACGGGCCGTTTCGTGACGGTGTTCACTCCCAGAATCGCGGTCTGTGGAGTATTGAGCACCGGCGTGAAATGCTCGATACCCAAAGCTCCCAGGTTGGTCACCGTGAAGGTTCCCCCTTCGAAGAGCTCCGGGGCGGCCTTGCCGTCGATGCAGGACTGGGTAAGCCCCTTCGCCTCTTGGGAGAGATTCACCAGGGAGCGCTGATCAGCATAGGTGAGCACCGGCACCATCAGTCCCTTGGGAGCATCCACGGCAATCCCGATATGGGCATGGGCATACTCAACGGTTTTGTCCCCGAGGAAATGGGCGTTCATATACCGGTGCTCCGTCAGCGTCCGGGATACCGCAAAGAGGATGAGATCGTTGATCGTCACCGACCGCATGCCCAGTGATTCGGGGCTCTCCTTGCACCGGCGGCGGAACGCCAGCAGGGCTGAGGCGTCCGCCGAAGCGGTCATGGACAGCTGCGCGGTCTGCTGCAGGGATTCATGCATCCGCTGCGCGGTAATCTTTCGGATGCTCTTAAGGGGAACCTCCTGACTGGGTCCGGGGAACGCTTTTTCCCCCGCTGCAGTGACGTCAGCCGTCTCGGGAGCGTGCAGGTCCGAGAATCGGATCCGCCCGCCGATTCCCGTGCCGTGAGCCGGCGCCTGGAGGCCCTCCGCTGCGGCTCGCTCAGCTGCTGCAGGGGTCATGGGCTGCCGGCTCTCGGCGGCTGCGGTGACATCCCGCTCAATCACCCGTCCCCGGGGGCCGGTCCCTGGAAGACCGGATAGATCAACTCCCTGATCGGCCGCACGCCTGCGCGCCCGGGGGGATGGTTTTCCCGTTTCAGCTGCAGCAGCTGGTGCGGCGGGTCGAGGGGGCTTCGGTTCTTCGGCAGGCTCTTTCTGCTGCTTCTGCTCCGGTTGCGGCTCTCCAGCCTCCTCAGGCTGAGAGACCAGATCCGAGATATCCTCACCGGCCTCCCCGATCACGGCAATAGGCTGCTGCACGGGGACTTCGTCGTCCGGTTCATAGAGCAGCTTCAGGACCGTGCCCGATGCGGTGGATTCCACCTCGATGGTGGCTTTATCAGTTTCGGCTTCGCAGAGCACCTCTCCTGCTTCAATGGAGTCGCCTTCCTGCTTCTTCCATTCAAGGAGAATACAGCTTTCCACGGTATTGCCCTGCTTCGGCATCAGTACTGTCTTTGCCATTTCCTTATACTCCTGTCTGTTTTATACGAGCATCAGAGTGATGCCCGCGTCTTCTATTTCCGC
>PWKH01000058.1 GCA_003559765.1 Spirochaetaceae bacterium
GAAGGGTCCTGACAATCTCCTTGCGCACCAGGGAGCGGAGCGCCTCCGAGCGGTTCGCATAGCCCTCCCGCTCCAGCAGCTCATCAAGCATGGTAACCAGCTCATGCTCCATGGATACGCCAAACCGTGTTAATCCCATAATGCCTCCGTCACGTAACATAATTTACTATGTTCGTGTTACGATTTCAAGGGGTCTGAGACATGGATATGGATGCTGCGGGAGGGTTATCCCTTTACTGAGCCGGCCATCAGTCCCCTGACAAAGAATTTCCCCAGGGAAATGAACACCGCCAGGGTTGGAAGTGCGGCAAGAAAGGCTCCGGCCATCTGGACGTTCCATTCCACAATCTGACTTCCTGCAAGGTTTCTGAGGGCTACGGTGATCGGCTGCAGGGAAGGACGGTGGGTCAGGGTGACGGCAAAGAGAAATTCGTTCCAGATATTGGTGAACTGCCAGATGATCACCACCACGAAGGCCGGGGCGGAAATGGGAAATACAATCCACAGATACGCCTGGAACATACCGAGCCCGTCAATATAGGAGGCGTCCAGCAGTGAGTCGGGCACTTCCATGTAGTAGTTTCGGAATATCAGGGTGGTGATGGGAATTCCGTAGACGATGTGGGTCAGAATCAGGCCGCCGAGACTCCCGTAGAGGCCGATACTTCGAAGGAACTGCACCAGAGGAATCAGGATGCTCTGATAGGGAATGAACATACCGAAAAGCACCAGCACAAAGAGCACGTCGGCTCCCCTGAACCGCCATTTCGAGAACACGTACCCGTTCAGCGAGCCGAGGATGCACGATATAACCGTTGCCGGGATAGTCAGGTAGATGCTGTTCATAAAATTCGGGGCCAGCTGACTCCAGGCGCGGAGGAAGGGCTCAAAGGTAGGCTCCAATGCGGGAACCCACAGCTGCCGAAGGGTTGCCGCCTCGAAACTTTTCAAACTGGTGTTGAGGAGAATATAGATCGGCACCAGATATACCGCTGCTGCGCTGATCAGCACCGCGTAGATCATAACTCTGGAGAAGGCATACTGCTGTTTCACTTTTGTGCTCATAGCCTACTCCTTCCTGAAGGTACTTGCCAGATACGGAACGATCACGACGGCAACCATCAGCAGCATCACAATGGAGATCACCGCGCCTTCACCGTAGTTGTTTCCCCGGAAAGTGGTTTCAAACATATAGATCGCCGGTACATCCGTTGCGAAGGCAGGCCCGCTGCCGGTCATGGTGAACACCAGGTCGAATATCTTCAGGGAGAAGTGCCCCAGGACTATCAGTGCCGAAAGGGTTATCGGCCGAAGCATCGGCAGATAGATCTTCCGGAGGATAAAGAACTCGCCGGCGCCGTCGATTCTGGCCTGCTCGGTGAGCTCCGAGGGAATTCCTCGGAAACCGGCAAGAAACATGGCCATGGTGTATCCCGAGAGCTGCCAGGAAGCGGCGATGATCACCGGGATCAAAGCGATATGAAAGATTCCGATCCGGGTGGGATCGGTGTACCATCCCCAGGCAAGGTGGCCGAGACCAATTTGCCGGAGCAGCGCATTGATCCCGACCGTCGGGTTGAATATCCAGCGCCATACGACGCCGGTTACGACAAAGGAGACCGACATCGGAAATAGGTAAATGGTCCTGAAAATGCCTTCTCCCCGAATGTTCCTGTCGATGAGCCATGCAAGGAGTATCCCGATGACGACACACAGCAGCAGAAAGCTTACGGTAAACGAGAGGGTGTTCATGAGATCGATCTGGAAGCGCTGCCTGCTGAACACGGTGAAATAGTTTCTCAGCCCGACAAAGGTGTAGTCAGGAACCATCCCTTTCCAGGCGGAAAAGGAGGTCCTGACAGACCAGGCGATAAATGCATAGACGAAGACTGAAATGACTGCCAGCGACGGAACCACCAGGCCGAAGGCCTTCCAGAGCTCCCGTTTTGAACGTACCATACCCCTCCCTCATGACGGTCCGGCCGGAGCGCAGCCCCGGCCGGAAGGATTCAATTACGGTGCGTGATCAGCGGCTACCCGGGCAAAGGAGCGGGCAGCGTTATCTACATTTTTGTTTGAAACAAAGATTGAGACTACGTCATTCACTTCGCTTGCCCAGGCTTCTGAAGCAGCTGCTCCGTGGGCAACGCTGGGAACAATTTCGTCACCGGCAAAATCATCCATGGCTGACTGCAGATACATGTCGTATCTGCTGCGGTCGGTGTCAGTCCGTGCAGGGATTGATCCCTTCTTCGGATTAAAGGCATCCTGCCCGTCCACTGATCCGACTACCTTCAGCCAGTTGACGGCGTTTGTCCGGTGGGGAGCTCCTCCCGGAAGACCGAAGGTGTCCGAGAGCATCATGAAGGTTCCCTGAGTTCCCGGAGAGGGTATCCATTTGTAGTCCTCCCCCGGTTCCTGACCCATGGCCATAAAATATCCGTGGGCCCAGTCACCCATGACTGTCATGGCGGCTCTTCCGTCAATCACATACTGGGCGGCTTCGTCCCAGGTCAGGGCTGCATGGTCGGTGTTCACGTAGTCGAGCATGTCAACGAACACCGAAAGTGCTTCCTTGGCGGCTTCCCCGTCCCAGGGCGTGTCGCCGGACCACAGTCCCCCGTATGCTTCAGGACCCAGCACTGAAAGCATCACGCTCTCCAGCAGATGGGTAGCCTCCCAGGTGTTTACGTCCCCAAGCGCGAGGGGAGTAACCCCGGCATCGGCAAGTGCTTCGGCAACGTCAAAGAATTCGTCAATCGTCTGCGGAGCGGATAATCCGTTGGATTCGAAAATCTCGAGATTATACCACAGTACGTTAGAGCGGTGGATGTTTGCAGGTACACTGTAAATCTCCCCTTCATAGGAGACCATCTCAATGACTCCCTCGGGGAAGGCGTCCAGCCAGCCCTCTTCTTCATAGATGAAGGTGATCGGCTCCATCATGTCAGCCACTACCCAGGTATCAACCAGTCCTCTGCCTGCATGAACCTGGAAACTGTCCGGCGGGTTTCCTCCCTGCATCCTGGTGGAAAGCACGGCCTTCGCCTGTGCTCCGGCACCGCCTGCCACGGTTGCATTTACGACATCAACCTCCGGATAGAGATCACTGTAGATATCGAAGAGCGCATCCAGCCCTTCAGCTTCTCCTCCGGCTGTCCACCAGCTGAAAATCTCCAGCTGATTCACTTCCTCCGCCTCCCGGGCTCCGGCTGAAAACAGCAGGGCGGGAACGGCGATTGAAAGCATCAGCACGATACAAACTTTTCTCATACCAACCTCCTGTGTCTGTATGATTTGGTAAGGAGTAGCAGGAAGCATGCCAAGAACGGACTGCTGCTAACTTCTTCCGGGGAAAGCAGCTGCAGTTCTCTTCTCCGGGATGCTGTTACCCCGGCGTAACAGCAGGTGTCACCCGGAGGTTACAGTCCGTATTTTCGCATCTTATCGTACAGGGTTTTCCGTGATACCCCCAGCTTTTGCGCACATTGGGTGATGTTCTCGCCGTGGCAGGTCAGGGCTTCCCGGATCAGCTGTTTTTCCACCTCAGCGGTCCTGGACTTTACCGCACGGACGAGGGAACCGTCTTCCGCCCCGGAGGCAGCTGCTTCGGGAACCAGGGAGGGCACGATATCGGTATTTTCAAGAACGGAATCATCCGACAGAATCACCAGCTTGGACACGGTATTCTTCAGCTCTCTGATATTCCCCGGCCAGTGGTAGGAGCACAGCTGCTTCATCATCCGGGGGGATACACCGGTGATATTCCGGTTGTAGGCAATGTTTGCTTCGTGGATGAAATGTTTGATGAGTCCGGGGATATCGCCGGGCCTGCAGCGCAGCGGAGGAAGGTGAATGCGGATGAGGCTCAGCCGGTAATACAGATCGCTGCGGAAGAAACCCTCAGCGGTAAGCTGTTCAATCAGCTTATTGGTGGCGGCGATGATTCTGCAGAAGCTCTGGATGCTCTTGGTGCCGCCGACCCGTTCAAATGTCTGCTCCTGAAGCACCCGCAGCAGCTTCGCCTGCATGGGCGGGCTCATATCGCCGATTTCATCAAGGAAAAGCGTCCCCGTTCCGGCAAGTTCGAACCGGCCGATCTTCCGCTCCACTGCTCCGGTGAACGCCCCCTTTTCATGGCCGAAGAGCTCGCTTTCCAGGAGATTGTCGTTCAGGGCGCTGCAGTTAATGCCCACTAAAGGCCGGTCATGATACACCCCGGAATAGTGAATCTTCTTCGCCGTTACCTCCTTCCCGGTTCCCGTCTCTCCGGATATCAGCACTGTTGCCGGAGAGTCCTTCACCTTCTCGATAATCCGGTCGATTTCATGCATCTCCTGATGCTGACTGTATGAAGCCGGAACCGGCTGCTTTGCCTTCATTGTCTCGCTGAAGGCCAGATGCTCTCGCTTCAGCTGAAGATGCTCGCGCTCCCTGCGCAGGATCGAAAGCAGCAGGTCATGGTCAATGGGTTTGGTCAGGTAGTTGATTGCCCCTGAATTCATGCAGGTTACCGCGCTTTTTATGTTCCCGTATCCGGTAATGATGATCACGGAAAGCAGAGGCTCGGCCTCCTTGAGCTCCAGGAGCACCTTGGTGCCGTCCTCCTCCGCCAGTCTGAGGTCCAGCAGAGCGATGCTGATGTCCTGATGCTTAAGCACCTCCAAAGCAGTATCCTTGGAATCAGCTTCAAACACCTGGTAGCCGTGCACCGTCAGCACCTTTCCGATGCCCTTGCGCAGCCCAGGCTCATCATCAATGATCAGAATCTTCATAGCTCCTCCCCGCAGGGCAGGGTGATTTTCACCGTGGTTCCCTCCCCAGGCGCACTGGTGATCCGGATATCCCCTCCTGCCCGCCTGACAATGCTGTAGGAAATCGTCAGCCCGAGACCGGTGCTGTGGGCGCTGCGGTGCTTGGTCGTGTAGAAGGGATCAAATATATATTCCAGCTGTCCGGCATCCATGCCGGGTCCGTCATCTGAGATGATGCATACTGCGTCGCCAGCTTCCCGGTCAGTAGTGACGGTGATCTGCCCCTGTCTGCCCGCCGCCTGATATGCGTTGATCAGAATATTCAGGATCACCTGCTTCAGCTCATCGGGATCCATGCTGATGCTTCCTCCGCGGAACCGGTAGTCTGCGGTTACGGTAATCTCCCGTTTGTTCAGTTCGAATGAAATCAGCTGCAGAGTCTGATCGATCAGTTCATGGAGCCTGTATGTTCGGGAGCTTTTTGATTCGGACCGGGCATAGCTCAGAATCCGGTGAATGATTGCGGCAATCCGGTTTGACTCCTGCTCCACCCAGTACAGAGATTCCTGCTTTTCCGGATCATCCTCAATTTGTTTGAGATAGTTGACGTGGGAAAGGATCGATCCCAGGGGATTGTTGATCTCATGGGCCATCCCCGCCGACAGCATACCCAGAGAAGTGATCTTCTCCGCCACCAGCACGTTCTGCCACAGCTGATCGGTCCGGGTAATATCCTCGAAGACCACCAGATACTTCTGCTCCTCGCGGGGGGCCCGCAGGGGAACCATCTTCGCTACAAACCGCCGGGTCTCAGCGTGGTCGCTGCGGAACTCCAGGTTCTCAATGAACCACGGCTCATTGAACTGAATTCCCCCGGATCTGCTGAGGGACTGTGAACTGAAGCTATCAAGGATAAATGAGGAGGCATCCTTGCCGAGGGTCAGGGATTCCTCCCTGTCCAGCAGGTCGAGGAGGTAATGATTGCTGTATTCGATGATCCCTGCTTCGTTCACCACCAGCAGTCCAGCCTGCAGGTTGGAGACGATTGCATCGTTGTACTGATGCAGGAATGAAATCTCCGACAGCTGTTCCCGGATGATCTGCTTGTCGCCGATGAGCTTGCGGACCATATCATAGAAGGTCCGGGCAAGGAACCCGATTTCATCGGTTCCGCTGATGTCGAGTTCGGTTACCTTGCCGTGCTGCTGGTAATGCTGCAGCCAGCGGTAGAGCCGGGAGAAGGGACGCACCGCGTAGGCAGTCATTCCCGCAGCCAGCAGCACCGACACGCCGAGGGTGAAGAGAAAAGCCGTGATGAATGTGGTGAACACCCGCCTGATATACAGCTGATCGGTCAGATCCGATTTGAATGCCACCATGTACAGCAGCCCTGCCGCGTCCGCTGAAAGCGGCCTGGAGAGGGTGGTAAAGGGAATATCTTCAATTTCCACTTCCTGGGACGTCAGCTGGGTGGGTACCAGTCCGCCTCTGCGGGGCAGATCCGAGGCCATCAGGTGGTCTCCGACGAAAAAGGCAACCCTGGTCCCGGTCTCGTCAAAGATGGTCCGGACGAAACTCCGGTCTATCCGGTTGACCATCAGCAGCCAGAGCTTCCCCTCCCGGGGATATACCGGCGTGCCGGTGACCAGAAACAGCTGGGGATCTCTCTGATCCGTAACGGCGATATAGGTGCTTTTGGGAAATCGGAACTGATCCAGAGAGATATGGTCCAGTGAGAAGGCGCTTCCCGGATGTATCCCCCGATGCATGTCTTGAAGGATCTGGTGCTCCCGGTCAACCAGCATGATGCGGTCTGCGTCGCTGGTGCCGATGTAGCGGTGCAGCTGTGTTTTCAAAGCTTCGGTATCCAGGGGAATGTTGTGGTCGACTTCGGCAATGGTCCTGAAATGGGTTGCATCCCGGTAGAGGCGGTGTCTCAGCCGCTCAAGGGAATACCTCGCCCGCCTCCAGCCCTCCTGGAGCTCCTCCCGGGAGGCAAGCTCGGCATGGTCCATGAATGTGGAAATGGTATAGAATGCGCTGATTCCCGCCTGCAGCAGCAGAATGAGCAGGATCCAGAGAATCAGCTTGCTTCGTAACCGCATGGGGCACAGCTCCTGCACTCCATGATAGCCCCGCCTGGCAGCGGGGTCAATATCGATATGCAGTACTTGACAGCCCGGCGGGGTGCTTATCAGAATCATGGAGAGGATACAGCCGTTATCTGAGGCTGAAACCTTCCATCAGAAATTCAGAAATGGCAGATAGCAGATAAATTTTTACGGTAACGGGGGGATTGTCTGTAACTTTTGGCGGTAATACGTTATATTAATGGTAACAGAAGAAAACTTTTGTTTCGGCCTTTCCAGGCCAGAGAGGTAATATGAAGCGATTAATATTCGGAATCATCACCATGATATTCCTGGCAGGTTGCGCAACTGCTCCAGTTGAGCAGGATGAGCCGCGGAGTCCCGAGTTTCCCCAGGGCTACGGCACCGCTACAGAACGGCCTGTGACGGAGGAACCGCAGCAGCGGCTGCCTGCCGATCCTATAACCACAGCGGAAGCTGCAGAGGCAGAACCTGAAGCCTCGGACCTGCCCCCGGTTCCGGGAACTCCAATGGTAACGATGCCGGAAGTTCCCGAAGTTGAGCCCAGGGCAGCTGAGACTCCTGATACTCCGGTGCTGGCCGAAATAACGCCGGTGAAGCCTGAGGGGGACCAGCTTGCTGTCGGTGAGCCGGAGGCAGAGCTGAAGCCTGCGGTGCCGGGTGAGCCGGTGCTTGCTGCAGAAACCCGGGAATCCATCTCCGAGACTGCTGCAAAGGAAGTGGAGGACTCCAGAAGCACCTTATTCCGGGCTGCATGGATTGGTCTGCCGGTGCTTCTGCTGCTGCTGGTGATCCTGGTAGTGGAGATGGTCCGATGGGCGGTCTACAAGAAACCGCTGTTCGGCTGGACCACCGGCCTCGAAACGGCGGCTGCTGAAGGCATGGCTGTTCCTCAAGCGGATTCCGTCAGAAAGCCCGGGGTGTTCCGGAGGATCTCACAGCGGTTCAGCCGGTTTCTCGACAAGATCTATGAAGATCTGGATGATGCGGACGAAGCGGACAGCGAAGATAAAGAGATCTAGCTGATGACGGCGTTCGGTACGCCGGATAAGCCTGTTTGTAAAAAACGCCCATAATTGGTGAGAATGACCACGATGCAGTGGTGCATCTCACCGAATCTATGGGCGTTCCTGCGGAAAAAAGTTGGCATGGAAGTTGCTTTAAGTAAGCAGGAACGCAAACCAATGGAGGAAACAAGATGGGCGTATTTACCCGGTTTAAGGACATTGTTGGAGCAAATATCAATACCCTGCTGGAGAAAGCAGAGAACCCCGAGAAGATGATCAAGCTGATGATGCAGGAGATGGAGGACACCCTCATTGAACTGAAGTCAGCGTGCGCAGAGAAGCTGGCGGCCAAGGCGAAGGCCCAGCGGCAGCTGGAGGAGACCCAGCAGCGCATAGACCGGTGGCAGCAGCGGGCTGAGCTTGCGGTGGAGAAAGGGCGCGACGAGCTGGCGCGGGAAGCGCTGATAGAGAAGCGCAAGTGCGAGAGCGACAAGGACGTGCTGGAAGGGGATATGCAGCAGTACGACGGGCTGATCTCCGAGTGCCGGCAGAATATTCTGCAGCTGGAAGAGAAGCTCCAGACGGTGAAGCAGAAGCACAAGCTGCTGGTGCAGCGTGGCGTGCATGCCAAGGAGCAGAAGCGGGCAAAGGACACCATCCGCAGCGCCAGCGACGTGCGGGCCTACCAGCGGTTTTCCGAGCTGGAGAACCGGATTGAGCGGATGGAGGCAGAGGCTGAGATGGTCGATTACGGTGCGAACAGCACCCTGGAGGATGAGTTCAGCCGGATGGAGTCTTCCGGAGTCGTGGAAGAGGAGCTTGAGCAGCTGAAGCAGAGCATGAAGAGCCGAGGCGGAGCAAAAAAGGAATAGCGTGATGCATGAAGCACTGATAGTCTTTATCGTGATTGGCCTTCCGATCATCTGTGTAACCCTGATCGTCGTCACGGTGAGCAAGGGAAAGAAGCACGGCAAGGGAGCGACAGCGGATGACCAGCAGCTCATAGAAGAGGTGTACCACGGATTGAAGGACCTGCGCCGCCGGATAGAAAATCTAGAGACTATCGTAGATGAGCAGGATAACAGGAGAAGGCAATGATGGCAGGATACGAAAGACGGCTGTACCGTTCCAGAAAGGGAGAAATCTTCGGTGTGTGTCAGGGAATTGCCGACTGGCGGGATCTTCCCGTGGGATCGATCCGGCTGGCGGTGATACTGCTGGCAGTGTTTACCGGTTTTGCGCCGGTACTGGTGATCTATCTTCTGGCGGCATTCATAC
>PWKH01000159.1 GCA_003559765.1 Spirochaetaceae bacterium
AAACTAAACCTTGGAGTTGGTTTGCGTGGTTTTACCCACACGATTTAGCGAAGAGCCTCTTGTGATTTTATGGAAACGCTCAAACCCCAGGTGAAGCGGTTTCCCGATTTGGAGCCGCTGCGGGTTGATCCCGAACGGGAGCAGTCAGTCCAGCGGGGCATCAGCCGCGGGCTATCCGGGGAGGTGAAGATTGTGGGACTGCACAACCGGGAGCTTGCCCGGTTTCTCGAATCTGACCAGGCAGCCCGGCCGGTGTGTTCTTCCTTTACTCCCGATCATATCGTATACAGCGGTCACAAACCTTTGTGGATTGATGCGCAGACCCTTGTCTCGGAGCATGCCGTCGACAGGACTGCAGAGCTGGCCGGGGAGTATATCAGGCGGGAGGGGGTAACTCCGAAGATTGCCCTGGCCGAGGGGACCGGAGCATTCGGGATCGGAACCGCCGTACGGCAGGCGGAATCCGCCGTCCTGGTGTTCCTGGATACCGTGAAGGTGGCCGTCTACAGTGAGTCATTCGGAGGGCCGTCGTTCATGCCGGAGGAGCAGATTCAGTTTATCAGGGAGTGGGAAGTGGAGAAGTACCGCGCCCGGATCAACGAAGCGGAGAGGCAAAAAAAATGAGGGAGCAGTAATGCTCCCTCGGGAATTATGTTTCAGATATTAGTAGCCGAAGTTATTCCTTCTTGGTTTTCTCTCCAGCGCTTCATTGACTCTGAGGTTTCTTCCGTCATACTCATAGCCGTTGAGAGCGGAGATAGCTGCTTCAGCTGAATCTTCCTCTTCCATTTCTACAAAACCAAAACCCTTGGGGCGGTTGGTTTCCCGATCGTTGATGATGTTCACGCTCAGTACGGTTCCGTACTGGCCGAACAGGTTGTTCAACTGATCTTCAGTTGTTGCGTAGTTCATGTTGCCTACATAGATTTTTTTTGCCATAAGACATCCTTTCCGACGAATTTTCCGCCGATATTAATAAATTTACTATAACGAGAAAGGCAAACTCAATCTATTTAATCATCTACCCGGATATTTTCTGAAAAAAGAAGAATACTCAGAGAAGGAAGATTAATAAACCGACAAGCAGCAAATGAGTCACTGCCCTCTTCATAGATAGCATATGTAACTTAACACTTCCCCGGAGAATAGTCAAATGCTGTAAGCGGTTTGGAGATGTTATTTTAAAAAAAACAGAAAAATCATTGCTGTTTCGGGAAAATCACCGGATCGTCGAAGAGCCCGTTGAGATCAGGATACACTGCCTTGGCCATCCGGGAGAGTTTTTTCACATCATTGGAGCCGGTAAGCACCGCTGCGGAATATCCGGCCATACCTTTTTTGGCATAGAGAAAATCGACCGCTGAGTCTCCCACCACTGCCACTTCCCGGGGATTGATCAGAAACTGTCTGCAGAACAGCAGCAGCGTCTGGGGATCCGGTTTGTTCTTGAACTGATCATCGTGGGTGCTGATGAAATCGAAATATTCAATGATTCCGAGCTGCTCCAGACAGAGCTTGGTGCTTTCTGCCGTGTCGCCGGTAACCAGGCCGATCTTGTAGTCCCGTTCTTTCAGCTCCCGGAACAGCCGGTGGAGATCACCGGTGGAATTTGCCTGAGTAAGGGACTGGGCCAGCATGTCCCTGCTGCCGTAGAATGCCTGCCTGAAAGCCTGCAGGAGGTTCCGGAAGGAGAGCTTCCACTTTCTAGCGAAGATCCACATCCGGATGAGCATGAGCGAGCTGTTGGCGCCGAAGACCAGTCCCTTGGGATATACCCCGCTGTCGGTGATGCCCAGCAGTTTGAGCATCTCCTGCTCCAGTTCAGCATCCCCGCTTCTGCCGAGCTGCTGGAGTACTGAAGTGATGTTATGGCGGAATACCGGCCCCCAGACAGAGTAGTAGTCAATCAGGGTGCCGTCCTTGTCGAAAATGATGCCGCGCAGCTTTTTCATAGGCCACACTATACCAAATTATATTGAAATGAGAAACAGCCTGCTGGATTTCAGCGAGTTTAAAAACCGCCCAGTGGTGAGCCGGGCGGCAGTATGGTATCACTGGAAAAACCTAGCAGAGACCGTAGCTGGTCATGAGGCTAATGGTTCTGTTCTTTACGTAATTATCATTGATATCCATGAGTTCGGGGTTGAACCGTGCATCGATATCCAGGCCGAACACCGTCTCTACGCCGGCACCGAAAACGACGCCGTAGTCAAAGAACGTCAGGTCAAGGCCTGCTGTTTCATCTCCGTTTGAGTCAAGAAACTTTGGTTCCATGCTGAATCCGACCGCCGGGCCGACCAGCGCAGAGGAAACTACCGGAAGATTCAGCAAGAAAGCCGCCTTGGCAAGGACGGGTGCTTCAATGTAGTTCACATTGGCTTTTTCGAATAAAGGTCCATCCGATCGAAATCCCTTCATGGTACACAGCACCTCAGGGCGGATTGACAGTTCCAGCCCGTCTTCGACCGCATAGAGGGAGTAGGTATGGCGGAACACCGGCCCCCGGACCGTACAATAGTCAATCAGGGTGCCGTACTTGCCGAACATAATCCCGCAGTGTTTTCATGCCCATGCGATACCAAATATTTCAGTAAGGAGGAACCGTATCTGCGGGTAAAACTTTCTCTGCCGCATCAGCCGGCCGCCCGCCGAGCCCATTGCAGTATCCGCTCGGGCAGGGGGTGCTTAAGCTCCCAGAGAAATGATACTGGATGAGACCCCTCATGACTCCGATAGCGCAGCTCTCCAGCGTAGAAATAGGAAGCAGTGACGCCGTTGGACAGGGTCCTGCGTTCCCGGATGAACAGAAGCGGGGTATACCCGAGCTGTTCATGGCTGATGTATCGCTGTGCGGTAGGAGTTTCAGCTCCTGTGGTGGACTGACTCTGCCAGTGGAAGAGGTGCTCCGTAACCGCGTAATCCCGGTACATTGTCGAAGGGGAGAAATCGGCATCACTTTTCTGGATATCGGCAAAGAAAAGATCAGTCCGGTGTTCAGGAATATGGACCACCCCGCTCTGGGTGAAGAAGGGCTGATCGAAACTGCCCCTGCCGCATGCCGTCAGGATCTGTTCCCGTGTGTAGCTTGCATGCAGGTTCAGCGGCCCTGACAGCGGCAGTGCATGCTCCGCTGTCGGCGGGGTGTTCCGGATCATCCAAGCAAGCAGTTCGCTTATATCCTGGCGGATGCCGGGATGTTCCTGAAAATAGCGGTAAGCCTGTTGCACCGTGGTTCCCCTGGGGCGGCCGGGTCCCCACAGTACGCTGCAGATCAGTTCATATTCCAGGCCGCTGCAGGAGTGTTCCAGGAACTTGCTGAGCAGACGGGTATCGGTTACGGTCAGCAGCCGCCTGCAGCCTGCCGCAAGCCGGCAGGGATCCTGAATTTCCGAGCCGTCTGCAAGGTGCTGCAGCAGTCTGCTCGGCAGTCCCTGCCGGTATATCGGGTCGGGGGAGGAGAGATGGAAATAGTCAATAAGCTGCTGGAGATCAGGCTTGTCTTCCAGTTGTGATGACAGAAGGCTCAGCTGCTGGAGGAACTGTCTGCCCCTGAGCTTGACTGCTGAGCGGCTGATATGATCCAGGATGTGCTTTTGGGCCTTCCGCTCCAGGTGGACGAAACAGCCTGCCGGAACAAAGGGCATGCCCCCGGCAATCTGGGTGTCGATTCTCAGCTCCGGCCGGCCCGACAGGGCGCGGTAGCGGGAGATCATATCAAACTGATCGTGCTGGGGGGCAATAAAATCAAGCACGGTAAGGTGCGGTTTTTCCCGGAAGAGCCTGAGACCGCGGCCGAGCTGCTGGAGAAAAAGGGTTAAGCTTTCCGTCGGACGCAGAAACAGCACCGTATTTACCGAAGGAAGATCCAGTCCCTCATTGTAGAGATCGACCGAAAAGATGAACTTCACCTTGCCGTCCCTGAATGTACGGTGGGCAGTTCTTCTCTCCTCTCTGGGAGAATCCCCGGTTAACACCATGGAGGCAATTCCGCCTCGGTTGAAGGAGTCAGCCATGTGCCGGGCATGCTGTATGCTGACGCAGAATCCGAGCCCTCGTACCCGTGATGTATCGGGAATATACTGAACAGTCTGGGAAAAAACCCACTGGGCTCTCCGGTCGTGGGTCTCCAGCAGCCTCTGAAGCTGCACCGTGTCATAACGGCCGCGCCTCCAGTTCAGGGAGGAGAAGTCGATGTCGGCATGATCGGGAATCCCGTAATAGTGGAAGGGACAGAGCAGGGCCCGGTCTACGGCTTCGGCCAGGCGCAGCTGGTGGGTATAGGCGCAGCCGAAGATCTCCCGGATATCCTGTCCGTCGGAGCGCTCCGGGGTTGCCGTCAGTCCCAGCAGCACATCAGGCTGTATGCGGGATACCAGGGACCGGTAGGTCCTCGCCTGGGCGTGATGCGCCTCATCAAGCACGACATACCCATAGTAGTCCGCCCTCAGGCTGCTGAACTTTCTGCTGTGCCAGCTGTGGACAGTGGAAAACAGATGGTCGATCTGTTCCGGATGTGATCCTCCGGCAAGGATCTCGCCGAAGTTTTCATCGCCGAGGACCTGGCGGAAGGTCTGCAGCGCCTGACGGAGGATCTCCTCCCGGTGGGCGAGAAACAGCAGCCGCGGCCGTACTGCGCCGTCAGAACAGCAGGCTTTGTAGTCAAAGGCGGCAATCATAGTTTTTCCGGTTCCGGTTGCAGCAACGACGATATGCCGGTGCTTGCCTGCTCTTCTTTCTGCGGCGATATCATCAAGGATGACCTGCTGAAAGCTGTAGGGTCGGAGATTGAAGAACTGAAGAGACTCCGCACCCCGATTCCGGGAGCTCTGCTCCTGCTTCAGCGCCCGGGAAAACTCATGGATGCTCGCATTTGTGCAGGGGACAAAGTCCCGCTGATCCTCCCAGTGAGACAGAAAGGCGGCACTTGCATAATCCCACAGATGGGGTATTTCGTACTGACTGATCTTTGCTGTCCACTCCAGCCCGTCGGACAGGGCAGAGGAGGAAATGTTCGCGGATCCGATGTATGCAGATCCGAATTCTGTTGCGCGGTGAAACAGGTAGGCCTTTGCATGCAGCCGGGTTCGGTGGGTATCCAGGGAGACTCGAACCTCGGTATGGGGAAGATCAAGGAGCATTTCCACTGCTTTGATGTCCGTAGCTCCCATATAGGCAGTAGTGGCGATCCTCAGTCTGGGTCCTCCGTCAGGGGCGGGCGTCCGGGTAAACGCCTGCAGTGAAGGGAAAAGCCGACGGATTCCGGAGAACTTAATAAAAGATACCAGCCAGTCGGCTCGGTCGCAGGAGGCCAGCTCCTTCTCCATCTGGCTGTGGAGTGTCGGAGATCTGGAGGCGCCGGTGAGCAGGGCCGATTCTGAAAGCGGCGTATCGGGGCGGTTCCTGACCTCCGGTTCGGGCGGCTGCGGAGCAATTTGGGTAAGGATTTCCGCCTCCAGAGGCATAGAGGTGAAAAGTATGTCTGCAAGCAGACTGGGATTCCGGATCCAGGTGGTGAGCTGTCTGCTGAGACTTCCCTTGCCTGATTTGAGCTGCTCCTGCAGCTGCCTGGTCAGTTCCTTGGCCAGGGGAAGCGCCACGGCATGAAACAGTCGCTGCTCGTCAATGGGTTCCCACCTCGTCCGGTCCTGAAGCTCCAGCTGTTCTATCTTTTTCTCAAGAGACAGGGTGTGAAGCAGTTCATACAGCCCGCAGGGCAGATCCTTCATAGACAGTCCTTACTGATTATTCACTCATTCTAACCGATTTTTCGGGAGGAATACAGACAAAACTGCTTTTCTGCATGATGTTACCTGTTTCCGTCCCGGTTTCCCGACAGAAAGTCCTTCACAGAAGCCGTTTTTTCGGTTTATCAGATTCCATCTTTGCGGTATGATAGAATATACTGGTGCAGCAGTTCATTGCGCGAAAAGGAGCATCTATTGTCTGGACCCACGGACCTGGGAGTGTTTAAGCCGTTTTTGTACCTGCTTCGGTTCTCTATCGGCTGTATCCTGAAACTGAAATATAATATTCATACCCGAAACGCGCAGCAGATCATGAATCTGAAGCCCCCTTATCTGGTGCTTTCCAATCATTTCAATACTTTTGATCCCTTCATCATTTCCACGGTCATGCCGGAGCATATCCACTGGGTAGCTTCGGATGTTCTGTTTCGGAACCGCTACCTCCGGTTTCTGATGAAGCGGCTGGTCGGCTCCATCTCAAAATCTAAATCAAAATCCGATTTCTACACCATCCGTCAAATTGCCGACACGGTGAAGCAGAACGGGGTGGTGGGCATCTTCCCGGAGGGACAGCGGTCCTGGGACGGCCGGACCCTGCCGCTGATGTTCGCCACCGCGAAGCTGGTGCGGATGCTCAAGGTTCCGGTAGTCTTCTGCATTCTTGAGGGAGGCTACCATTCCCTGCCCCGGTGGTCGAAGAACCGGAGGAAAGGGAAGCTGACCGTTGTTTTTCAAGAGCCCTGGTATCCCGAGGAGTTTGCGGGGATGACGACCGATGAGGTCTTCGCCCAGCTCAGCAGCCGGCTCAGCTATGACGATTATGAGCAGCAGAGCCGCCACCGGGTGCTCTACCGGTCGAACCGGCGGGCGGAATACCTTGAACATGTCCTCTTTGTCTGCCCCTCCTGTCTCAGTCTTGCATCACTGACCTCCCGGGGGAATGTCTGCCGATGCGGCAGCTGCGATCTGGCTGCAGAGGTGGATGTCTACGGGTTCTTTACCTTTCCCGGAAAAGAGGTGCACTTCCGTTCAGTGACCCAATGGAATCAGTGGCAGCGGGACTACCTGAAGGATCAGTTCCTCTGCGGCCGCTGGGGGGAGGAGACGCAGCTGTTTGCCGACCGGGAAGTTCGCCATTACACCGGCTACCGGGACCGGAGAATGAAATACGAGGGGAGGGCGAGCATCGGCTTCACCCCCCGGGGATTTCTTATTTCCCACGGGCCGGAGCAGACGCTCTATGCCTTCGAGGAGATTGATTCTCTGGCCCTGGCGCTCCAGAGCAATCTGGAGTTCTACCTGAAGGACACCCTCCACCGGTTCCAGTTTCCCGGACCGAGGATTTCAGCATATAAATATCTTTCTGCCTACGAATGTCTCACTGAAGTCCGCGGCATGGAGGATAGGCACATCGACGGACTCGCAGCAGCATCAGATTCTGCTGTCGCAGAAAGGGGGTAGTATGAACTTTAACTGGGTATATATCATTCATCTCGGGATTCTCTCCAGCGCCCTGCTGGCGGCTACTGTTATTCGGGTGAAGGTTCCCTTCTTCCAGAAGTTTCTGGTGCCCAATTCCCTCACCGCCGGATTCATTCTGCTGGTCTTCTATAATTTCATTGCCCCCCGGTTTCATCTTGATACAGGCATTCTGGGGGAGTATGTATATCATCTGCTGAATTTGTCCTTCATCGCCATGGTGCTGCGCCGGACTGTGGCGACCGAGGGGACGAAGCAGACAAAAAGCGGAATATTCCCCACATCAGTCGGGATCCTGTCGCAGTATGCTCTGCAGTGCGTTCTGGGGCTGCTGCTGACCTACCTGATGATCCAGACCATATTTCCCGATCTCTTTCCTGCCTTCGGCTACCTGCTGCCGCTGGGCTTCGCCCTCGGACCGGGGCAGGCCTTTGCCATCGGAAGCGGCTGGGAGGTCTACGGATTCTACGGATCGGGAACCGTCGGGCTCACCTTCGCCGCCGTCGGGTTCATCTCCGGATGCTTCGGCGGGGTGATCATGATCAACTGGGGGCTGCGCAAGGGATGGATTCATAAGGAAGATGTGAAAAAGATCAGGGAGAAGGGGGTGAGAAGCGGTCTGCTGTCCCCCCGCGCACGGCTCCCCGTGGCAGCCAGGAGCACCACCGAGTCTGAAGCCATCGACACCATGAGCTTTCATGTAGCTATCGTGCTGGTGGTCTATCTTCTCAGCTTCGGTCTGCTCACGGGAATCACCGTGCTGCTCTCCTTTCTGGGAAATCTCGGCAGCGAGCTTGCCTCCAACCTGTGGGGGATCAACTTCATCTTCTCCGCCATGACCGCCATGACGGTCAAGCAGATCATGAAAAAGCTCTCAATCCATTACGTCGTCGACAACGGAACCCTGACGAGGATCTCCGGGCTGGCGGTGGATCTCATGGTGACTGCATCCATTGCCGCGATCTCTCTGGTGGTGGTCAGACAGTATCTGGCTCCCATTCTGCTGTTAAGCCTGATCGGGGCGCTGCTGGCGTTTTTCACCCTGCCCTGGATCGGCTCGCGGATGTTTCATGATCACCGGTTTCTGCGGACTCTGATCGTCTTCGGGGCCTCTACGGGAACCATGCCTACAGGACTTGCCCTGCTGCGGGTAGTGGATCCGGAATTTGAAACCCCCGTGGCGGCGGACTATATGTATGCCTCAGGCATTGTGTTCTTTGTCGCCATTCCTTTGATTCTGTCGATCAACCTGCCTGCCTACAGCGCCGCGCTGAATCAGCCCATGCTCTTCTGGCTGGCGGTGCTGGTTTCCTTCGGATACCTTGCCTACGTGCTGATTGCCTTTTTCATCATCTCAAGGCGCAAGGGGCTGGCTCAGGTTAGAAGCATCTGGTACCGCGGTGATGATTCATCAAAACAGTGAAGATGCAGGAGCAGCTATGACTGAACAGACATTGATCAGGGCTGCAGAGGTCCTGGCAGGGGAGGCGGATCAAATCTCCTTCACTGATGCCGCCTATATCTACAATCCCCTCACATATGCAAAGGAACCCCATGACCGCTATGTCTCCCGGTTTGCCCGGGGGAAAAAACGGGTCCTTTTTCTCGGCATGAATCCCGGTCCCTGGGGGATGGCCCAGACGGGAGTCCCCTTCGGGGAAATCCGGGCGGTGAAGGAGTGGATGCACATTGAGGGAAAGGTGGAAAAACCTCAGCGGGAGCATCCGAAAAAGCCCGTGGAGGGGTTCTCCTGCCCGAGGAGCGAAGTAAGCGGCCGCAGACTGTGGGGACTGATGCAGGAGCGCTATCCTGATCCCCGGGTTTTTTTCCGGGATCACTTCGTAGTCAACTACTGCCCCCTGGTGTTTATGGACGACCGGGGGAGAAACCTTACCCCGGACAAGCTTTCAGCCTTCCCCCGCAGGGAACTGGAGTCAGCCTGTCTTGACCATCTCATTACGGTGATTGAGACGCTTGCTCCGTCCTATCTCATCGGGGTGGGGGTGTATGCCGAGCAGCGGCTCCGGGAGGCCGCCTCGCGCATCGGAGGATCCTTCAGAGTGATGAAGATCCTCCATCCCAGTCCCGCAAGTCCCCTTGCAAACCGGGGATGGGACAGCCAGGCTTCAGCTCAGCTGTGCGCCGGCGGGGTCTGGGAACAGTAATTCGCCTCTAAAGCCAGCAGCCGTTTTTTCATCCTTCTTCCTCCTCGGTAACCCCCTGTCCCGCCCCGGGCGGGCACGATCCGGTGGCATGGGGTGATAATCAGCAGGGGATTGCTTCCCAGGGCTCGGCCGACAGCCCGCACGCTCTCGGTGCGGCCGATCGCGGCGGCCAGCTCCTTATAGGTGAGTGTGCCGCCGTAGGGAATCTCCCGTGCCGCCTGCCATACCAGCTTCTGAAAATCTGTCCCGCGCTCCAGAAACCGAAGGGAGAAGGAGCTTCTGGATCCCTGCAGAAATGCGGCAATCTGGTCCATGGCATCCTGAATGTCCTCAGGGGGATCGACTGAACTCCGGGCAAATCCGGGAACGCAGCATCCCGGCTGCTGCGGAGGGGTGACATCGCAGCGGTACATCACTCCTGACGGGGTGAAGGAGACCCACAGTTCGGGAAATTCAGACTCTATGACATATACATAATCTCGGTTCATTGGTGCTCCCGCTTATCGCGTCCGCTGTATGACCCATATCGCTGGGGTGGTCTCTGATTCGAGGAACGCGCATTCCTTCCGTTCATTTCTGAGAAATTCCTCAATATCCGGGGAAAGCTCAGGGTGTTCGGCCAGCACCTTCCGGGAGCGCTGCTGCATCAGCTCATTGCAGCGTTCATTTGCCCGCTTCAGCCGCCGGGAGTCAATGATGCGCTGGGAAATAACGGTATCCCCCTGGGACTGAAATTCTGCAATGGTCTCCTCCCGGTTCCGGTAGTACCCGTATCCAGGGTGATCAGTCCTGGATGCTTTGGTGAGATATCCGTCATCGATGATGAGGTACCCGCCGATGGGCAGCAGTTTTCTGACCTGGGAAATAGTCCTGGCGTAGGTTCCGAAGAACGGACCGACTGCGGCAAAAATCACCACGTCGAAAAACTGCTGTTTTTTCACAAAGGACTGGACCTGCTGCAGAGAAAATGTGCACAGGTGCTCAAGCCCCATGTCCCTGCATCTGGATTCAGCTTCATTGAGAAAGGGCGCAAAGGCATCCACGCCGTGGACAGGGAAATTGCACCGGCGGGCAACTGGGAGCATAACTCCCCCCTTGCCGCATCCAAGCTCCGCCGCCCGGGTGTCGTCGGGAAGCCGGAGCTGCTCCATCGCAGCGATGATCTCCCCGGGCCAGCTTCCCATCTCCCAGATATCCTGGAGGATATCGGGATAGTGCGGGAGCAGTGCAGGAGGTATGCCCGGAAAATAAGCCTGTTCGTGTATCTGTGTCATATTGAACCTGATTATACCATATCAGGAAGGAAAGGGGAGCAGAAACGGGTGCAAAATTCCCGATGCATGCCGGGAGACGGAAGTATACTCATATCTGAAGGGTGAAATTCGACATAATGCGCACTTGAAAAAATGAAAAAGAAAGGAGAGAATAGTATCAGAGTGAAGTAGGAGATGTATTTTTTACCATCAACAGTGTAACATACCGTCCTTGCTCGAGGTTAACTGATAAAGAAAAGTTCCTGAAGGTATTCCGCCGGTCAGCAGGAGGGAATGCTCATTTTTGTTCGATATAAAAAAAATCTTAACAGACAGACAAGTGTAAAAGAAATACCGCTGAGGAAGTGCATGACCAGTAAGGGCAGATATATCAGTGTTGTCTTGTGTACAGTGTTCGTAATCGGACTGCTTGCAGGATGCAGAACCAACGTTTCCTTTGATGCAGTCCGTCCTGCGGAGATTGACATGTCCGACTACAGGACCGTCGGGATCTTTGAATTCTCCGATCTGGAGCGCTCCCGGTATTCCCGGGGCGGATATGTCATGTTTCAGTTCTATTTTGACAGTCCCCGCAGGCAGGTTGAAGCCAGGCTGGCTTCGGATGAGGTGATCCGGTATCTTACCAGCGGTGTGGTGAGAACCCTGGACCGCACCGGTTATTTCCAGATCATTCCCCCGGCTCAGCTGCAGCGGTATATGACTGAGTTTTCCGCTGCGGCATATGATCACCGGAGGCTGCAGCAGACCTTCGGAGTTGATGCGTTCATCATCGGGTCGGTGGAATCGATGGACCGCCGGGAGTATCCCCGGTCCCGGAGCGAGACGGTCTACGACTCCGAGCAGGAAAAACAGGTTCAGGTGACCAGGAGGTACCTGATTCAGGAGGTGTATCTGGAAATCAGCTACAGCGTCGTTGATGCCCATGACGGACGCATCCTTGCTGTGAAACGGCTGGACGGGCGGGACCGGAGGGAAACAAGGATTCCTGAGGATCAGGATGAAGCAGACTGGAGGGCCCCGAGCCTGCTCCCTCTCTACCGCGGCATCATTGATGACTTTCTGCCGGAAATCAGGGACCATCTGACTCCCCGGACGGTGCGTCAGTTCAGAAGTCTTGAACGGGACCGGAGCGGGGATCCGAGGATGGAAGCTGCTGATGATCTGGTCAAGGAGGGGCTCTACCGTGACGCCCTTCGCACCTTCACCAGCGTGTGGTATCAGACGGGAAACTCTGCGGCAGGATACAATGCAGCCGTGCTGCATGAAGTGCTGGGAGAAATGGATGCGGCCGTATCGATGATGCGGGAGACGGCAGAGTCAACCGGCGAGAGCAGGGCCTACCGGGAGCTCAACAGACTTCTGGAGGAACGGCAGGACTTTTATCGGGCAATTGAACAAATACGCTGAGTGCAGATTCAGAAATTGATTTTGTTGCAGTTTAGCGGTATCTTAAAAAGTACACCAGAGATTATCACCATAAGAGGTAAACAGATGAGAAATAACCATGAGGAGCAGAAGAGGAACCAGCAGACTCCCCCGGTTCGCCGCAGAACCAGCAGCGGCGGGTTTGACATGATTTCAGAAAGGGAGAAGACGGTATTTCTGAAGCATTTTGCGGTGTACTTTTTAGCAGTGATGCTTTCGGCATACGCGAACAACCATATATTCACCGACCACCAATGGTGGCTGGTCTTCTCCCTTGGGTGGGGAATTGCGGTGCTGCTTCATTTTATCTACCTGTATATTATCAAGCCGAGAATTCTGCTGTACAGGGAAGATCAGGCATGAGTTTATTGCATACAGGTAACGGAGCACTGAGGTGAAAGTAAGAGTATTGGATCTGCTGTCCATCACGGCGGCGCTGTTCGTTATGGTGGTAATCATATATTCCTCATCGGCCCTGCTGGACGGACGGTTCTACGAAGAGGACGTCCAGACGACCTGGGATGACATCGCCGAAAGCTTCCAGCGATGGGAGTACTCCGAGCAGGCCAGGGCGCAGGAGTCCGCCGGGGAATTTGAATTTCATGATCCCCCGGGTATGCTGATTGTGAACAAGATTAGCGGCACCCTGCAGCTGGAAGTCTGGGATGAACCCTATCTCTTAGCTGTGTATGAGAAGTCTGCTGCAAATGAAGACCATCTTGATGACCTCTATGTTCAGGCGGACAGGAAAAACGGCAGGATCGAACTGGCTACCCATTTTCGACCGAACATGCCTAATGTTACCAGCGAGGTGGCCCTTCAGGTGTATGTTCCCCGGGATCTTGAATCCATTGCGATAAGCACCATCTCCGGTGAGGTGCACCTCGATTCCGTACCCCGGGAAACTGATCTCACCGTCTCCATGGTCTCCAGCGACGTGACCGTCCGGGGAGGGAATTCGCTTAATGTCCGGGGGGTCAACGGGAAAATCGACTTCCTTCTCGACGGCGGTTCAGTGAAGATCGATACCTATTCCACCCCTGTCCGGGGAAGTTTCAAGGAGCTGCTTGATGACCAGCATGTGGGCATCAAAACGGTCTCGGGGAGTATTGATCTGCTGTTCCCGGAACATCTGGATAATATTGAATATACCGTGAAGACCGAAAGCGGAGATATCAACCTCAGTCCGACCCTTGCTGAGATGCGGGATGAGAGCAGTGACCGGGAAGTTCAGGGAGTTCTGGGTGTGCCGCTGCATACCATTACCCTGGAGACGGTCAGCGGGGACATTACCCTGCGGCTTATGGGCGATGAGGAGCCCCTGATAGATATCAACGGACTGGATTCCATCGATGGAATCCGACTGTTCGACTTCATTGAAAATCCCCAGGACATAGAACTGCCCCTAGACCTCTGATTACTGATCGCAGTATCATTCCTCTTTCTGTGCTCCCTTCAGCTCCTCGGCGGAGGAGCGTTCCTGAAAAGCATCAATAAAACCTGGCCAATGTACTTGACCATCAAAAAAGAATTAAATAATATGCATAATTAATGCATAAATATACATCATTTATGCATGCAAGGATGGTTTATGATACACAGCAACAGTGCAGGAACGATTTCCCCCGTCGGATTGTATGATCCGCGATACGAACATGACAACTGCGGAGTCGGGTACATCGCTTACCTCGACGGTCTGCCCCGCCATGAAACGGTCACCCAGGGGCTGGAAATACTGCTGAACCTTCAGCACCGCGGGGCGGTGGGAGGTGACAGCAAGACCGGAGACGGAGCGGGGCTGATGATTGCCCTTCCTGATGCGTTCTTTCGGAAAAATCTCCCGCATATCTCTCTGCCTCCGGCCGGCGGGTATGCCGCGGCCATGGTGTTTCTTCCGGCAGATGAACGCCTCTCTGAGTTCTGCACCGGTTTGATCAAGGAAGCCGCAGCTGCATTAGGATTTTCCCTCCTCGGACAGCGGAAGGTGCCGGTGGATTCCTCCTGCCTGGGGGATCTCGCCCGGAAGACCGAACCGCGGATCAGCCAGCTGTTCTTCGGAATATCCCCCGGTCTGGAAGCGGCGGAGCAGCGGCTCTACGTGCTCAGGCGGCTGATTGAGAGTAAGGTGCAGACGCATCGGGAGGTTCATGATCTCAGCCAGTTCTACATCTGCAGCCTCTCAAAAAACACCATCGTCTATAAGGGACTGTTCACCCCGGAGCAGGTGGAGCACTACTACCTTGATCTCCGGGATGAGCTGCTTGCCAGTTCCTTCTGCATTGTTCATTCACGGTTTTCCACCAATACCCTTCCTGAATGGAGGCTGGCCCAGCCCTTCCGGTATATCGCCCATAACGGCGAGTTCAACACCATCCAGGGGAACATCCACCGGCAGCGTGCCCGGGAAGGATACATGAGTTCCCAGGTGATCGGGGAGGACCTGGAGAAGATTCTGCCGGTCATTGATGATACCGGCAGCGATTCGGCGGTGTTTGACACGGTGATGGAGCTGTTCCATATGGCCGGACGGACGGTGCCCCATGTCATGATGATGATGATCCCCGAGGCCTACGGCCCGGAGATTCATATGAGCGAAGATAAGCGGGCCTTCTATGAGTACCATGCCACAATCATGGAGCCCTGGGACGGTCCTGCCGCGGTGGTGTTCACCGACGGACGGTATATCGGATCAACCCTGGACAGAAACGGCCTGCGTCCTGCAAGATACACCATTACCCATGACGGGAGGATTATCATGGCCTCCGAGACCGGAGTGCTGAAGGTTCCCCCCGATATGGTGCGCTCCAAGGGCAGGCTTCAGCCGGGAAAGATGTTCCTGGTGGACCTGCAGCAGCACCGGGTGGTGCCGGACAACGAAATCAAGGCGAAGATCTCCCGGCAGTTTCCCTACCGCCGATGGGTGAAGGAGCGCAATATTGAGCTGCGGGGACTGTTCATGCCTTCTGGGGTTCCCCGGATGCAGCGTGAGCAGCTGCTGAAGAAACAGCTGCTGTTCGGATATACCGAGGAGGACCTGAAGACCCTGATCCTGCCGATGGCCAAGCAGGGCCAGGAGGCGATCGGCTCCATGGGCAATGATACCGGCATTCCGGTACTCTCGGACCATTCGCACCTCCTGTTCAGCTACTTCCGGCAGCTCTTCGCCCAGGTGACCAACCCCCCGATTGATCCCCTCCGGGAACAGCTGGTAATGTCTCTGGAGAGCTATATTGAGAACGAGAGCAACCCCCTGGATGTCGCATCGAAGCAGTACAAGGCCCTGAAACTCAACCATCCGATCCTCAGCATCCGCGATATGGTGCGGCTGAGAAACAGCGGCCATCCGGCCCTGCAGCCGGTGGACCTGGACTGCACTTTTGTTCCCGACCAGACCGGTGAATCCCTGGAAGCGGCTCTGGAGGGGCTGTTTGCCCAGGCGGAAGCCGCCGCCCGGCGGGGGTTTTCCCTGCTGATCCTCTCCGACCGGAAGGCCGACGATGCCAGGGCCCCGATTCCCTCCCTGCTGGCAGCCTCGGGGCTCCATCACCATATGATCAGGCAGAAACTGAGGGGGAAGGTCGGCATCATCGTGGAAACCGGAGAATCCCGGGAGGTCATTCACATGGCCCTCTATCTCGCCTACGGAGTGGACGCAGTTTGCCCCTATGTGGCTTTTCATACCATCCGGGACCTTGCCGAAGAGGGAAAACTTGGAGATATCTCACCGGAGGTGGCATCTGACAACTACGTCAATGCGCTCAAGAAGGGCCTGCTGAAGACCTTCAGCCGCATGGGGATCTCCACCCTCCACAGTTTTTTCGGTACCCAGATTTTCGAAGCTCTCGGGCTGAACAGGGACCTGGTGGACCGCTTCTTCACCGGCACGGTCACCCGCATCGGCGGCATCGGACTGAGAGAGGTCTCCCGGGAGGTGCAGATGAGAATGCACCAGGCCTTTCCTCCCTCAGGTCCCCGGCCCAAACTGCTGCTGCCGGGAAGCAGCTACCGGTACCGGAAACACGGGGAGCAGCATTACTGGACTCCCGTATCAATCTACAAGCTGCAGCAGGCAGTGAAGACCGATGACTATACCCTGTTCAAGGAGTTCAGCTCTCTGATGAACCGCTATTATACTGACCACGGGGAGCTGAGAAGCCTTATCAGGTTCGGCGGCACGGAACCCGTGGACATCAGCAAGGTGGAGCCTGTCGAATCAATTACCCGTCGGTTCGTCTCCGCGGCGATGTCCGTCGGATCGATCAGCCGGGATACCCATGAAACCATTGCCCTGGCGATGAACCGCATGGGCGCGAAAAGCAACAGCGGAGAAGGGGGGGAGGATCCCGTCCGCTATGCCGTGGATGAGCACGGCGACACCAAGCGCTCCAGAATCAAGCAGATAGCCTCCGGCCGTTTCGGGGTGACCACGGAATACGTCGTCAGCGCCGATGAACTGCAGATCAAGATGGCCCAGGGAGCGAAGCCCGGAGAAGGGGGACAGCTGCCGGGGCATAAGGTGACCGAATACATTGCCAAAATCCGCCACACCACCCCGGGGGTGACGCTGATCAGTCCGCCTCCCCATCATGACATCTACTCCATTGAGGACTTAGCCCAGCTGATCCTGGATCTGCATACGGTGAATCCGCAGGCGGAAGTTTCCGTCAAGCTGGTATCGGAACCGGGGGTGGGAACCATCGCCTCGGGGGTGGCAAAGGCGAAGGCCGACCGGGTGCTGATTTCAGGGCAGAACGGCGGAACCGGGGCCTCCCCGCTAACGGCGATCCGCCATGCCGGACTGCCCTGGGAGCTGGGCCTTGCCGAGACTCAGCAGTCCCTGGTGCTCAACGAACTGCGTGACCGGATCATCCTCCAGGTTGACGGGCATCTGAAAACCGGCAGGGACCTGGCCATTGCGGCCCTGCTCGGAGCCGAGGAATTCGGATTCGGCACCTCCCTGCTGATCTGCCTCGGCTGCGTGATGATGCGCAAATGCCATCTGAACACCTGTCCGGTGGGGGTGGCCACCCAGGATGAGAAACTGAGACGGAAATTCAACGGAAGGGCTGTGTACATCCAGCGGTTCCTCGGGTTTGTCGCCCAGGAGCTCCGGGAGCTTATGGCCGAGCTCGGTTTCAGGACCGTCGACGAGATGGTCGGCCGGGCGGACCTGCTGGAGTTCCAGCCCGCGGTGGACCACTGGAAGGCGAACCGGGTGAATCTGGAGGCTATCCTCAGCAGGGAGCATCTGGAGACTGGGCATCCCCTGCGTCGGATGCGTGCCCAGGACCAGCCGGCTGCGTCTTCCTTCGAAAAGCGTCTGCGCCGGCGGCTCAGGGAGTTCTGGAAAAACGGCGGCGGGACGAAGAAGACCATCCGGATGGAGATTACCAATCGGGACCGGACGGTGGGAAGTGAGCTGAGCGGCGAAATTGTGAAGCGCTTCGGCCCCGGCGGTCTGAAGGATGATTCCCTTACCCTTGATCTTACCGGAACCGCCGGACAGAGCTTCGGCTCCTTTCTGGTGCCCGGGGTGACCCTGCATCTGGAAGGGGAGGTCAATGATTATCTGGGCAAGAGCATGAGCGGTGGAAAAATCATCCTGGTGCCCCCCAAAGGATCAAGCTTCCGGCCGGACCGGAACATGATCTGCGGGAACGTAGTGCTCTACGGTGCTACCGACGGGGAAGTGTATATCAACGGAATGGCAGGAGAGCGCTTCGCCGTTCGAAACAGCGGTGCTTCTGCGGTGGTTGAAGGGGTAGGAGATCACGGATGCGAGTATATGACCGGAGGGACCGTTGTGGTAATCGGACAGACCGGGAAGAACTTCGCCGCCGGAATGAGCGGAGGAACTGCTTATGTCTATGATCCCACGGAGCTCTTCGATACCCGGTGCAACCTCGATATGGTGGAGCTGGAAAGCGTCTGGAACACCGAGGACCGGAGCACGCTGAGAAGGCTGCTGGAGGAGCATCTCCGGTATACCGGAAGCAGAACAGCCCGGATGATCCTGGATGACTGGGAGGCGCATCTGCCGCTGTTCGTCAAGGTCATGCCTGTGGACTACCGCAAAGTGCTGGAGCGTATGAAGATGAATGAAGACAGGGACGGAGAGACCCTTTCTGCAACTGAGGAGGTATATGATGGGTAGCATTCCGAAACATGCGGGGTTTTTCCACATACCCCGGAGACAGCAGGACTACCGGCCGGTTGAACAGCGGGTGGGGGACTTTGACTGGGTTGAGCTTCCTCTGCCGGAGAAGGAAGTGGCTGCCCAGGCAAACCGGTGCATGGACTGCGGGGTGCCTTTCTGCCATGCCTTCGGCTGCCCTTTGGGCAACCGGGTGCCCGACTACATCGATGAAGTCTATCACGGGAACTGGCAGAAGGCACTGGATCTGCTGCACAGCACCAATAATTTTCCCGAGTTCACCGGCCGGGTCTGCCCTGCCCTGTGCGAAGCCTCCTGCACGCTGTCCCTTGGATATGAACCGACGATCTGCAAACATATCGAAATGCAGATTGCAGAGCGGGGATGGCAGGAAGGATGGATCAAGCCCGAACCGGGTGCATCCTCAGGGCGGAGCGTCGCAGTAATCGGATCCGGTCCTGCGGGACTTGCCGCAGCCCAGCAGCTTGCCCGTTCGGGACATCAGGTGACGGTGTTTGAACAGTCCGACCGGCTGGGTGGGATGCTGCGGTACGGCATTCCCAACTTTAAACTGGAGAAATGGATTATTGACCGCCGACTTGAGCAGATGGTATCAGAAGGGGTCAGGTTTGAAACCGAGGTTGCAGTCGGTCAGGATATTTCCGGCCGGTACATACGGAAGAATTTTGATGCGGTGCTGATTGCCGCAGGCTCCTCCCGTCCCCGGGATCTTCCGGTGCCCAATCGGGAGCTCTCGGGGATACACTTTGCCATGGAGCTGCTCACCCAGCAGACGAGGCTGCTCTGCGGAGATCCCGTCGCCGAGGAGGAGTTTATTGATCCGGAAGGCAGGGATGTGGTGGTCATCGGCGGCGGGGACACCGGAGCGGACTGCGTCGGCCCCTGCATCAGGAGAGGTGCGAAGTCGATCACCCAGATCGAGCTGCTGGGAGAGCCGCCGGCAGGCCGGAAGGTCTCAAATCCCTGGCCGGAATGGCCGGTGATCCTGCGGACCGCCAGCTCCCATGAGGAGGGATGCCGCCGTCTGTGGAGCGTGCTTACCAAGGAATGCTACGGAAAAGACGGGCGGGTGAGACAACTCGGCTGCGCCCAGATTTCCTGGAACGATCAGGGGTTCAGCGAGGTGCCGGGTTCGGACTTCCTGCTGGATGCGGATCTGGTGTTTCTGAGCATGGGGTTCATTCCCGATAAGGAGTCAACCCTGATATCCTCATTCCAGCTGGAAACTGACCAGCGGGGGATGCTGTTTACTGAAGACGGGTGCCGTACATCTGCTCCCGGGGTCTTTGTCACCGGGGACTTCGTCACCGGGCCGTCCCTGGTGGTGCGCGCCCTGCAGCACGGAAGACTGGCGGCTGAGGAGGTTGACCGGTTCGTCAGGGGCGTCTGACTATGATTCAGGGGTGCTGCACTGGATGCCCCGGATGAAGATCTTCATCTGCAGGGGCACCACATGCAGGGGATTAAACCCGTATTCCGACTCAAGGGCCTCCTTCCTGATCAGCACCCGCTGAGAAAGGGACAGCAGGGAGTGGGTGATCATTTCTCCGGTAATTACCGGATCCAGGGTCCTGCAGACCCTTCCGTGCTCCTGCTCCCGCTCAATGATCCTGCGGAAGGGGTTTTCGTAAAAACTGAGGGTCTGCTTCATCGCGTCGATGAACTGCTGTTCGCCGTAGCGCTGGAAGTATGAGTCGAACAGTGCGGTAAACCGTATCTTCTGTTCGTAATCTGAGAGAAACTTGAGGGTATGTTCGTCAATTTTTTCCTCCAGTTCCTTCAGGGTGAGCCCTTCATAGGAGGAAAACAGTTCACTGAGACGATGGAGTATGCTGCCCAGCACCCGGACTTCCACGGCCAGGGCGATATCTTCCTTGGTGCGGTAGTACCGGTACAACGTCTGCCTGCTTACCCCCACCCGTTCTGCTATCTCCTCCATCTTTGAGTCTGCAATGCCGGTTTCCACGAAATACGCTTCAGCTTCCTTCAGGATGGATTCAGCCCGTCTTTTCTGATGTTCGGTGCTGTGTCGCCGCTCTGTACGCAGTGTGCTTTTCATGAACTGGACTCCAGGATGATAGAATTTTCAACATTTTGAAATGGAAGCTTTGGTAAGGTCAGTATATTTTCAATATACAGAAGATTCGTTCCCGGGTAAAGAAACACGCCGGAAGCATGCACAGACAGCGCAGGTGCAAAATCTCTTGAATATCATATCATGATTCTGCATAAAAAAACAGAATGGGTATCTCATTGAAGCAAGGTAGTTGCTGTTGTGATTAATAATTTGCTTGTAAATTTCGATTTGCACGGCGTTTTCCAGTAGTTGCAGGAAAAGCAATCCTCTGCTCTTTGATTTGCGACTATTGCAATGAAATTCTTTTCAAAATCCATTAGCTTTTTTGGATACTCCATGATTCAGATTATACGATATTAACCAGCTTGCTTCAACAGGATACCCATAAAAAAACAGAAAGGGAGAACCGCTGCTGAATTATTTTCCCGCAGCATCAGGCTGTGCAGCAGAACCGGGAAATACGGCGAAAATCTCGTTATTTCTGTAAAGCTTGAGGATCCTCGGCTGTTATACAGACACGGGAGATCAAGACCAGGCGTATTTTGTAAATTCCTTTCCCATGGTATAGTGGGCAGATGGAAAAGCAGAATCTTGTGATCGTGCATACGGGAAACGGCAAGGGAAAGACCACCGCAGCCCTCGGGCTGGTATGGCGGTCCCTGGGACATGGAAGCCGCTGTGCAGTGGTGCAGTTTGTTAAGCAGCACCCCGAACGGTTCGGCGAGTATCAGTTTGCCCGCAGCCAGGGGGTGGTCTGGGAGACCTTCGGTGATGGGTTTGTCCGGGAGTATGCGGATCATGCCGCATCCCGAAAAAAGGCCCTGGAGGGATGGGAATATGTCCGCCGGGCGGTCGAACAGAGTCAGTTCGATCTGCTGGTGCTTGACGAATTTACCTACCCCCTTCAGCAGCGGTGGCTTGACGAGGCTGAAGTGCTGGAGTGGTTCCGCTTGCACCGGGGAATCCTTCCCCACCTGGTGATTACCGGTCGGGGAGCTTCTGTGCAGCTGATTGAAGCAGCGGATATCGTCACGGAGATGAAAGAGGTGAAGCACTGCTTCTCTCTGCAGGGAACAGCCGCGCAGCGGGGAATTGAATATTGACTGGGTGGTGAATGTGAGCATGTTCAAAACGCACAGAATTGGATGGATAGCCGCCGGGGCGGCACTGGCGGTGCTGCTTGCAGGCTGCGCCGCGGCTTCGCAGATGTTCGGTCAGCAGGATGAATTCATCGAACTTACTATCCTGCATACCGCAGAGATCCGGGGAAACATCACCGGTAATGAAATCACTGCAGAACCGTCGCCAGGCTCAGCTGCCCGCTCGGCGGCATACATCGCATCACAGCGGGAGCATTTTGCCCATGTCATCGCAGTTGATCTGGGCAATATGGTCGGGGGAAGCCTGGAGGGATATCACTCAAGCTATGTCGACACGGCATCCGAACATCTCCAGTCCCGGCTGATGCGGGAGATCGGTTATGATGCCGTCGTGATGGGAAACCGTGATATCGGCCTGGGAACAACGGTGTATCAGCGGATCCGCCGGGAGTCAGAAATTCCCTGGCTCGGAGCGAATATCATCAGCAGATCCAGTGAGCGGCCCCATATCGGTACCTATCGAATCGTTGAAGCAGGAGGCGCGAAGGTGGCCCTGCTGGGGCTCAGCCATCCAGACATTCTTGCAGGAATTCCCGACCGCCGCGTGTCGGGGGTGGGCATTGATGAAATGAAACAGGCGGCCCGGTACTGGGTTGAGGAAATCCGGGAGGAGCACCGGCCGGATGTAATTATCGGGATGATCCATGCCCTCGACAACCTCTACTACCGGCATGTGGCAGGATCAGGATGCCTCTATGATGCCCAGGGGTACCAGGACGAGGTGCTTGAAGTTGCCCGGGAAGTTCCAGGTCTGGATGCGGTTCTGACCAACTGCTTCTCAGGTCATGAGTACCGAATTGTCCAGGGGAGCGACGGAAGGGAGGTGCATATCCTCAGTATCGCCGGAGCCGATGCAGTGGGGACGCTGCGGATGACCCTGCAGCGCAGCGGCTCTGATGACTCCTTCAGCAGGGTCAGCATGGCAGGAGAGATTACATCGGTCACCGACAAAGAGCCCAGCAGCAGGGTGCTGCAGCTTGCTGAGCCGTATCAGCGCCGGAGTGATGCATATGCCCGGCAGACGGTCGGTGAGCTGGATACGGATCTGCTGACCCGGGAAGCCTTTTTTTCCGATACGCCGCTGATGGAGCTGATCCATCAGGCCCAGCTTTCCGCCGCCGGCGCCCACATCTCCTTCGCCTCAATCCCTGCATATGATACGGTGCTGGAAGCTGGAGCGGTGGAGATCAAGGATCTGTTTTCCCTGATTTCCGGGGAAGTGCTGCTGTACTCCGTGCGTATGACCGGTGAGGAAATCAGGAGGTATCTCGAGTACTCCTACGGTCAGTGGTTTAACACCATGCGCGGGCCCTATGACCATCTCATCAGGTTCGGCGGTGAAGGCGAGCAGAACCCGAAGGTGCCCTTCTATCAGTTTGACAGCGCCAAGGGAATCGACTATCAGGTGGATATCACCAGGGAGCCGGGTAACCGGATAACCATCACCGGATTTTCTAACGGAAGGTCCTTCCGCCCCCAGGACACCTATATCGTGGTGCTCAACTCCTACCGGGCCGCCGGGGGAGGCGGACATCTCACCGAAGGTGCCCGGATCAGCGAGTATGAACTGTCCCAGCGGATCATGGCCGCTGCCGCCAGAGATCTGCGGCATCATATAATCAGATTTCTTGAGCAGCAGCAGCGCTTTGTACCCCCGGAGGATCCGACCTGGAAAGCGGTTCCGGAGTCCTGGGCAGCCGCCGGCAGACTGAATGATTATTCCCTGCTCTTTGATGCAGATCCCCGGATCCAGTGGTGATCCGGGTGCTCCTCCCTGATCTGACGGTACCGGAAGCAGGCTGTCTCATGGTCAAGAATGATGCCGATGGCCTGCAGATGGGCATAGATGATCGTCGGTCCGATGAACCGGAACCCCCGCGATCGGAGATCCCTGCTGACGGACTCAGCGAGGGGATCGGTTGTCGGCATCTGTGAACTCTCTGCAAGCTCATGATCAATGCTTGCCCCGCCGGTAAATCCCCATATATAGGAATCAAAGGAACCGAAGGCCTCCTGGATATCCATAAATGCCCGGGCATTGCTGATTGCCGCCTCAATCTTCCGTCTGTTCCGGATGATGGAGGGATCTGCAAGGAGAGACTGAATCTCAGCTTCACCGAAGGCCGCCGTCTTCCGGCAGTCGAACCCGCAGAACCGCCTGCGCAGGTGCTCCCGCTTCTGGAGGATGATGCGCCAGCTCAGCCCCGCCTGCATGAATTCCAGCAGCAGAAATTCAAAGTGACGCTGCTCGTCATGGAGGGGCACGCCCCACTCCTGGTCATGGTATTCCGTCATGAGTCTGTTTTCCTGACACCAGGTACATCGCTGCATATCGAAATTATAGCATAGGGCAGGGTGTTCGGGTATCTGCTGGTGAGATTGATTTATATTTTTTTTTGCTGATACTGTTGACTGTACTTGTCTAGACATCTATATTTATAATTGTATAGATAATGTACGGAGGACGGAGGATCATCTTTTAACCCGAAGGAGTGTACATATGGGACAAAAGAAACGCACGATTCGATGGATCCTGAGCATGCTGATTATTTCAGTACTGGTGCTTGCGGCAGCCCCCCTTGCAGCAGACGACATGATGGACCTGCCGATGCAGGATCAGCTTGACCAGCGCGATGAGGTCGCAGAAGAGCAGCTGCAGCAGTTCGGGTTTGCCCTGATATCCATTCAGGAAATTCAGATTGAGGCAAACGAAGCGATCGACGAAGTCCTGGCTTCCTCGGAACTTTCGGAAGAACGGATCACCGAGATTATGCAGCTTCAGCAGGCTGCTCCGGAAGAGGCGGAAGATCAGGTAGCAGAGGATGAACTGGCGGAGTTCGAGCAGACCATTACTGAGGTTGAGCAGGTGCATGAAAGCGCTGAGGCTGAAATGGTTGATGCGGTAGAAGACGTGGGCTTTGATGTTGAGGAGTTTAATCAGCTGGCCCAGCAGATAGATCAGAATCCTGATCTGATGAACAGACTGCAGGAGATGTTTATGAACTGATCCTTCGGCAAGGCCGAAGCTGATCAGAAAGATGAGAGATTTTTCATAAGGGAGGATTTGTATGGTAAAGAAAAGAACTTATGCAGGAATTGGAGCTGCAGTTATTGCGGCACTGTTTCTTCTCGCTTCCTGCGGAGCAGGGGTGTCGGTTGAAGAGGCAGAGGAGATTCGGAATGAAATTGAAGATGTAAGCAGCAGGATATCTCAGATTGAAGGTAACTTAGCTGATCTGCAGGATGCCGATGAAGATGAAATTGCAGAAACTGCTGATGCCGCCGTAGGTGACGTGATCCAGGAGCTTTCCCAGATTGCTTCCCAGCTTGACGGCATTGAGGAGCAGCTTGACATCCCCGAACCGGTTGAAGAGGAACCCATGGACCCGGGCGCTGATACCGGACAGCCTGAAGGCGGTTTCTAACCGTTCCAGTCGGCTAGCATGACTGCTGGGGGTGCCTGCGGGCACCCCTCACTTGTATACCCATATATGTATCTATATGGTTGACAAATAGGGGTGTTCTCCACTAAGATGGAATAGGGATTAATGCATATGAGTTTACTGGATAAAACTAGCTACATACCCTATTACGTTCAGATCAAACAGATCCTCCTTGACCGCATCCAGAACGGAGTATACCAGGAAAATACCCTCATTCCCTCTGAGACCCAGCTGGCCCAGGAATTCACGGTTACCCGGATGACCATCCGCAAGGCTCTTGATGAGATGAAGCGGGAAGGGGTTATCAAGACTGAACGCGGAAAAGGTTCAATTGTCTCCCAGGAAAAGATTGAGCAGAGCCTTGACCGGTTCTACCGCTTCGGCCGGGAAATCGGCCATACCGGAGTGGCCGCTCAGTCCCGGGTGCTTTCCGCTGAAACCGTAATTCCTCCTGCGGAGGTGCTGGGCAATTTTGAGCAGAACCAGGGAAAGGAATTCTTCAAGGTTGTCCGGCTGCGGTTTTTCAAGGACGCTCCGGTGAGCCTGGAATTCGCCTATATTCCCTGTACCGTAGCTCCGGGGCTTCTGGATCATCAAATTGAAAACACCTCCCTTGCGGATATCCTGGAGAAGATCTACGGGAAGCAGATTGAGAAGGCGACGGTGTATCTCTCACCGAGAATCTCCGATGCTAATGAGTCGGAGATTCTGGAGATTCAGACTCATTCACCGGTATTTCAGACCGAGCGGATCACCCGGGCGCAGGACGGGCAGGTGATAGAATACCGCCGCAGCGTAATCCGGGGAGATAAGGTCAAGTTCAGCACCGAGCTGCATTAACGCGGCTGCCTCCTGTGCTTCCGGCGGGGAGGGAAGACGATCAGCGTCAGCACCACCAGCAGGGCAAACCCCACGTAAAGCACCGAATAAGCCCAGACGGGCAGATCATGGTAGATAACCGCTCTGAAGAGTCTTCCCACAAAGGTAATATCCCATTCAGCCTGCTGTCCTGCGGCTTCCCGCAGCCGATATTCCCAGATGGTGAGGGGACAGAGGTTTCCCAGCAGATCATTGACCGCCACGAAGGCAACGGCCAGCAGATGGGTGATGCGGAATGTCACCGACCGGATCCAGCTCCAGCGGGCGAGCCCGCCAATGAGAATCAGCGCTTCTCCGCCGACCACAAAGAGCACATACAGCAGATGGATCCCCGCGAGAAAATCCGCCAGCAGTGCATGGGGAACACTCATACCCACTCAGAAAATGCCCGAGGCCTGCCGATGATCTCAGAGAGGATAATCGCCCGCTGTCCCCGCGGATATCGGTCCAACTTATCCAGTACGAAGGTCCGTTTCCGCTCCTGTTCCGGTGCACTGCGGGGGAATTCGTATTCTGAAGTCAGACTTTCAGCTTTGATGGGGTCCATCTGATGCTCCCGGGAGGACGACTGCTGCTCCTGTTCAAGCACATGGAGACTGCGGTCATGCTCCTGGGCGGATGATTCGTACTCCTGAGGGTCTATCCCCTGAATCTCCATGAGCCGGGAAATAAAATTCCCCGGCTCATCATCCCGGGCGCGTCTCGGCGCCGGGGCAGATGCCTGAGTCTGGGATGCTGTTTTTCCCTGCTTCTGAGACTTCCTCCGGGAGGAGCGGCCCCGGAGGAAGAAAATTAATAGAATCGGCAGCAGCCATGCCAGAAAAAACACCAGCATGGAAATCAGATCAACAATTGCATCAACCATACCTTCACCGTCCCGTTTTACCGTTACTGCTTATGGGGAGGCTCTGAATCTCCGCCGTCTTCTCCGCTGATGGTGTCGCGCATCTTCGTGTCGGCCTGGACGTTCTTCATGCGGTAGTAGTCCATGATTCCGAGATTTCCCTTCCGGAATGCTTCGGCGATTGCCTTGGGTACTTCAGCCTCCGCCAGGACCACCTTCGCTCGGTTCTCCTGGACATGGGCGAGCATTTCCTGTTCCCTGGCCTTAGCCAGCGCTCTGCGTTTTTCCGCTTCAGCCTGAAAGCGCCGCTTGTCAGCCTCCGCCTGATCGGCCTGGAGCTTCGCGCCGACGTTCTCTCCGACATCAATATCGGCAATGTCGATGGAGAGGATTTCAAAAGCGGTGCCGGCATCAAGCCCTTTCTCCAGCACAAGCCGGGAAATCTTGTCGGGATTCTCCAGGACTGCCTTGTAGTCCTTGGAGGAGCCGATGGTGGTGACGATCCCTTCACCGACCCGGGCGATAATCGTCTCTTCGGTTGCCCCGCCGACGAGCCGTTCAATGTTTGCCCGCACGGTGATGCGCACTTTCACCTTCAGCTGTATTCCGTCCTTCGCGACGGCGTCAATGGCCTGCTTGCCCTTGGATACGTCGGGACAGTCGATCACCTTGGGATTAACGCTGGTTTTCACTGCCTCCAGTACATCCCGTCCGGCAAGATCGATCGCCGCCGCCCGCTGGAAGGGCAGGGGAATATTTGCCTTGTTCGCCGCCACCAGAGCCATGCTGACGCGGATCACGTCACCCTTTGCCAGAAAGTGGGTTTCAAGCTGGTCCGTCTCAAGGGGGATGCCGGCCTTCACCAGCATGATCCGTGCATTGACGATCACGCCGGGGGAAACCTTCCGAAGCCACATGCCGACCAGTTTGGCGATGCCCACGGGAGCTCCGGAAAGGAGGGCCCTGAACCACAGTCCGAAAAATTTCAGAAAAATGACTAATATGCCGAGGGCGACAATTCCCACCGCAACATAAAGCGCAATGTACGTCATAGGTTTCTCCTTACTACGATTCTGTTTCCGTTTACAGCGGAGACTCGAATCTCCGCACCCTTTTCAATGTAGTCCCCGGCAGTCTCCACCTGAACCGGGTCACCGTCAATTTCAGCTTTACCCGAGGGTCTCAGGACGGTAAGGGTGACTCCGGTCTTTCCGAGGTATTTTGTCTCATAATCAGTGTCCTGGGCAGTGTATCCCAGGGAGGTATCCTGGTTCAAGGACAGGGTAAGCCTTCGAAACGGGGTGTATTTTGGGATGAGAAACGCCAGAACGCCGAAGGCCACGAAACCTGCGATCATATTTCCAATGACCAGCAGCACGTTCCCCCACAGGAGATCCCACTGCCAGCTGAAATCGGGAATCACGAAATCCTGCATGGAAAGGATCAGCCCCACTACCATCAGGGCAATTCCCGACAGTCCTGTCACTCCGAAGCCGGGAATAATGAACACCTCAATGATGATCAGGGCAATGCCGATGACAAACAGGATCAGTTCCAGCGATCCCACCTGGCCGAGGAGAGCGTTCCCGGTAAACAGTACACCGAAGGCAAGCACAGCAATTGCCCCGGGTACGCCGAAGCCAGGACTGGAGATTTCCATGAACAATGCCATAATACCGATGAGAATCAGCATGCTGGTGAAGGCAGCGCCGGTAATGACGGATACCGCCTGGTCCGCCGCTGTAGGAGCTATGCGGATCAGCTCACGGTCCTGGATTTCCATATGCTCCAGCACTCCCTGAAGTGCTGAGAAGGTCCCCGAGGAGACCTGGTATTCCTCCATCTCCATTGCGGTAAGGGAGAGCAGCTTTCCCGGCTCGGAGATCACCCGGCCCTCCCGGACCGTGCCTTCCGGCTCAGATCTGATCAGAGTTTCATATTCATTCCGGGTGAGGATCGAAAGCTCGTCGTCGACAAAGACCTCAAGGATCTCGGCATCGCTGTCCACCATGGCCACGGCAACTGCTCTGGGGTAGCTGTTCTTCTCGGCAATGGAGGCCATCTGCGTCCGGATGGCGCTGACGGTCTTTTCGTCGGCCAGTTCCGTCCCCTCAGGAGACTGCATAACCGGAGCGGCCGAGCCGATGGAGGTGCCCGGGGCCATGTAGATCCGGTCGGCGGAAAAGGATATCAGCGCTCCTGCTGACCAGCTGACGGCAGTGCCCTCAGGCTGCAGACCCACATAGGCGACGGTTTCAATATCTTCAAGCGATCCGATGAGGGTGGAAATCTGAAGGGCAGAGTCCACCCTGCCGCCGAAGGTATCGATTTCAAAGACGATTACCCCCGCTTCCTGTGCCTTGGCCCGCTCAATGTTGCGCCGGATGAAGACGGTGAGACTCCGGTCGATTTCTCCCTGGATGGGTATGACGTACACCGGAGTACTCCCTGCATCGGGAGCCTGCTGGGCAGTTACGGTCATCCCGGGGATCAGGAGCATACATACTGCCGCCAAAGCAATCGATAAACCTATCTGTTTCATTACCTCTAAGGTATGACTGTCACCAGGCTTTGTCAAGATTATAAGACAGAAGCGTCTCCACACCTGCCACTGTCCCTGCAGGCCGGGTATTGGCAAAGCAGGGGCTATTTGCTACACTCACAGAGACTTTTTATTTTGCATACAGACAATTACCTGAAGGAGATTTTTTATGGACCAGAAAGTGGTAATGACCGATACAGGGCTGCAGGTTCCTGATACCCCGACGATTCCCTATATTGAAGGAGACGGGATCGGGCCGGATATCTGGAGAGCTGCAGTGCGGGTGTTCGACTCCGCTGTTGAGAAGGCCTACGGCGGGAAGAAGCAGATCCAGTGGAAGGAAGTGCTTGCTGGAGAGAAGGCGTATCAGGCAACCGGCGAATGGCTGCCCAAGGCTACCGAAGATGCTCTGAGGGAGTATCTGGTGGGCATTAAGGGACCGCTGACTACTCCTGTCGGAGGAGGATTCCGCAGTCTCAACGTCACGATCCGGCAGCGGCTTGATCTGTTTGTGTGTCTGCGGCCGGTGAAATACTACCTGGGCATACCGTCTCCGGTTAAACGGCCTGAAGAGATCAACATGGTGGTGTTCCGGGAGAATACCGAGGACGTCTACGCCGGATATGAGCTGAAATCCGGTGAACCCGAGACCAGGGAACTGATTGATCATCTCAAAGCACGCTACGGCTGGGACATCCGGAAGGATTCAGG
>PWKH01000119.1 GCA_003559765.1 Spirochaetaceae bacterium
AGGGCATGCTCCCACAGTGCGTAGAGCACTACATCGGCAGCGGGCATGATCAACACATCTCCCTGACGGAGAGTAAATCCTGTCCCATCGGGTTCGGTGTTCCATCCGGTCACATCGAATTGATCCTTTGTGAGATTACCGCTGTTACCCATAACAAGAATTTCTGTTCCTGGCGCTGCAGATTGCATGAAGGCCGGAACGGTACCCCCGTCCTGGGAGTTTCCGTTATAGGTGAGTGAATAGTGATGCTGCAGAAGTACTGAACCGCTGTGCTCAAGGGATAGTTCACAGCTGAAAAGGAATAATGACACGAGGGTCATGAAAAAGACTTTTTTTACTTCCATCACAACCTCCTGAATGTTACTTCACCAGGCTGCACTTGATCACCTGTATTATACCATAGAAATCACGTATGCATCAGATATATACTGTCAGAAAGATAAACATGCATGCATCACTGTGGAAACCTCCCAAGACCACATGCTGAATGAGGCGGGGAAAAAAGACTGTTCAGCCTTGACAAAAACCGTAAAATACAGCACATTATGTTCCGTTGCCGGATTTACGCATGGTGGGCGTAGTTCAATGGTAGAGCACCAGATTGTGGTTCTGGTTGTTGCGGGTTCGAGTCCCGTCGCTCACCCTCTGTTTTTTCCTGCGGCATTGCGATATGCGTCCGTAGCTCAGCTGGATAGAGCGCCGGACTTCGAATCCGTAGGTCGCAGGTTCGAATCCTGCCGGGCGTATACATTACATATGGGCCGTTAGCTCAGCTGGCAGAGCAGCAGACTCTTAATCTGCGGGTCGAAGGTTCGATCCCTTCACGGCTCAATAACACAGGTTGATGAGGCAGTGTATTGACTAAAAACCTTTTCTGTGTTAAATCACTGCGAGAGTGGTGAAATTGGCAGACACGCTAGACTTAGGATCTAGTGCCTTACGGCGTAAGGGTTCAAGTCCCTTCTCTCGCAAAAAGAGACAGGAACCTTGCTGCCGGGTTTGATCCTGACACGTTTTTCGTGCGAGAGTAGCTCAGTGGTAGAGCTCCACCTTGCCAAGGTGGATGTCGCGGGTTCAAATCCCGTCTCTCGCTCAACAGCAGCAGGCGATCCGGGTTCCGGATCGCCTATTTTTTTTTAGAAGGCTCCCGCGCTGTAGCCGAAGGACTCAATCTTTATTATATTAAATACACGTCATATAAAGAGGAAGGAACATGGTATCTGAGAAAAAGATTAAGGAACTGGATCAGTCCGCTGTCGAGCTTACCCTTACAGTCCCGGCAGAGCAAGTACGGTCGTCCTATGACGAAGTAGTGAAAAAGTACGCCAAGAGCATACAGATCAAAGGATTCCGGAAGGGAAAGGTGCCGGTAAACGTGCTTGAGAGCAAATACGGGGACGCCCTGAAGGAAGAGTCCATGGTGAACCTGATGGACGAAGCGCTGAAGGAAGCCGTCGATCAGGTGGAGGATAATCACAAGCCCCTGCCCTTCAGCCAGCCGACGCTGGTGGATGAGGAGAAGGTCTCCCTTGACGATCTGGACCGGGATTTCACATTCTCAGTTACCTATGATGTAAAGCCTGAGATCAAGCTTGAGACATATTCGGGCTATGAAATTGAAGTGCCCGATGTTACCATACCGGAAGAGGACATCGACGAGGAGCTTGCTGCCCTGCAGGATCAGAATGCCCTGGTCTCCGAAGTCGATAAAGCGGCGGAAGAGAAGGATATCATCACGGTCAACTACTGGGAGCTGGATGAGCAGGACAGTGAGAAAGCCGACACCCGGCGGGATGAATTCACCTTCACCATCGGATCGGGCTACAACTACTACCAGTTTGACGAAGAGGTCAAGGGCATGAAGAAGGGAGACTCCAAGTTGATCGAGAAGGAGTATCCAGAAGACTTCAGCGAGCAGAACCTTGCCGGCAGAACGGTGAAGCTGCAGGTTGAAGTAACCGCCGTGAAGCAGCGGGACATCCCGGAGCTTGATGATGAGTTTGCCCAGGATGTCAGCGACGACTATGACACCCTGGATGATCTTAAGGCCGACATCAGAAAACGGCTGACCGAAGAGCTTGAGAACAAGATGAAGGACTACAAGCTCGGAAAGCTGGTCAATCGGATCATTGAGGATCATCCGATTGAACTGCCGGAGTCCATGGTGCAGGCGCAGCTGGAGGATTCCTGGAACAATTATCTGCAGCGCACCCATATGCCGGAAGAGAATATGCTCAAATTTCTGGAGATGCACGGCATGAGCAAGGAGAAGATCCTTGAGAACTGGAGAGAGGATGCGGTGGTCTCTCTGAAGCACTCCATGGTGATGGAGGAGCTGGTGAAGAAGGAAACCGTTGAAGTCACCGACGAAGAGGTTGATGCGGAAGTGGAAAAGGAGCTCAAGGCAGCGGGCATGGAAGAGCGTCCGGAGATTCGGGACTACCTGAATCAGGCGGTGACCGAACAGCTTAAGCATCGCAAGGCTGCGGACCTGCTGATTGAGAAGAACACCTTCAAGCCCGGCGAGCAGATGGCCCTGGATGAGTTCATCAACGGAAAGCAGGAAGACGAGGAAGACGGCGAAGAGCCGCAGGAAGAAGTGTAAGGATGAAACAGGAAGCAGAACATATGAGCAATCTGGTGCCGATTGTAGTAGAACAGACGGGAGTGGGAGAACGCTCCTATGACATATTTTCACGGCTGCTCAAGGAGCGGATCGTTTTTCTTGACGGAGAGATTCATGACGCCATGGCGGATCTGGTGGTTGCTCAGCTGCTGTATCTTGAGTCCCAGGATCCTGAACGGGACATCAGCATCTACATCAACTCTCCGGGGGGAAGCGTGACCGCAGGCCTTGCGCTGTACGATACGATCCAGTATCTGCGGCCGGACGTGCAGACGATCTGCATGGGTCAGGCCGCATCGATGGCGGCACTGCTGCTTGCCTCAGGAACGGCGGGCAAACGCTACGCCCTGCCCTCTGCTCGGGTGCTGATTCATCAGCCCTGGGGAGGAGCCCGGGGCCAGTCCGTCGATATTTCGATTCAGGCAAAAGAGATTATCCGCCTGAAGGAACTGACGATCACCTACTTCTCCGATCATACGGGGAAGCCGAAGGAGCAGATAGCCAAGGATCTTGAACGTGATTACTTTCTTTCTGCTGAGGATGCTGTCTCCTACGGGCTGATCGATACGATTTTGAAGCGAGGGTAATATGGCTAAGAATGGAAAAACAGCATCAAAGAACTGCTCCTTCTGCGGAAAAAACGGCCAGTCGGTAAACCGGCTCATCGCCGGACCGGGTGTATATATATGCGACGAATGCGTCAACGTCTGCAAGTCCATCCTTGATGAGGAGGAGACCGACAACACCGATGCGTCCCTGGATGTGCTCCCTACTCCGATGGAGATCAAGGAGTACCTGGATGACTACGTTGTGGGGCAGGAGAAGGCCAAAAAGATCCTCTCGGTGGGGGTGTACAACCACTACAAACGGGTGGTCCACAGCAAACGTCTCAGGGACGACATTGAGCTGGAGAAATCCAATATTCTGCTGATCGGTCCCACCGGCACGGGAAAGACCCTGCTGGCCCGCACCCTGGCGAAGAAGCTTCAGGTGCCCTTTGCCATTGCAGACGCCACCACCCTGACAGAAGCCGGCTATGTCGGAGAGGATGTTGAGAACATCCTGCTGAAGCTGATCCAGAATGCGAACAACAACATCGCCGCAGCGGAACGGGGCATTGTGTTCATCGACGAGATCGACAAGATTGCCAAGAAGAGCGAGAACGTCTCCATTACCCGGGATGTCTCCGGCGAGGGAGTGCAGCAGGCGCTGCTGAAGATCATCGAAGGAACCGTCGCATCTGTTCCCCCTCAGGGAGGCAGGAAACACCCGAACCAGGAAATGCTCAAGATCAACACAGAGAATATTCTGTTTATCTGCGGCGGAGCCTTCGTCGGTCTCGACAGAGTCATCGAGACCCGGGTGAGCCAGCATCCCCTCGGATTCGGGGCGGAGGTGAAGACCAGCCAGGAGAAGAACCTTGAGGACCTCTACAAGCATCTGCTTCCGGACGATCTGATCAAGTTCGGCCTGATACCGGAATTCATCGGCCGGCTGCCGATCCAGGTGGCATTGAACAATCTGTCGGTGGAGGATCTCAAGCGGATTATCACCGAGCCGAAGAACTCGGTGATCAGGCAGTACCAGGAGTCGCTGCGGATCGATAACGTTGAACTGACCTTCGAGGAATCAGCTGTATCGGCTATTGCAGAGACGGCAACCAAGCAGAAGACCGGGGCCCGGGGACTGCGCTCAATTGTGGAAAACACCATGGTGGAAATCATGTTTGAGATTCCCTCCATTGAGGGGCACAAAAAGATTACCATAGACCGCAGCGTAATCGAAACCGGGAAGAAACCGAATATCGAAATAAAGCATAAAACAGCATGAGCGTACATGAAAAGCACAGTATAGCAGTGAAAAAGCTCCCGATGGTCATATCACGGGAGCTTGTTGTCTTCCCAGGATCGGTGATCCCATTCTTCACCTCCGATGATCAGGATTCCCGTGCGCTGAAGCAGGCCTTTGAGGAGGACAAACTGGTGTTCTTCTCCTTCCTCCATGACGGATCCGCAGAGGATAAATCCCACAGAGCCTCGGACAGATCAAAGGTCTACCGGATCGGAACAGTGGTGAAGGTGCTCCAGATATTCAAGACCAGCAACGGCATGGTGCGCATCCTTGGGGAGGGGAAATACCGGGGGATTATCCGGGAGATCTATGAGGACGGAGACATCAACCGGGTGCTCATCGATCCCTACCCGGTTCCCCCTTCAGCGGCTGCATCATCGGATGAACAGGCGCTTATAACGGCAGTGAAGAAATATTTCCGGGACTATGCCCGGGAACTCGGCCGTCCTCCTGCAGATACGGTGAGTTCGGCAGAGAAGGAGGATGATCCGGACAAACTGGTGGATCTCATCGCCGGTTCCGCCCAGCTCGATGCGCACCGTAAAATCAAGCTGCTCCAGATTTTCAATACCCGGGAGCGGCTCCAGGAGCTGGCGGTCATGCTCCAGACGGAGCATGAACTGCTGAAACTCAACGGCGACATACAGAAGCGGGTGCAGAAGAAGCTGGAGCAGACCCAGAAGGAGTACTTCCTCAACGAACAGATCCGCCAGATCAACAAGGAGCTCGGCAGGGATGAGGAGGAGGCCGACGAACCGGATCTGCTGTTCAACCGGATCAAGGAGAAAAATCCCCCTGAAGAGGTAGTGGAGAAAGCCAGGAAGGAGGCAGGCCGGCTGCGCAAGCTCCAGCCGATGGCTCCAGAGTCCGGGGTGCTGCGCACCTATCTGGAATGGCTCGCCGATCTTCCCTGGGACAACTACTCCAAGGACTCCTTCGATCTTCCCAAGGCCGAGCAGATCCTTGACGAGGATCACTACAATATGAAGCGGCCCAAGGAGCGCATCCTCGACTACATGGCTGTCCGCAGGCTGCAGCCGAGGCTGAAGGGCCCGATTCTCTGTTTCGTCGGTCCCCCGGGTACCGGAAAAACCTCCCTGGGACGCTCCGTCGCCCGGGCTCTGGGCAAGGACTTCATCCGCATCTCCCTGGGGGGGATCCGGGATGAAGCGGAGATCCGGGGACACCGCAAGACCTATGTCGGTGCGCTTCCCGGAAAAATCATCCAGTCAATCCGTAAGGCGGGAACGTCAAACCCGGTATTCCTGCTCGACGAGGTGGACAAGCTCAGTTCCGATTTCCGGGGGGATCCCTCCTCGGCGCTGCTGGAGGTGCTTGACCCTGAACAGAACTCCACCTTCACCGATCACTATCTTGAGGTTCCCTATGACCTCTCACAGGTGCTGTTCATCGCTACGGCGAACTCCCTGCACACTGTGCCGGCGGCACTGAGAGACCGGATGGAGATTATCGAAATCCCCGGCTACAGCGATATCGAGAAATATAATATCGCCCAGCAGTTTCTGATCCCGAAACAGATCAGGGAAAACGGACTGGAGCAGGCTGCCATCACCTTCCAGAAGTCGGCGGTCTACACCATTATCAGCGACTACACCATGGAGTCGGGAGTGAGAAACCTGGAGCGGTGCATCAGCCAGGCGGTGCGCAAAATCGCCCGGGAATACCTGAATCAGTCCAATCCTCCTGCTCTTGAGGAATACCGCAGATCCGTCTCGTCGAAGACCGCGAGCTCCTTTCTCGGCAAGCCGGAATATGCGGAAGATCAGATTCAGCGCGCCAGTGAGTGTCCAGGCATCGCCCACGGGCTTGCCTGGACGGAAGCCGGGGGAAAACTGCTGACCGTGGAGGCTGCTCTGATGCCCGGCGAGAAAAACCTGATTCTCACAGGAAGTCTCGGGGAAGTCATGAAGGAATCCGCTCGGATCAGCTATTCCTTTCTCCAGGCCAACCATGCAGCCTACGGAATCGATCCCCGACGCTTTGCTGAAAGCAGCGTGCACATCCATGTGCCTCAGGGGGCGATCCCGAAGGACGGACCCTCTGCAGGCATTACCATCCTGGCGGCCATGGCCTCGGCATTCTCCGGCAGACCTTTGAAGTCTCCTATTGCAATGACCGGGGAGATCACTCTTTCGGGCCAGGTGCTGCGCATCGGCGGCATCAAGGAGAAGCTGCTGGCAGCATACCGCCACGGCATCAACCGGGTGATGATGCCCGAAGGAAACAAACGGGATCTGGATGACGATATCCCCAAATCGGTACTGCAGAAAATGGAGATCATCCATGTAACCACCGCCTCTGATGCCCTGGGGGAGCTGCTTCCCCAGACAGAAACACCCCAAGGATAACTATGCTTGCTACACCCCCGGTACCCGACGAACTGCTTCAGGCGTTCAGAGACTACGAGACGATGCTCATCATCGGACACAAAAATCCCGACGGAGATGCCCTGGGCTCCCAGCTGGCCCTCGGCAGCGTGCTGAGCCGGATGGGAAAGCGGGTGCATCTGCTTTCCCCGGGGCCCTTTGAACGCCATGAAATCAAGCACCTTCAGGATCAGTTCCTTGACATCATACCTCCCGATGCCGATCCCGCCGTCAGTCTGGCAGTCGTGCTGGACTGCTCCACCATCGACCGCATCGGATCCTTCGCCGATGCGATCAGGGATTTCCCTACTGCCGTAATCGACCACCACGCCGCTGGTGAGCCCTTCGGGGATATCACCTACATCTGCTCCCGGGCGTTCTCGGTCACCTTTCTGATTCTTGAGGTGATCAAGGCGCTGGGGATGGAGCCCACTAAGCAGGAGGCGGAGCTGCTGCTCTTCGGGCTGGTCACCGATACGGGGTTTTTCCGCCATGTTATTGCCCGGAGGGGCGAGATCTTTCAGACCGCCGCAGAGCTGGTTGATGCCGGGGCATCACCGAAGGATGCCTATGAGCAGATGTACGGCAGCAGGCCCTTCGCCTCGAAACAGCTTCTGGGGCTGCTGCTCTCCCGGACCGAGTTCCATTACGGCGGGCGGCTTCTGGTCACCTGGGAGACCCGGTCGGAGCATGAGCAGTACGGCGAACAGATGCGGGACTCCGAGTCTCTCTACGGTCAGCTTCTGAGCACCGAGGGGTGTGAAGCGGTACTGTACATCAGGGAGGATGTGGAGGACGGCTGCACCGTCGGGCTGCGCTCCCGCCATGTGGTGGATGTCAGCGCCATCGCCGCCTCCTTCGGCGGCGGCGGTCACCGCCGGGCTGCCGGATTCGTGCATCACGGAGATCGGGAGGAGATCCAGCGGGAGCTTATCACACTGTTTGCCCCGCTCCTGCAGGAATCCTCCCAGAAAACTGTTGCCGGCAAACAGGTCTAATCCAAAGTGATTTCCGCAATGTCTTCTTTTATCCCCCAGATTCAATTCATGGTGCGCCTAAACAACTTAAGCCGAGTTTAGGGCAGTTAATTCTCACTTGCCAAATTGTTCCTCTTAACCGTGTAACCTGTAATGTGGTCAGGTCAAATTCAGGAGAAGCCCTATAGATTTCATGTGGTTGTCCCTTTCGAATTATATACGCATTGAAGGAAAACTTCCTTGACATCAGATAGTATAATACTCTGGCAAGTTTGTACACATAGTGGAAAGGTTGCTTGGCGGGGAACACCCTGATGGAATAGTAATTGCTGCAGACAGTTTAGCTACAGCACAAAACCTAATAGAGTTTGCTATAGATTCTTTTGATATTGAATGTCCAAACTGTCACAATCAAGTCACAAATAACAATGTTAAGATTCCTTCTGCATCAATACACATTCCCTTTTCTGCCTCATCATATACGCAAAAACTTATGAGACTCAACAACGCTTTTTCATTAAGTTTTTTTGGAAAGGGAGTTCTTGATTCAAAAAGCATTTATTATCATGTAAGGACTATGCAACAAGAAGAAACTTTTGATAACGGCGAAATCGCTTATATTGCTGAAATAATCCAACAAAGGATGGAAAGCCTCTTACGGAAAGACTTTCCTAATTACAAGAAGGAGGCTCCTGATAAGTGGTATCCTCTCGGATTTCATCTAAATGGATATGAAGGTGATCAATGCGTAACATATGAGATCTTTATAGGGAAAGATTCTTTTTCAAGAAAACAATCACAAACAGGGTGTACTCTTGGAGGTGAAATGAGGATTGTGCAGAAATTGTGGGAAATCGGGAAGAATAATCCTCGACAATCAATTAAATATGGTCTACTTTCACTACAGGATGCTATAGATTTGAGTAAATTTTTTATAGAAACTACGGGTAATTTTCAAAGATTTGCAAGTGAAATCCAAACTGTGGGGGGCGATATTGATATTGCTCTAATCACTCCTTTTCATGGATCATAGATTTTCATTGTTATTAACCAACCCTAAGCGTCACTTAGTATAATAGCCAAAATACTCACTAAATTTATGTTATATAATGAAATATTAGGAAGATGCCTTTGGGTAATTTCTTCCCTATTTGGGGTATATATAATCTCCATATTTGACCGATAGGTTACTTCTGTCATTCGTTTCTTCC
>PWKH01000060.1 GCA_003559765.1 Spirochaetaceae bacterium
GATAATGGATCAGATCAAATACCGCAGTGGTCAGTCCCGCCCCTGCGCACATCAGGCTGATATCCCCGTCAAACTGGAGGTAGGGAATGCCCTCTCTGGCTGCTTCGAATTCAGTTTCATGCTCAAAGTGCTCCCGCTGCAGAGCAAACTCCGGATGCCGATCCAGGGTATTGTCATCGATGATCATCTTTGCATCTCCCGCAGCAACCCGGCGGTCCCGGGTTACAAACACCGGGTTGATTTCAGCCAGCTCGGCATCATACCGGACAAACACCCGGCAGAGCCCCTGGATGAGCGCCGATACCTGCTTTGCCGCATCATGCTCCAGTCCCATGGCATAGGAGATATTCCGAGCCTGATACCCCTGCAGCCCTCTGGCCGCATCAACTGCTTCGGTGATCATCTGATCGGGAGCATCCGCAGCCAACTGTTCGATTTCCACCCCTCCGGACGCAGACGCCATGATCTGCAGCCGGGCGGAGACTGCGTCAGGCACCACAGAAAGATACAGCTCCCGCTCGATATCAACGAGCTCCTCCACCAGGAGCGTATGCACCTGGGGAAGGGCAAATAATCTGGCCGCCTCATCAGTCACTTCATCCGCGGTCCTGCACACCGCAATCAGCCCCGCTTTGCCCCGTCCCCCCTGGAGGACCTGCGCTTTCAGCACACAGGGAATTCCGACGGTTTCTGCCGCCTCTGAGACTTGTGATGCCGACTGTACGATCATTCCCTCGGGTACGGGGATGCCCGCTTCACTGAACAGCTGTTTCGCCTGGTACTCAAAGAGCTTCATCGTATTCCTTCCTTTTTATGCAGCGGAGCAAAGACCGTCTCCTCTGAGGGCCGTCGTGAAGCAATCGGCTCGGACACCCAGGTGACATTGAGAAAGTGCTGATAGGTAATATTCTCCGTAGTGATGTTCCCTCCCCAGGTGCCGCATCCGAGGGTGACGGTGCTGGGCATGCCGTTGGTGAAGCTGCCGCCGTTGGCGGGCGCCTGGGCCTGGCGGACCATGATCCTGCTGGTAAGCAGCTGTTCCGCCATCGTGTCGATATATGATTGAGTAAAGGTATGGATTCCGCAGGAATGCCCTTTTCCGCTCCGTTCAGTTATCCGCTGCAGCAGTTCAAGCCCCTCAGAAAACTCACGGTACTTCCACACCGTCAGGACCGGAGAAATTTTCTCAAGGGAAAAGAGATCCTCCTCAGCAGGGTGCCTGCCTTCGGTCATCAGCATGGTTATGTCCCCGGGTGTGCTGATTCCCGCCATTTCGGCGATCCGGAGGGCGGACTGAGAGATGATCTTCGGGTTCAAATTCTTCCCGTCGGGCCACAAAGTTTCCTCCAGCAGCTGCCGCTCCCTGGGGCTGCACAGATAGCCTCCTTCACTGACCAGAGAGTGCATCATGTCCTCATATACCGATTCATGCACAATGACTGAATTCTCCGAAGAGCAGGAGGTTGCATAATCAAAGGCTTTGCTTAGGGCTATTTTTCCTGCGGCATCAGGTATGTCGGCATCCTCGGCAACAATCTGCACGGCATTCCCCGGCCCGACTCCGTAGGCCGGAGTGCCGCTTGCATAGGCAGATTTCACCATGGCCGCTCCGCCGGTAGCCAGCACGAGATCAACTTTTCCCATCAGCTCCCGGGTAAGTTCAACCGAGGGCTCCCGGATAATCTGAACCAGGTCCTCCGGCGCTCCAACCCGCTTCAGCCCCCTGCGCATGTACTCCACTGCCTCGGCTGAGGCATGCCTGGACCGTGGATGGGGGGCAAAGATGACTGCATTCCGTCCCTTCAGCACGGAAAGGGCATTGCTTCCCGGGGTTGCCGTCGGATTGGTCACCGGGGTAAGCGCCCCGACTACTCCGACGGGTTTTGCAAACTTCCTGATGCCCAGTTCCGGGATCTCTTCGATGCACCCCACCGATTTTGCACCGATGATATCATTGAGCACCCCGAGGATTTTGTTCTTATGCTTCGTGATTTTATCTGCGGTGTTTCCCATGCCGGTTTCTTCAACTGCAAGCCGGGCAAGTTCGGCAGTTTGCTCATCACCGTACACTTCCCATCCGGCAGCCAGACAGGCCAGATCTATCTCTTCCTGGGTGAAGGAAGCTGCAGTCTGCTGTGCGCGGCGGGCACGGCAGACAAGTTCATCGACAGTGCGGACAGACATACAATACTCCTGTTTACTTACTTTGTGAAAGTAAGTTTAGCATGTCCCGCTGCACTTGTCCAGATAGAGTTGCTTTCAGGCCATAAAAAAACCGCTCCCCTCGAAGGAGAAGCGGTAACCCCCTTTTGCATCCTGGGTCATACTCACCGCAGGAAGACAACATACAACGCGGTTCCGGTAGCCGCGAAATAGGAATGTGAATGGTTTTCATTATCTTATGGAATAATCATCAAGCTTTGCTCCGTAAACTATATTATACAACAGATTTGGAAAAATCAAAGCATAAATTTGAGATTTTTACTGATTCAATGCTTTTAACATGGTATACTCCCCCCTACGGAGGATGAAGAGATGAAACGTTGTTCAATTATTTTTCACAGTGTCTGCGGAAACTGCTACCTCATCGCTTCCGCGTTCAAAGATGCCTTGACTGCAGAGGGAGTCGATGCACGGCTGTATCATGTGGAAGACGAGGACCTGCATGTATGGGCAAACAAATTTGAGGTTGCCAATGACTATTATGAAGATATCCTTGAGCTGCCGGTCGCAAATGCGGAGAAAATGCTCAAAAGCGATATGATTATCCTCGGAAGCCCCACCTATTTCGGCATGGTTTCTGCGGAAATAAAGCAGTTTATGGATGCTTCGTCCATTTACTTCAACGACGCCAGTCTCAGCGGTAAATATTTTGCCTGTTTTACCAGCGGATCCCACATCGAGGGAGGAGGTTCTCTGACGCTGCAGTCCATGCTGCATTATGCGCAGCATATGGGCATGATTCATATCCCCTTGGGAAGACAGGTGCACCATATCGATCCCCAGCAGCCGGACAGCGGGATCATGCACCATTCAGGACCGGACAGCGAAGTACGCCCCTCCGACCGGCTCGGAAAGGCGATTGCATATTATGCGGAGCTGCTTGCAGCCGCACTGCAGGGATAACTTCCCTCAGCGCCGCTTGGGCCTGAACAGCTGTAAGATCCTGCGCCAGAGGCTTTTCCCGTATCTGGAGGAGTAGTCAAGGGTGGCCTCCTCCAGGGAAAAGTCCTGGCCGTACTTGCGCTTCAGCTTATCCCAGTGCTTCACAATCCACATGTACAAGTCCCCGGGAGTTCTCCCGGGAAACCGGCGCAGGATCTTCTCCCGTTTAATCATGCCGACAATCGGAGCATAGACGGAGACAAACCAGGATTTCGCCGCTTCCTGAAGCGATATCTCCTCTTCCTTCCCCTGGTTGATATAATACTTATGCACCAGCATATGGTTTACTGCCTCCTGGTATCGCCCCGGGGCGCTGAACCTGATCATCTTTAAGTTGATTATCCCTGAAAGGCTGTGCTCCTCGATAAATTTGATGAACTGCCTGCGCTCATATTCCAGGACCTTCAGCCGCAGATCGTAAGTGGTCATGGAAGCGTCAATCTGGATTTCTGAATCGAGTTCAACCACCTCTGCGTCAATGAATTCCACCCCCTGCGACCGGGCCACCGAAACCCGGTGATTTCCATCCCGGACAAAATAGCATCCCCCGAGCTTGAATACCCGAATGGGAGGAAGGTTGACGCTTGCAAGATGGGCTGTATTCACATTCACCCACCGGCTGCGCAGCAGCTCCTTTTTCGGCAGAAACGTATGGGAAAAATCATAATACCGTCCCTCACTGCCGACAATTTTTTCAACCGGAATGGTGCGCATGCCGAGATAGCTTTCTTTCCTGGGCTTCAGCAGGTCCTTGACATCATAAAACGGAAGCAGCTCGTTTTTTTCAATTCCCAGCAGTCTGATGATGGACTGAAACATGGCCTTCTGCTTGGCGCGGGAAAAGTCTTCTCGGGACTGATAGGAAATGTGATCCGTCAAGTTTCTACCTCCAGAAGATAGCGCTGAAAGACATTTATTACCCGGGTTTCTTCGTACTGAGTTTCCCGCTGCTCGTTCAGATCAAGCAGATGTACATGTCCGTGAAGCAGATACCGGGGCTTGAACACCCGCATGAACCACAGAAAGGAACAAAACCCGCGATGGCACGGATCCGGCTGATCATGAATGCCCCTGGGGGGCGCATGGGTGATCATCAGATCCAGCCATCGGCCCCTGAACAGCCGGTTGAACAGGAGTTTCGGAAAAAGTTTGATCAGCTTCAGCCGTATCTGCAGTTCCGTAAACTGGTTGTCCCCGTCATTATATCGGGGACTGCCCCCTATCCCCAGGATAATCAGGTTCAGCTTCTTCAGATATTTCACCCTGCCGTCAATATAGGTTGATCCGAAATAATCGATTTCAAAGGTGTGTTTCACCGAAGTCTCGTAACAGTCCCTGGGCTCAAATATTTCATTCCCCGGCTTCATAAACCTGCGCAGATGTGCAAGCTGGTGGTTCCCGAAAATAAAATACAGCGGTTTATTGAGCATGGAGACGATGAAGCTGTAATAGTTCATGGGCAGATCTCCCGCCCCGATCACCGCATCCACATCACTGAACCGCTCCTTGATATTGGGAGAATAAATCAGCGGATCCCGCTCATCTGAGATGCACAGCAGTTTCACAGTTCTGTGCTGCCGCTTTTGTCGTCCCATGGAAACCCCGTTACAATATACTGGAAATCATGAAAAAAGTGAATGTCTGCCTTATCTGCCGGGGGGCACCCTTTCAGCCCATCTGCCTACGATCTGCTGAAGCAGCGCAGCAAACACCGACCTGACCCGGCTGCCCGTTTCCATGACCTCTTCATGGCTCAGCGGCTGGGGAAGAATTCCCGCCGCCATATTCGTGATGCAGGATATTCCCAGCACCCGCATGCCGCTGTGCACCGCAGTGATCACCTCCGGAACCGTCGACATGCCCACTGCATCTGCCCCGAGGGTTCTGAGCATGCTGATCTCTGCGGGGGTTTCAAAATTGGGACCGGGCATAAAGGCGTATACCCCTTCCCGAAGGGACAAGCCCAAGTGATCTGCAGCTTCCTGCGCCAGGGAGCGGAGCTTCGGATCGTAGGCGGCAGACAGATCAAAGAACCGGGGACCGAAGGCTTCCATGTTCGGACCCCGCAGGGGATTGTCATCAAAGAATTTTATATGATCGGTAATTACCATCAGATTTCCCGGGGAAAACCCTTGATTGACTCCCCCGGCGGCATTGGTAACCAGCAGATCGGCGATTCCCAGCAGCCGCATGACCCGGACCGGAAAGACAACCTCCTGCATTGCATACCCTTCATAATAGTGAAACCGGCCCTGCATCATCAGCACGGGTACTCCTGAAAGATATCCGAATACCAGCCGTCCGGCATGCCCCTGAACGGTTGATACGGGAAAGTGGGGAATATCCTCATAGGGCACAGCCGCCGGCTGCTCCAGTTCATCAGCCAGCACCCCGAGCCCTGAGCCGAGGATCATTCCGATCTTCGGCACTCCGGGAAGCTGATCCTGCACGTACCGTGCCGCCTCCTGCATCTTTTCCATCATCATGATATGCTCCTGCATGGTATGGTTCATCTACGACAGCACCGAGACAACCAGGTCCCGGGGCTTCGGTCTGCCCTCACCAACGGTGACGGCGCTGCGGATCCGCTCAGCGGCTTCCTCGGCATCAGTTTCCCGGTTCACATAGAGCACCGCCAGGGGCTCTCCCGCAGAAACCTGATCCCCGATCCGTTTCTTCATCCAGCAGCCGACTGCCGGGTCGATCACATCCTCTTTCTTCATCCGTCCCGCCCCGAGAAAGGCAGCCGCAATTCCAATTTCATCAGCCTGCATGGAACTGATCCATCCGCCGACGGATGATTCAACCGCTATGCGCTTCTCTGCCTGAGGCAGCAGGGTCACGTCGTCGCATACCCGGGGATCTCCGCCCTGCAGCCCAATCATCTCCTTCAGCTTCTCCAGGGCGGATCCGTCCTCAAGCACTTGATGCACCTCCCTCAGAGCGCCGCTGCGGCTGCTGCAGACCTCACCCATTTCCAGCATATGAACGCACAGCTCTACGATCAGATCCTTCAGATCACCCTCCAGTTCTCCCCGAAGTATGCGGATCGCCTCCTCAACCTCCAGCGCGTTGCCTACGGCATTGCCCAAGGGCTGATTCATATCGGTAACCAGAGCCCGGGTATCCCGGCCGGTGTGCTTTCCGATTTCGACCATCATGGAGGCAAGCCTTTCTGCTGATTCACTGGTTCGCATAAAGGCGCCGCTCCCCCATTTCACGTCCAGAAGGATTTTGTTCCCGCCGCCGGCGATTTTTTTGCTCATGATGCTTGCGGCAATCAAGGGCATGCTGTCCACCGTTGAGGTCACATCCCGCAGCGCATAGAGCATCCTGTCAGCCGGAACCAGCTGCTTCGTCTGACCGATGATCGACACCCCGCAGGTGTTTACCATTTCAATGAACCGCTCCATGGACAGATCCGTCCTGAAACCGGGAATTGACTCCAGTTTGTCCAAAGTTCCTCCGCTGAAGGACAGTCCCCGGCCGGACATTTTGGCAACCATGCCGCCGCAGGCGGCGACAATCGGTCCTGCGGCGATGGTAGTGGTATCGGCAACTCCCCCGGAGCTGTGCTTGTCCACAACGATCCCGTCAACGCCTGAAAGGTCAACCATCTCGCCGGATTCCGCCATGGCTGAGGTGAGCTCAGCGGTCTCCTCCTCGTCCATGCCGCTGAACCAGACCGCCATCACCAAGGCTGCTGCCTGGTAGTCAGGAATTTCACCGCTGCTGTAGCCGCTGACAAACCAGCGGATCTCCTCCCGCGACAACGCTCTGCTGAGCTGCTTCTTCCGGATAATATCGATCATCCGCATATTGACACCTCCTGTCTTCAGGAAAACAGCATACCGTTCAGTAACGGCTGGTCCAGGTTGACGCTCCGCCGGTTGTGCTCCAGGGTCTTTTTCATATAGCTGCGGTCCAGCTCCAGTTCTCCCGCCAGCTGCACCAGCAGTTCCTCAGTGATCAGGTTCTGTTCAACAAACAGATAAATCAGCGCCCGTTCTGCAATATTCGACACCAGCAGGGACTGGAGGCAGATGCTCCCGCCTGAGCTTCCGCCGTACTGCCTGAGGAGGTGCGATGAAAGCTCCGATAAGCTGATATCATACCGGAGGGCACGCAGCTCCCGCACCAGCGGTCCGATCTCCCCCCTGGCCGCCTGTTCTCCCAGGGGTTTCAGGGTAAAATAGGTATACTCCTTCCCGGGAAGATAATGATGCCGGTCACAGCGGGTGCAGTAATTGGGTTCCTGGGAATTCTCCTTCTTTCTGTCCCCTCCGACCACAATCAGCGGATCGAAGTAGAGCGCCGGGCACTCCCTGCCGTCCACGGTGTAGTACCGGTAGGTGTAGAAGGAATCCTCCAGGCAGTCGGGATGTTCGCAGTAGGCAGTCAGAGGAATCACATCAGTGGCGGTCTCCAGCATGAGCCTGGCGGTTGAGTTAAAGATGTCCCGGCGGAAGTTCAGGATCAGCGTCGGCAGGACGAACAGCAGTCCGCTGCGTTCGCTGGCATTTCTAATTACATAGACCAGCCGCTCGTCATAAAATGAAGCCTCATCAATGATCCAGGTGCCGATATCGGGGTTGTCGGAAAGGATCTGCTCCATGGCAAAGGAGTCATTGATCCTGGCGATGCTCGACCCGCACCGCTCATACCCTCCCCGGTAGGCCAGGGCGTCATCGGGATATTCGGCAAAACGCTGAGCATCCAGCAGGGACCTGATAAAAAACACCCGTCGTCTGTCAGCTCTCCCGGTGGAGGTAAGCTCCCTGACCGCTTCACTTTTCTGCAGGGCAACCTGGGCATCCCGCCACACCCGGGCGGAAAACTCCGTCTTTCCCGAACCCATCGGCCCGATTACCAGAATCCGTCTTGAGGGTCGGGTAAAATCAAAATGCAGGAAGGTGTTATGCACTGCAACCCGGGGAAACCCGAGACTTTTAAGAAAATGTTCCGTCTGTACGGTTCCGTCTGGTATCTGCATTCTACTGTCTCAGTACTTGTCCTTCGATCCGGCGGCCCCTTCCATAAGTGAAGCTCCAGCACTTGATCCGAGGCGGGCTGCCCCGGCCCGGATAAACTGCAGGGCATCCTCCAGGCTCCTCACTCCTCCGGCCGCTTTCACCCCGAGGGCGTCGCCGACGGTCTGTTTCATGAGCCTGACATCCTCCAGGAGAGCTCCTCCCTTGGAGAACCCTGTGGAAGTTTTCACGAAATCCGCCGATGCATCAGCAGATGCCCGGCATGCCTGAATTTTCTGCTCATCAGAGAGCAGACAGGCTTCAATGATGACCTTCAGCACTGAATCCGGACAGGCTTCCCGGACTGCTGCAATATCCTGCTTCACCAGATCGATCCGCCCTTCCTTCAGCAGCCCGACGGGAAGCACCATATCGATTTCATCGGCTCCCTCGGAAACCGCAAGGGCAGCTTCAAAGGCTTTGCTCTGTGATTTCATCGCCCCCAGGGGAAACCCGACAACGGTGCATACCTTCACGCCGGTTCCCTCCAGCAGCTCGGCACAGAGGGACACCCATATGGGATTGACGCATACCGAAGCAAACCGGTATGTTCCGGCTTCCCGGCAGATCCGCCGGATGTCTGCCTCAGCTGCATCCGGATGCAGCAGGGTGTGATCAATATACGAGGCAAGCTTTGCTCTGGTCATCTCCATACGGGCACTCTCCTTTTCTGTTCTGAGTATACCGGAAAAATCTGCTGTCAGCAATGCTTGACCATCCCCGGTTCTCCCGGTACTCTCAACAGTATGCTGGAACAAATTAATTCATATATTTACTGGGTACTGATCGGTGTGCTGGTGTTCAACCTCATGCAGCGCAAACATACTGCCACCGGACAGAAGAAGCGGATGGGCACCCTTCTCGTGGCCATTCTGATCCTGATGACAAACCTGCTGTTCGCCCTGATTCTCATGAACGAGCTGCCGGAGTCCCTCGCCTTTATTGCATTGGCTGCAGTTGCGATGGTCGGATTTATTTTCCGGTCCAGACTGCAGATTTTCAAGCTCCGCTGCCCCGAATGCGGGACCCGTCTGGATTTCCATTCCTTTCTGCATTTTGACAGCAGTCTCTGCACCGCCTGCCGGAAGGAGGATGGGGAGGAGCACCTGCAGAGCGAAGCCGCAGAGGAGCCAACGCATCCGAAGGATGCCTCCGATGTGGAGGAGATCGACTGGGAGCTGTGGGAGCCCGATGAGACTGCGGTGATCTGCTATATTGTGAAAGACGGCAGCGTCCTGCTGATCCACAAAAAAACCGGTCTGGGGAAAGGGAAGGTCAACGCCCCCGGCGGACGCATCAAGGAAGATGAAACCGCCCGGGAGGCGGCAGTGCGGGAAACCCGGGAGGAGACCGGCATCACCCCTCTGAATCCTGAACACCGGGGGATTTTGAACTTTCAGTTCACCAGCGGATATGCGCTGCGGGGCCATGTCTTTTATGCCGAAGAGTTCACCGGGGAGCCGGAAAAGACCGATGAAGCCGATCCGTTCTGGGTTCCCGTCGAACAGATGCCCTACGAAAGCATGTGGGAGGACGACCAGTACTGGCTGCCGAAGGTGCTCTCCGGAGGCCGGGTCGAGGGGTTCTTTATTTTTGATGAGTCCCGGATGGTGAGCAAGGAAATAAAGACTGATAAAGAGGCAATCTAATGCCCTACTGCATCCGATGCGGAGTGAGGCTTGAAGATACTGCCCCCGGCTGCCCGTTATGCGGGACAGCGGTGCCTGAGACGTTCCGCACCCCCGCAGAACACATCTTCCCGCCGGATGAGCTCTCTGAGACCCGGAAGGTCCGGGTCCCCAGCCGGGCTGCTGCCGGGATCACGACCCTGCTTCTGTGCATCCCCTTCGGCATCACGTTGGTTACTGACCTGGCAGTGAACGGGAGGGTCAGCTGGTCCTACTACCCGATGATTTCATTGGTGTTTTTCTGGCTGACGCTCATCCGTCCCTTTCTCATCTTCCGCCGGATACCGCAGATTATCCTGGAGAATCTGCTGGCAGCAGCGGCGTTTCTCCTGCTGCTCGATATCTGGAACCCCCCTGTGATCTGGTCGGGATATCCCGCCGCCGCCCTGATCTGCATAGCCCTGGGCATGATGATATTCCGGCACAGCCGAAGCGGATACGTCCGCATTATCCTGACCTCAGTGCTGCTGCAGGGGTTTCTCATGACCTTTGAGGCGCTTCTCAGCCGTACTGCACCGATGACCTGGTCTGTCGCCGTGGCCCTTCCGCTTGTTCTCTGCACAGCGGCAGGAGCACTGGTGATCTGCTTTTTTTTACGGAGGATCGCCGCAAACCCTGCATGGAGCACGGGCCTGTTCACCCTGTCGATGATCCTGCTGTTTTCCGCAGTCCTGCTCATGCTGCTGGAACTGGTGCTCATGCTTCAGGACGGCGCTCGGCTGATCGGCTGGTCGCTCTTTGCGGCAGTCCCCCTGATGCTGATGTCCTTCATCGTGCTCCACGGGGCAAAGCATCCGCATATCCATCAGGCCCTGAAGCGGAGGTTCCATCTCTAAGGGATGGGTTTGCAATGTGATATTGACAAAGCCTTTCTTGCTCAGTATAGTGAAAAACCGATTTGGAGAGGTGTCCGAGTGGTCGAAGGAGGCGGTCTTGAAAACCGCTGAGCCGCAAGGCTCCGTGGGTTCGAATCCCACCTTCTCCGTCTTACGATACCGGGAGAGGTGCGAGAGCGGTCGAATCGGGCTCCCTGCTAAGGAGTTGTACCGGTGACGGTACCGGGGGTTCGAATCCCCCCCTCTCCGTTTTTTGTACCCATAGCTCAGCTGGATAGAGCATTAGATTGCGGATCTAAAGGTCGGAGGTTCGAATCCTCTTGGGTACACGAGCTGGAGAGATGCGAGAGCGGTTGAATCGGGCGGACTCGAAATCCGTTGTGCCGTTTTGCGGCACCGAGGGTTCGAATCCCTCTCTCTCCGCTATCACCTGCACCGTGGTGCGGAAAAAACAGTTATTGCATAGCTTGCCTATGGAGAGATGACCGAGTGGCCGAAGGTGCACGCTTGGAAAGCGTGTGTACCCCTGTGGTACCGAGGGTTCGAATCCCTCTCTCTCCGAACTTTCCCCTTCAGTGCTGAAGGCCAGGTTCTGAGCTATCAGCAGTCACCCAACCCCGTCAGGACCGGAAGGTAGCAGCGGTAAGTGATATGCTGATGAGACTCAGCCCACTTGGCTGGAGCTGAAGGGGTTTTTTTATTGCGGTTATCGTGTATAATCACCCCAAGGAGAGGCAGCAGATGGCATACGAGGTAACAGCCACCAGGAAACGGCCGCGCGACTTTGAGGAACTTTCCGGACAGGAATTTGTCGCCACCACCCTGAAAAGCTCCCTTTCCCAGCAGCGGATTGCCCATGCCTATCTGTTTTCCGGACCCCGGGGCGTAGGAAAGACCTCCGCCGCCAGGATCCTGGCAAAGGCCCTGAACTGTGAAACCGGTCCGACTGCAGAACCCTGCGGGGATTGTTCCAACTGCCGGGAAATCACCGGCGGCAATGCCATGGACGTCATAGAAATCGACGGAGCAAGCAACACCTCGGTCAATGACGTGCGGGAAATTAAAAACGAAGTGCTCTTCGCCCCCAACAGCAGCCGCTACAAGATATACATCATAGACGAGGTTCATATGCTCTCCAACAGCGCATTCAATGCGCTGCTGAAAACAATTGAAGAGCCGCCTCCCTACATTGTATTCATCTTTGCCACCACCGAAGGCCACCGTGTTCCTGCAACCATCCGTTCCCGGTGCCAGCAGTTCCACTTCCAGCTGATAGCCCAGGAGATCATCCAGGGAAAAATCGCGGAGGCCGCCGGCGAGCAGGATGTTTCCGTCGAACAGCAGGCGCTGTTCTGGATCGCAAAGGAGGCGGCAGGATCCCTCCGGGACGCCTACACCCTCTTTGACCAGATTGCTTCATTCTCTCAGCAGGAGATCACCCTGGAAAAAATTCAGGACAAGCTCGGGCTGGTAAGTGCCGACACCATCACCGTACTGGTGGAAGAGCTTTCCGAATCACGCAGCGATGAAGCCCTCCAGACTGCCGAGGCAGTACTGTCCAGAGGGGTTTCGATAGAGCAGTTCATAATCGATATGGCAGAGTACTTCCGGTCCATGCTCTTCATTCAGCAGGGCATCACCAGAGAAGCAGTCCTGGGAAACTCCCTGGAGCAGTTTCCTGAAGCCATCATCCAGCGCTACAGCCAGGAACAGCTTGAAACAGCCCTGGATATGCTGCTGAAGCTCTACCGGGATATCAGGTACTCGATCAACCAGCGCTACGAGCTTGAACTGCTGCTGTCCCGGCTGTCAAAGCTTCATCAGCGGATGACCCCGGGGGAAATATACCATCGGCTTGAGCAGCTGTCCCAGGGAAAAGCGAAGCCTGCCGACAGTTCGGCGAAACCGGTTCGCCGGGAACCAGCGGCGGCATCTCCGAATCGGGAGGCTCCTGCCGAGAATACCGGTCCCTTGTCCGAGGCAGATATTGCTCATCTGGTAAAGGCCCTGAAGGAAAGCCGCCCGGCCCTGGCTTCTGTTCTGGAGCAGGCTTCATGGTCCGCGGAGGGAGATGCACTGCATTTCCGGACGGTGAATACCTATGGAACAACTATCGCCCGGCAGGAAATAAAGCAGATTACTGCCGAAATCAGCAGAATAGTCGGAAGGCATATATCCGTAACTGCGGAGGGGCCGGAGCAGCAGCAGGCGAAGCTTGAGCCGGAGGAATCAGATGACACCGCCTCGATGGTCCAGCATCTCTTTCGAGGAGAAATAATTTCCGGAGGATCCAATGAATCTGAATGACCTTATGAAGCAGCTGAATCTCGGCGACATGCAGCAGCAGATGCAGGAGCGGATGAAGGAGATTACCGCAACCGGTTCATCCGGCGGCGGCATGGTCACTATTGAAATGACCGGGGATATGGAGATCACAAAACTGACCATCGATCCGGCCGTACTTGAGGAACAGGATGTGGAAATGCTCCAGGACCTGGTCCGTGCTGCCGTCAATTCTCTGCTGAGCAATTGGAAGGATCAGGTGAAGCAGCAGACCATGGGGGGGCTGCCCTTACCCGGCAGTTTCGGGCAGTGAGCAGGCCATGACATCACTCGATGAACTGATCCAGGCGCTGGCGAAACTTCCGGGCATCGGCAGAAAAAGCGCCGCCCGGCTTGCCTACCATCTCCTGCAGACAGACCAGCAGTTCAATACCCGTCTCGGAAAACTTATTCACAGTGTCCAGCAGAAAATTATCCGGTGCAGCCGGTGCGGCTCATTCACCGAAGCAGGAGCGGATCCCTGTCCCATATGCACCTATCCGGACAGAGACCGCAGGAGCATCTGCGTGGTGGAGCATCCCCAGGATGTGCTGACTCTGGAAAGCACGGGAGCCTTCAACGGACTGTTCCATGTGCTCGGCGGGGTGATTTCACCTCTGGACGGGATCGGTCCGGAACAGCTGTCTCTCGGCAGACTGGCAGATCGGATCGCTGAAGAGTCGATTCAGGAGGTGATTGTGGCAACAAATCCGACTGAGGAAGGAGACACCACCGCCCTGTATATTGCTCATCTGCTGAAACAGACCGGAGTGCGGATCTCCCGGCTTGCCTCCGGAATCCCCGTGGGGGGAGATTTGGAATATGCCGACCGCATCACTATCGCACGGTCGCTGCGCGGCCGCACCATTGTCGACTAAGCCCTACAGTCCCCGTTCCTTCCTGATCGATTCATAGGCTTCCTGGATTTCCCGGAACTTATCATGGGCAAAGGAGATAAACTCATCGGGAAGACCCTTGGCGGCAATTTTGTCCGGGTGGTATTCGCTGACCAGTTTCCGGTATGCCCGTTTAATCTCTTCGTTGCTCGCAGACGGCGAAACCCCGAGCACCCCGTAGCTGTGTTTTTTCCCTGCTTTCCGGCCTCTTGCAGTTCGTTCCGAGGAGCCGTAGCGGTTGCGCAGCGCATCAATTACTGCCTGGGGCAGACGGAAGGTTCTTACAGCGGTGTAGAGCAGCTGCTCCTCTGCTCGAGTCATGTTTCCGTCGGCCATAGCTACCCGGAAAAGGATATCAACTGCCATTTCCAGCATGTTCCGGTCGCGGCTGAACTGCTGATAATACTGCAGGGCAAATTCCTCGAAGCTTCCCCCTTCCCTGAGGGCTGTTTCGAAGATCCGCAGAGCCGCTTCCCGGCTTTCCCCGGTGAGCCGAAGATCATGGTCTATAAACTCCATCACCTTCCGGCGTTCCTGATCACTCACCGCGCCGTCGGCCAGGGCAAGCTTCGCCAGCATGGAGAAGATTCCGACAAAAAACACCAGCTGCGCCTGGTACTGCGGGTCGTACCCGAAGGTATCCCCGCCGGAGCGGCGATAGTACTCGAAGGTTCTTCCCTGCTGATCCTGGGGCATATCAGAGGAGCGGTCTATCATGTGGCCGAAGGCGGCCCCGGCAATCATTCCTAAGGGACCGCCGATCACCAGTCCGACGGTACCGCCAATAATTTTTCCTATCCAGGCCACTTTCTAATCTTCTCCTAGAGCTTATCGATGAGCATAGAACATTTCCCTGATGGGATGGGAAGGGTTTTATGTTTCTTCTCATCAAAGATTTTGATGGTAAAATAGTAAAGCTTCTCCGATTCCAGACGGATCTCCCATCCGCGGGCATTCTTATTGCTGAGAATGGTGATCATATTCCGTTTCAGCGACAACTTTTCAATACCCATAGCCTCCAGCGTCGGCATAATCCAGTCAACCGTCTTCTTCGGCAGGTTAATCTCAAACCCCAGGACATTTTCGATCATCATGGCTACCGTAGAGATCGCCGCCATGGGGATGAAATGCTTTCTGGGAAAATCCGATACCTCGGAGGAAGAGGGAGCTCCCTCCTTCATGGGAAGGTATGCCTCATAGATGTCTCCGATTTCCTTCCCGTCTGGATGCAGCGTATCCAGCAGAAAATATAAGTGCCGGATGGCGCATTCCCGGGCAAATGCGTAATGCCCGTACTTTTCAAGGCCCTTCATGACGATATAGGTCAGAAAGGGAATTACCGATCCCCGGTATCCCTCCCCCTGGGGGGAAAAACTGGGCTCACTGACCGCCAGTGTCGGAAAGGGATTATCGGTACCGAACTGACCCGGATCCTCAAGGTGTCCGAGCAGCCGCTCCAACCTGGCTTCATTTGGGATCTCAGCCAGCATGACCCAGAAGGCGCCGATATGCCTGACGGGAATCTGCTGCTCCCCCTCGTCCAGATCGAAATAGAACCCCTCATCCTGATTCCACATCTTTGAATTGATCCGGGTCTTCAGGGTGAAATACTGACGCTTGAACTGGAAACTCATCTCCTTGTCATTGAGCACATCACCAATATATGATAAATACAGTGCATTTACCGCCTGCTGCGCGTTGAAGGAAAGCGGATAGCAGGTCCGTTCATCCAGGGCGTTGAACATCATAGTCGCGCCGTTGGGAACTGCGTACAGACCGTTCTCCTGCTTGCATGTCTCCTCAAGCCATTCAAAATGGCGCTGCAGATGCTGGGCCACATCCTTCAGACGCTTTTTATTGCCCACTTTGTTGAAGATGTTGTACTCCGCATAGGCAAAAAGCGGAGGATGAATTCCCTCAGGATTGTCCTGATGGATGACCGGGTTTCCGTCTTCGAGATCATATTCACCGCGGATAGCTCCGTTTCTCTCCTGCTTAGCATAGAAAAAATCAAGCATGGGATGCGCCGGGTACACCTGATTGCTGTATACCAGGAAAATTGTCGAAATTATTGAGTAATACTGATGAAAGGTCTGCTGATTTTCATATGTGAGGTAGTTCCCCTCAAAACGGCTCCCTTTGGTACCGGGTCTCCAGCTGTCCTGGATCCATACCCAAGTCCGGTCATATACTTCAACGAAATCCTGGTCATAAAAATGTACCGACGGTAGGTTCTCCTTCGCCAAGCAGCAACTCCTTGTGTGTAAGTATATAAAAAAATGTGAGGGGCTACAGCGCCGTATTTCCCTCATAGTAAAGATACAATGACTCCCTTGAGAAGTCAAACCGACTCTACCGGGTACAACCCATAATTGATGAAAATATCATCCCTTTTGTGAATATCTTGCGTTATGTTCGTGTTTCGGATATTCAGCAGCACAGCACCGCTCCATAACTGTATATCATATATTTTCATCTTTTTCCAGTGATACCGACTTATCCGCTATTCCCATTCACTGCCGCAGCGGATACATTCTCCCTATGGATAATACGGAAGACAGGCTGCTGCCCATGACCAGAGCGGAAATGCAGGAACGGGGCTGGCGGCAGTGCGACTACATCCTCGTTACCGGAGACGCCTATATTGATCACTCCTCAATCGGAGCTGCGGTCATCTCCAGAGTGCTTGAATCACTGGGAAATCGGGTCGGTATTATATCCCAGCCGCGATGGGACCGGTGTGATGATTTTACTGTGCTCGGCAGGCCTGAAAAAGCGTTTCTGGTAACCTCCGGTGCTGTGGATTCCATGGTATCCGCTTACAGCGCCTCCCTGAGACCGAGAGCACATGACAGCTACACCCCGGGAGGAAAGCCCGGCGGCAGGCCGAAGCGCAGCATCATCGCATATACCGCCCGCATCAGGCAGGCCTACAAAGACATCCCGGTGATTGCAGGAGGGCTGGAAGCATCTTTGAGAAGGCTGAGTCATTATGACTACTGGAGCAATTCTCTGAGGCGGTCAATACTGCTGGATGCGAAGCTCGACCTTCTGGTCTACGGGATGGGGGAGCAGCAGATAACCGAAATCGACCGGCTGCTCAGCTGCCGGGCTCCCCTGGAAGCACTGCACTGCGTGCCGGGAACCGTATACGCCGTGAAGGCTGATGCATATGCTCCTGACCCCGAAACGGATGAGGTGATGCTTCCCGATTTTCACTCCCTCTGCGGAACTGATGCGGCCTCCAGACGACGCTATGCCGAAAGCACACACACCCGCATGGTGCGTGAAAACCCCATGAAGCCCTGCAGGCTGCTTGAATCCTACGGGCCGGTGCTGGTGGTGCAGAATCCCCCTGCGGCGCCGCTTGAGGCAGCGCAGATGGACCGGATCTACGAACTTCCCTATACCCGGCGAGTTCATCCCGGATGTCTCCGGAAGGGCGAGGTCCGGGCGCTCACGGAAGTTCGCTTCAGCATCACCAGTTCACGGGGCTGCTACGGGTCCTGCTCCTTCTGTTCCCTCCGGGCTCATCAGGGAAGGATCATCCAGGCTCGAAGCAGGGAGTCAATACTCCGAGAGGCGCGCTCCCTGACTGATGATCCCTTGTTTAAGGGATATATCCACGATGTCGGCGGTCCTACAGCCAATTTTCGTATCCCCGCCTGCCGAAAGCAGATTACTCCGGGGAAAGGGCCCTGTGAGCATCGGGAATGTCTGTTCCCGGACCAGTGTCCCTCCGTGCGGGACGGGCACGCATCATTTCTGGAAATCCTCACGGACATCAGAACCCTGCCGAAGGTCAAGCAGGTATTCGTCCGTTCAGGCATCCGGTATGATCACCTGATGCACGCCCCGAAGCATGTACGGGAAGGGTTCCTTCTCGAGATCTGCCGGCATCATGTCAGCGGGCAGCTGAAGGTCGCCCCTGAGCACGCCTCTCCCAGGGCACTTCATGCCATGGGAAAGCCTTCCATTGAACTGTTCACTCAGTTTCATGAAGCATTCCGTCGGACTAACCGGACCCTGGGAAAGAAGCAGTATCTCATACCCTATTTAATCGCCTCGCATCCTGGATGCGACCTCACCGACGCAGTGCTGCTTGCTGAATTCCTCCATGACTACGGGTTTATTCCCGACCAGATACAGGATTTTTATCCGACTCCGGGAACAGCGGCCTCGGCCATGTACTGGACTCAGCTTGATCCGCGGCCCGGAATGGGATTCTCTCCTGTACATGTGCCGGTCGGGCGGGAGCGCACCCTGCAGCGGGCTTTGCTCCACTTCCACAAACGGGAAAACAGGAAACTGGTAATTGAAGCTCTCGAAAAAGCGGGAAGAGGGGATTTGAAGCAGAAACTGCTGGGGAAGCGGCCGGGATAACTCCCTTCTGCTTGACACTGCTGTTACAGATCGAGTACACAAAGATATATGTGGTCGAATTGGAAGCATTTAGCAGGAGACAAATCGTTTTACACCACCCTACTGTCCATTGCAGGACCGATCATGCTGCAGAATCTGCTGATATCCTCATTCACCTTTGCGGATACGCTGATGATCGGACAGCTCGGCCCGGTCCAGATAGCCGCAGTAGGCCTGGCCAACCAGATGTTCTTCATCACGGTGCTGTTCTTCTTCGGGCTCGGAAGCGGCGCCTCCATCTTCATCGCCCAGTACTGGGGGAAAAAGGATCTGAAATCGATTCATGCCGCGATGGGGGCAGCCCTTTCGGCCGCCGTCACCGGAGCACTTGTCATTGCTTCATGTTCTATCATGTTTCCCCGGCAGATCATGGGATTCTTCACCAGCGATGCCGCTGTCATCAGCGAAGGCTCAATATATCTGCGCATTGTTGCAGCCAGTTATCTGTTCACTGCGGTTTCATTTATCTTCTCCACCTCCCTCCGCAGCACTGAACTGGCCCATTATCCGCTGATCTCCACGTTCTCTTCGCTTGCCGTTAACATACTGCTCAACTATATCCTCATTTTCGGCAAACTCGGATTTCCCGCCATGGGGGTTGCCGGAGCAGCCCTGGGCACCCTCATATCCCGGGGAATGGAGGTGGTCATCATTCTCAGCATCGCCTACCGGAAACAGACCCCTGCAGCCGCTCCTGTGAAGGAATACCTTTCCTTTGACCGTTATTTCCTCAGGCGGTACTGGAAGACTGCCCTGCCGGTAATACTCAACGAACTTGCCTGGGCCCTGGGCATGGTGGCATATAAAATGGTCTACGCACGGATGGGTACTGACGTTATCGCCTCGGCAAACGTCAGCGAGGCAATACAGAGTCTCTTTTTCGTCATGTTCATCGGATCAGGAAATGCCTCAGCCGTGATGATCGGAAAAAAGATCGGCCAGCAGCGGTATGACGAGGCGTCCCTGTATGCAAAGCGGTTTCTCATCCTCCCGGTATTCTCCGGTCTGGCCGTCGGTGTCTTCATGAGCCTCTTTGCCCCCCTGATCACTTTGGCCTACAATCTCGACCCCGAGCTGACGCTGATCACCCAGCGTTCCCTCCGGATCCTTGCGTTTCTGATTCCTGTCCGGGGATTGACCATCCATGCAGTAATCGGAGTACTGCGCAGCGGCGGCGACACCCGGTTCTCCCTGATGCTGGAGGCATCCGGTATATGGGGAATCGGTGTGCCCCTTGCTGTTTTAGGCGGATTAGTGCTTCAGCTGCCGATCTACTTCGTCTACCTGCTCATCGGCACGGAGGAAATCTATAAAGCCCTTCTTTCCATATTCCGTTTCAGAAGCGGGAAATGGCTCAATGACCTTACCGAAGAACCGCCGGCACCCCAGACCCAGGTGATCAATGCCGCCGGTACGGAAATCCCTTGACCCGAGGTTTATCCCGGCTTATAGTGGCACAATCATGAAATGACGGAGGCAGGTATGAAATACTTGACCAGTGAAATGACAAAGACATTGCAGCCGAAAAGGGTTTGGAAATATTTTTATGAGATTTCTCAGATTCCCCGGGACTCGGGAGACGAACAGCGCGCCCGGGAGTACGTAAAGCAGTTTGCCCATAAGCGTGATTTGTCCTATTTCATTGATGCTGCAGGGAATATCGTGGTGAAACGTCCGGCGGCGGCCGGGAAGGAACGCTCTGCCCCGGTGATCCTGCAGGGTCATCTTGATATGGTCTGCGTGAAGGATCCCGATGCTTCCCATGATTTCTCAGTAGATCCGATCAAGCTGGTGCTCGACGGCGAGTGGATCACCGCAGACGGCACCACCCTGGGAGCAGACAACGGAATAGCCGTTGCCTTTGCCCTGGCGGTCCTGGAGGATGAGACGCTGTCCTGCGGGCCGATTGAAGCGCTGTTCACCGTCTCCGAGGAGACCGGCCTTGACGGCGCTTTTAAGCTTGACCCCGCCATACTGGGTGGCACCTCCCTGATAAATCTTGATTCTGAGCAGGAAGGGGTAATTTATGTGGGAAGTGCAGGCGGCGGGGAAATCACCGCTTCGCTTCCTGCCGAACGGGAGATGACTGAAGGCCACTGCCTTGACTGGAGCGCATGGGAGGTGACGGTCACCGGACTCACCGGAGGACATTCCGGGGGCGACATTCATCTCGGCAGGGCAAACGCTGTCGCCGAATGCTTCCGGTTTCTCTACTCAGTCAGCAGCGTTTCTGATATCCGCATTGCCTCTGCTGACGGCGGGTCGAAACGGAATGTCATTCCCAGCGAATGCCGGGCGGTTTTCCTGGTTCCTCCCAAATCTGCGGAAGCGGTATCCCGCTTAGCTGAAATCTTTGCCCCATCCTTTGCGCAGCGCTTCGGCGATACCGATCCGAAGGGTTCAGTGAAGGTCACTCAGACTGCACTTCCCGACAGCTGTCTGACGGTAGAGCAGTCCCGAAGGCTGGTTCATGGATTGTTCATCACCCCCCACGGAGTTGACCGCATGAGCACTGCCGTCCCCGGCATGGTGGAGACCTCAACCAACCTCGCATCCGTGAAGACGGAAGCAGGGGAAATATGCATCGTCACAAGCCAGCGCTCTTCAATTGAAAGCGCCCGGAATTATATGTCCCAGCGCGTATCCGCGGCACTTGCGGTTACCGGTGCAGCGCCCCGGGAAGAGAACACCTATCCTGCCTGGACTCCTGATCCGTCTTCCCCCCTTCCGGAACTTGTCAGCAGGGTGTATGAGCGGATGTACCGGAAAAAACCGACCATTACCGCAATCCATGCAGGCCTTGAATGCGGCGTGATAAAAAGCAAGGCCCCGGAGATACAGGCAGTATCCATGGGGCCGACTATTCATGATGCTCATTCAACCGATGAGCGTATGTTCATTCCTTCGGTTCAGCGGGTCTATGAGTTCCTCCGGGAGCTGCTGCAGTCCTGCTAGGATTTGACCGACTCCTTCCAGGCCAGGATTTCCTCTGCCAGAGTCCTGGCCTGACTGAAGGCCCTGTCTCTGTCCTCTTTACTCGGAGCCCCCTGAAACTCCACAGGATCCTGGCATTTCCATTTCATGGAAGCGGTAAATTCGTCAAACTGCTTCTGGGCTCCTCCAGACCAGCCGTAGGAACCGAATCGGAAGGCCCTTCTGTTCATAACTCTGCTGCGTTCGAGCACGTCCAGGACTGCGTACATCGGCGGAAACATCTTGTACTCATAGGTGGGCATGCCCGCGATGATCCCCGAGGATCTCCAGGCTGATGCCAGCACAAAGGAGACATGGTCCTGGGGGACCCGATGGATATGAACCGGCACGCCCGCCGCCTCGACTCCTGAGGTTACCGCATCGACCATTGCTTCCGTATTTCCGTACATGGAGCTCCATACCACGGTGACTTCAGCCTCCGCCGGCCCCTGCATGTATGAGGCAAGGCGCTGGTAGTCTGCTACGATTTTCCCGGGGTTTTTCCGCCAGATCACCCCGTGACTTGGTGCAATCATACTGATGTTCAGTGATGAAAGGCTGTCAATGGCCCGTTCAACGAACCGCGAGAAGCTTGAAACAATATTTGCATAGTACCTGAGGGTCTCCTCTTCAAAGAACTTATGCTCCAGTTCAGAAAGCTGGTCATCAAACACCGCTTCATGAACCTGACCGAAGGAGCCGAAGGCATCACAGGAAAACAGAATTCCTGTTGAAGCTTCATAGGTGACCATTGTCTCAGGCCAGTGAATATTGGGCGCATCGAAGAACTGCAGCTGTTTCCCTCCGAGGTCCAGCTGTTCTCCGCCGGCTACAGCCCTGACGGAATCAGTGATGCCGTAGAAGGCCTCAACCAGGGGCACCGCTTTTTTCGTGCAGAGAATCTGCATTCTCGGGTTCTGCTGCTTCATCTGCTGCAGCCATCCGGTGTGATCCGGTTCCATATGATTCAGGATCAGATAGTCGATTTCCTGAATCCCGATACCGAGGGTTTTGAGCTGCCGGGATACCGTATCAGCGGCTCCTTCCCAGTCCTTCACGAGATCAATCAGGGCAGTCTTGTCCCTGCCTTTCACCAGATAGGAATTCAGTGATACTCCATTGGGTATCGGCCAAATTCCCTCAAACAGATCCCTGCTTCCGATATTCGCGCTTATCCGATAGATATCCGGTGCCAATGCGACAGGATTCATATGGTTACCCCCTCATGGTTGCCAATTAGATTCAATGTACTTGATTCTCCGGTACATCGTCCAGCCCAATCTAGATATTCAGCTCTCCTGAGATCCGCTCCAGTTCATTTTTCCGCCGCCTCCAGTCAGGCATCACCGAATCAAAAAGGGAATAAAAAGTCTGCTGATGGTGAAAGTGATGCAGATGGACCAGTTCATGGATTATCACGTAATCTATCAGTCCCGGTTCAGCTCCGAACAGCCGCAGGCTGAGGGTGATGACCCCTCCATGAGAACAGCTTCCCCAGCGCCGTTTCATGCTTCGGAATTTGACATCACTGGGAACAGTCTCCGGATGATGTGCGGAAACTGCATCCATCAATACACTAAGACGTCTGTCAATATATCGCTTCCCGATATATTTATACAGATCCCGCATGTTCTGCTTTCGAGATTTTAGGTCTGTTTCTGCATGCATCATGATGAGCCGGTTCTGCTCATCAACAACCGCTCGCTTTCCGGTATATTGGTCAAACATCAGGGTATGAGGAACCCCTAGCAGATAGAACTGCTCGCCCTCATGATATTCATGATGTATCGGCTTACGGTATAATTGACTCATACGGTACTGCTGTGAGGCAATCCACTGCTGTTTTTCCGTGATTATCTCCCGTATTCGCCTCATTTCAAGCCAATCCGGCGCATACACCGCAACACGTCCGTCCTTTTTCACCTGTATGGATACGGTCTTTCTTCTGCTGCTGAGTTTCAGCTGATACTGTACATTCTTTTCCGCTTTCATTATGATACCTCTATGCGAGTTATGAGACTGAACCTGTATGAATCAATCGACTACCTCTGTACCGCCGGAGACGAACTCTCCCGGAACGATCACCTCACAAACCTTTCTTTGCTCCGTTCCCAATGCAGAACAGCTTCGATAACTCTGCCGGAAGATGAAATCCTCCTGTGCAGCACCTTTGATGCCGGAACACACTCCATTTCCCCTGTCAGTTTCGGGGCAGGTCCGGTATGGGAAAAGATTCAGCTGCAGCCCCCCTTCTGCTATGTGACCCTTCCCGCCGGGGCGTATCTGTTCTACCAGTTCCCCGATCCCTCTCCTGAAGGAGTTGAATCGGCCTATCGCACCGCCTTATCGGGCATGGATGCCCGCGGCTGGAGGCCGAAGGAGCACAGCCTGATGCTCCGGGGCGTAAAGGAGGGACCGTGGTATGCCCTGCAGGTGCTCATCCCCCTTGTGGATGATCCGGCCTAAGCAAGTCCGTAGAGCAGCGGCACGAGAAACGGGACCGCAAGAGTCAGCACAATCCCGTGGGCAAGGGCCAAGGGAACATAGGATGCTCCGCAGCTGTGCTCAATGATCGGCAGGGTAACATCCATACTGGTGGCTCCTCCGACGGAAATTGCCCCGTAGGGCTGCTTCATCCCGGCAAGCAGGGGAATCGTAACGCACGCCGCCAGCTCACGGATCAGATTACTGAGAAACGCCACCGAACCCAGCATGGGATCTCCCATATCCGCAATAAGGACTCCTGAAAGGGAATACCAGCCGAAACCGGCAGACAGAGCCAGAGATTCTCCCGGATGCAGGGAACTTGCCGCTCCGAAAAGCAGTCCCCCCAGCAGCGAACCGACGATCGTCAGCAGCGGCAGAAGCAGAGCAACAGGACTGCGCAGCACCGAAAGCACATCCGTATTTCCCAGGCGGATCTGGATGCCTACCAGCGCCAGCAGGAGAAACAGCAGCCAGCTGATGAATCCGTCTTCAAACCAGGAAAACCAGGGCAGCAGCAGCGCGCTGAAAAAGCCGAGGGACGCAGCCCCCACCAGCTTCAGCGGCTCAAGAAACCATGCCTGGGAACACCGAGTCTGCTGAGTCTCCGGTGACGCAGGGGTATCCCTGGAGGGCTTGCCAAGCACTATTGACCCGGCCGCCACCACAGCTGCAGAGCCGGCTGCAGCCGCTGTCCCGTATCCCACCGCAAGCATCCCCATGGAAGCGGCTTCCTCCAGGATCCCTTCCATCAGACCGGTTCTCAGGCCCATAAAAAAGAGCAGCACATACAGACACCAGCTGAGCAGCCTGTCCACAGTCTGCTGAGATGAGGGAGGAATGATGCGGGGGTGGGCCAGCAGCATCCCTCCGGCAAGGAAGGCGAACAGCTGCAGCAGGTACCATATCACTGACGTCATGGCGCTACTGTACAGAAAAACCTCTTCTTGGGCAATCAGCAGGAGACTTTCGCTTGTGCAAAGTAATATCTACGGGTATAGTGGACTCCACGGAGGTTTGCGCTGTGCAGGTGAACACCATTTCAGATACGATTACCGATATAACCCTCGCTTCCGGCAGAACGATAACCCTCATAGGAACCGCCCATGTATCAGCGGACAGTGTCGCGGAAGTGGAGCAGCAGATCAGAGCCCGGCAGCCCGATCATGTCTGCCTTGAGATAGATGCCGGACGATATCAGACAATGATCGAAGGACAGAAATGGGAAAAGCTGAACATCGGCGAAGTACTCAGACAGAAAAAGGGATTTCTGCTGCTGGCCAACCTGGTGCTTTCCTCCTTTCAGCGCCGGATCGGAAATACCACCGGCATCACCCCGGGTGATGAAATGCGCAGGGCTGCAGAGACTGCTCAGCAGGAGGGTATTGCCTTTTCGCTCTGTGACCGGGAAATACAGCTGACCCTGAAACGTGCCTGGTACTGCTCGGGTTTCTGGAACAAGATGAAGCTTGCCGCCACCATGCTGGCAAGCATTTTTACCAATGAGGATGTCACCGAAGCGGATCTTGAGCAGCTGAAGCAGAAAAATGCCCTGCAGAGCATGATGGAGGAACTGTCATCCTATCTTCCGACCATCAAGGAAGTGCTCATTGATGAACGGGACCAGTATCTTGCAACAAAGATATACACCGCACCCGGGGACCGAAAAATTGCCGTGGTGGGTGCCGGTCACGGTCCGGGAATTATTGCCCACCTGGAAGCTCTGGATGCAGGCACCCAGTCAACTGATCTCTCCGGCATTGAAACCATACCAAACAAACGGAGTTTTACACGTTATTTGCCCTATATTGTACCGGTCTTAGTGATTTCTCTCATGGTATACGGGTTCATCCAGTCAGGCTGGGACCGCGGAGTGAGCATGTTTGTGTACTGGTTCATGGTCAACGGCATTCTTTCCGGTATCGCGGCCATTGCCGCCCTAGCCCATCCGGTGACGGTGGTGCTGACCTTCCTGCTGGCTCCTTTTACATCCCTGAATCCGACCATCGGTGTCGGGATTGTTTCCGGACTGGTAGAGGCGTATATACGCAAGCCGAGGGTAATTGATTTTGAGCGGCTCCAGGACGACATTCTTTCACTGCGGGGGTTCTACCGCAACCGTTTCACCCATGCCCTGGTGGTGTTCTTTCTAACGAGCCTGGGAAGTTCCGCCGGCACGTTTATTGCCTTTCCCGTACTGATCAACCTCGTCGGCGGAGGAGCTTAAGCCCCCGAAGCATCAGGTCCGTAGGCAGCCTGAAGCGCTTCCTGTATGCTTGTGCAGCCGGTATATCCCCGGAAGTTATGTGCTTGAACCGGACCGATCATCCGGTCAAACCCCATAGCGATGGAGGTTTTCATCCGCTGGTCCAGAAAAGCCGTCGGTCTGATCTCTCCGGCAAGAGTGATCTCCCCGGCTGCCGAAATGTTCCGCGAAAGGGGTCTGCCGCTGCGGGCAGAATAGAGGGCAAGGGCAAGGGGCAGCTCAATACCCACTTCATTCAGCCGGATGCCGCCGGCAACATTTACATACACATCCTGACCGGCAAAACTAATTCCCAGATGCTTCTCCATAACTGCCATCACCCGGGAAACTCTGGAAACTTCGATCTTGTCAGAATACACCCGGGGATAACTCCCCTTTGCATCCACCGTCAGCGCCTGAATCTCAACAAGATATGCCCTGGTGCCTTCATAGATCACCGCTGAGGTAATACCGGCAGGAAGTTTTCCTTCCCGATGTTCCAGAAAGAAGGATCCGGGATCCGTAACCGGTTTGAGCCCGTCGGATTCCATGGTGAAAAACCCAACCTCATCTACGGAGCCGAAACGGTTTTTTACCGCGCGGATCAGCCGGACTCCGGCCTGACCCTGCTCGAAATAAAGCACCGTATCAACCATATGCTCAATCACCTTGGGGCCGGCAAGCGAGCCTTCCTTAGTCACATGACCGACAAGGAATACCGCAGAACCGGTCTGTTTCGCCCAGTCTGCAAAGATCATGCAGCCGTGCTTTACCTGGTTTACCGTACCGGGCACCAGACCGATTTCCTCGCTGACCAGTGTCTGTACCGAGTCAATCACCACCGCATCCGGTTTAAGTTTCCTCAGCACTGAATGTATGTGCTCAATCCGGGTTTCGCAGAGAATCGTCACATGACGCTCATGCACCGACAGCCGCTTAGCCCTGTTTTTTATCTGCGCCGCTGACTCTTCTCCAGCAACATAGAGCACCTTCTCATGGCGCATGGCGGCCAGCAGCTGAAGCATCAGGGTGGACTTACCGATTCCCGGTTCGCCGCCGACAAGGATCGAACTTCCCCGGACCATTCCGCCGCCGAGGACATTGTCCAGTTCAGTTATGCTGCTGGCAATACGGAAGGACGGCTCCTCCGGGATATCTGCAAGCTGCTGCGGCTGTGCCGCTTTTCTGCTGCTGCCCGAGGCGGATGGGGCTGCTTTTATTTCCTCAGTGAACGTGTTCCAGCTGCCGCATTCAGGACATCTGCCGAGCCACTTCGGATGTTCATAGGAGCAGTTTGTACATTGATAATAGGTCTTTTTCCCAGCCATGGAGCATTACCCTGAAGTATTACAGTTCATCGGAAAGCCTAATGTCCGGAGCGATAATCTCGAATATCCGCTCCAGATCCTCCTGGGAATAATAGGAGATCTCCAGCTTTCCCTTTTTTAAGTTTCCCTTGATGCTCACCTTGGTTCCCAGCACTTCAAGGAAGCGCTCTTCGAGATGCTCAATCTCAGGGGGTCTGGTTTCAGCTTTTTTCTGCTTTTTTCTGGAAGCTCCCGCCCTGGATCCCTGATTCAGTTCCCCGGCGCGACATTCCGCTTCACGCACGGAAAGTCCCTTTTCAACAATTTCCTTGAACAGATGTTCCTGATCTGCAGGATTCACTACCGAGAGCACAGCCCGGGCATGGCCTGGAGTTAACGTGTGGTCCTTCAGTGCATCCTGCATCAGTTCGGGAAGGTTCAGCAGTCGAAGGCTGTTGGCAATGGTGGACCTCCGTTTTCCCAGCCGCTTTGAAAGCTCGTCCTGACTGATCCCTGCGGCATCGATAAGAAAGCGGAAAGCCTTAGCCTCCTCTATCGGATTCAGGTTTTCCCTCTGGAGGTTTTCAATCAGGGCGATTTCAAGCCGTTTGTTTTCATCGTAGCTTTTTACGATGACCGGCAGGGTTTCCAGCCCGGCTCGTTTCGCCGCCCGAAGCCGCCGTTCCCCGGCAATAACAATATATCGGTCACCCTGCTGGATTGCGAGGACCGGCTGAAGCACGCCCTGCTCACGAATTGAATTGGCCAATTCATCGAGGGATTCTTCATCAAACTGCTTTCTCGGCTGATCCGGATTGGCGTCAACCTTGGTAATGTCGGCATCAATTACATTTCCCTCAGGCGCATGCTCCTGCACCACATCATCGAAGGAATAATCGCGGATCAGCGATCCGATTCCTTTCCCAAGTCCTCGTTTAGACACGGTCAAGCACCTCCTGTGCTAAATGTTTATATGCGGCGGCCCCGGTGCATTTCGGGTCATAAAGATTAATAGGAATTCCGAAGGACGGAGCTTCCGACAGTCTGATATTTCGAGGGATGATGCTCTTAAACACCCGACCGGAAAAGTACTGGCTTACATCCCGCACCACCTCATTTGCCAGCCGTGTTCGGGAGTCATACATGGTAAACAGAATTCCGAGGATATCCAGCTTCGGGTTCAGCTGCCGCTGCACACTCTTTATGGTTTTAACCAGCATACTGAGCCCCTCAAGGGCAAAATATTCGCACTGCAGGGGAATCACCACCTGATCTGCCGCAACCAGCCCGTTCAAAGTGAGCAGGCCCAAAGACGGCGGGCAGTCAATACAGACGTAATCCCAGGTTCCGTCGCACTCCTGGAGCGCCTGCTGCAGATAATATTCACGACGCTCCGCATCGATCAGCTCGATGCCGGCCCCGGTAAGATCAATATTTGACGGGATAACAGACAAGTTCTCAACGGGAGATTTCTGCACAACCTCCTCCAAGGATGACTTTCCTGTCAGAAGATCATAGACCCCCGGTTTCTTTATTTCCGCACTGACGCTGCTTGAAAGGTTGCTCTGGGGATCAAAGTCAATGAGCAGCACCTGCTTCCCCGCTTCTGCCAGATATGCTCCGAGATTTACCGCGGTTGTGGTTTTTCCCACTCCGCCTTTCTGATTTGCAAAGACGATCCGTTTTGCCTTCATGAAGTGAGTATAGCTGATTCATGATTATCTGTCAGCAAAGGGACCAGTATATTGACCAAGATTATGCTTTTTCGTATCTTTCAGATAAGGAGTATATGATATGGATACACAGAAAGAGCAAACAGATATGACTGCACAGGTGAAGCAGGCGCTTCAGGATATACGGCCGGCGCTGCAGAACGACGGCGGCGATGTGGAATTTGTCAGCATGGAGTCCGACGGAAAAGTGATGGTGCGTCTTGTAGGATCCTGCGCCGGTTGCCCGATGTCTCAGATGACTCTGAAGCACGGAATCGAACGGTACCTGAAAGAAAAAATCGGGCCTCATATTGTCGTTGAATCGGAGACTTGATCCGTATTGTTTCACGTGAAACAATAACGCTGTCATGGCCTGCATGACAGCGTTTTCTTTTGCTCCACTGTTTCACGTGAAACATTCTTCCGGGTTCTTATCCCTTCGTTTTGTGATCTGAATCTTCCAGCTCTTCTTCGTCCCGCTCTCCCTTCACTTTTGTAATGGCCTTAATTGAATCGGGAGGATTGAGATTTGCAATAATTACGC
>PWKH01000112.1 GCA_003559765.1 Spirochaetaceae bacterium
CGCTGTGTTTTTTTACGGAGGTCTGATATTCCTGCGGGGATCCTGGAAAGAACTCAAGGCCCGTCTGCCAGGTATGATGACGCTGATTTCCCTGGCCATAGTCGTAGCATTTATTTTTTCCTGGATAGTCCGTCTTGGAGTATTAGAGGCTGAGGAATTATGGTGGGAACTTGCCACCTTGATAACAATTATGCTGCTGGGTCACTGGATAGAAATGCGGTCTATCTCACAAGCCCAGGGAGCACTGCATGAACTTGCAAAACTCCTTCCGGATACAGCTGCCCGAATCACACATCAAGGAGAAGAAGCAGTACCGATCAGCGAACTCAGTGAGGAAGATATCGTCCTGATCCGCCCTGGAGAACGGGTGCCTGCCGACGGGATTATTCAGAAAGGATCAAGTGATCTGAATGAAGCCATGCTTACCGGGGAATCTGCCCCTGTAAAAAAGCAGGCTGGAGATGAAGTCATTGCTGGAACAATCAATGGGGAAAGTGCTCTTCACGTACAAATCACTGGAACCGGTGAGCAAACCAAACTTTCCGGAATCATGAGGCTTGTCTCGGAAGCTCAGCAATCTAAATCAAGAGCTCAGCATGTAGCCGATCGAGCAGCAGGGATGCTGACAGGGATAGCTATAACTGCAGGTCTGATCACCTTGATCATCTGGCAGATAGCAGGAGCAACAATTGACTTCACCATAATTCGGGTGGTTACGGTCCTGGTAATTGCCTGTCCCCACGCCCTCGGGTTAGCAGTACCTCTGGTTGTAGCCATTTCAACGACTCGCGGTGCTCAAAATGGTCTTCTTGTGCGGGACCGACGCGGCCTGGAGGATGCCCGGAAGCTGAATACCGTGATTTTTGATAAAACCGGAACGCTCACTCTGGGAGAATTCCGTGTAATTGAAACGGCAGCGGCTGAAGGAGAAGCAGAAGATGAAATCCTTCGAATTGCTGCAGGTGTTGAATATGAATCCGAACATCCAATAGCACGCGGTATTGTGAAAACCGCACAGGACCGGGATATCAGCATTCCTTCAGCTTCCAGTTTTCATTCTGTAAAAGGAAAAGGAGTTTCTGCCTCTGTTGAAGGAACCGTCTACTTCTTAGGAGGTCCCGCCCTGGTGGAAACGGAAGACGCACGCATACCCGAATCACTTCAGAAAGCAGCAGATAAAGCTGCAGACCGCGGTCAGGCTTCCATCTATCTGCTCCGGGATGGAAACGCTGTAGCGGTCTTTGCCGTTGCAGACGCTGTTCGAAAAGAAAGCTATGAGGCAATACGTGCACTCCATGATCGGGGTATTGAAGTAGCCATGCTCACTGGCGATGCACAGGCGGCAGCAGATGCAGTTGCCCGAGAACTGGGAATTGATACCGTTTTTGCCCAGGTGCTGCCTGAAAATAAGGCCTCTAAGGTAAAGGAGCTGCAGGATCAAGGAAAACGGGTAGCTATGGTGGGCGACGGAGTAAATGACGCCCCTGCCTTGGCAACAGCTGATATCGGTATTGCCATCGGCGCCGGTACCGATGTGGCTGTTGAAGCAGGTCATATCGTGCTTGTTCGGTCTGATCCGCGGGATATAGTAAAAATACTGACGTTATCCCGTGCTACATACAAAAAGATGATTCAAAATCTTTGGTGGGCTGCAGGATATAACATTTTTGCAATCCCCCTTGCCGCAGGGGCTCTAGCCGGCTGGGGAATTCTGCTTACTCCTGCTGTGGGTGCAGTACTGATGTCGGCCAGCACGGTGGTGGTAGCAGTAAATGCCCAGCTGCTTAAGCGTGTACAGCTGTGAGCGTAAAGGACATATTGTCTGACCCCTGTTGGCTGATTAAGTAAATTATTGAATTGATTGATGATACGACTGCTGATAGAGTAATGCATAGTAATAAGATTACCAGAAGGGGTTTTATGACATCTTATACCAAACCCATAGTAGTTGAGCTTTGCGCAGGGACAAATTGTACGTTTCGGGGAGCGGGCAATCTGCTGCATGTACTCCAATCTGAAAAACAGATAGCTCCGTATTGTGATATCCGGGAGGTTTCCTGCCTTGATAATCTCTGTGACCATGCAAAAAATTCTCCGGTTGTACGAATTAACCATGAAATATTTGAACATGCATCTCCCGAAGTTATTCTTGATGCAATCTATACGCGTATCGAAGCATTCGAGGAAAAGCAGCAATGAGCCGAATTTTTGAAAGAATGAGAGGCATTTACACCCCAGTTACCGATATCCGCCGAAAAATATTGATGGAAATCACCAACTTTGTCCGGGAACAGCGGAACCGCGGGGAAATAGATTCCCTGCCTTTTCGCATTATCCAGATGGGCAAACCGATATATCGATGCTGCTCCTACCGAGAGCTGTCCATTGTCCGGCAACGCATTCGGCTTGCTCTGGGACTTCCGCTTATAGAAGAAATGGAAGGACAATCCGCACTTGAACATATTGACTCAGCCTTCAGCGAAAAAAAAGTGATCTCTACACCCCTCGTACAGGTAATCAGAGCAGCCTGTGAAAAATGCCCCGAAGATATTGTAACCGTTACTGACAAATGTCAGGCCTGCATGGCTCACCCCTGCTCGATTGTCTGCCCAAGAAACGCTATTGCATTTCCGGAAGAACAGGCATACATACATCAGGATAAATGCATAAAATGCATGAAATGTGTTGAGGTTTGTCCGTATGCTGCTATTACGCGCATGCAGCGTCCCTGCGCTGAAGCTTGCGGAGTTGATGCCATCGATTCCGATGAAAACGGATTCGCACGCATCATCCAGGATAAGTGCGTCAGCTGCGGCCTGTGCACAGTTTCCTGTCCGTTTGCCGCGATATCAGAAAAAAGTGAAATTGTGCAGGTTTTATATACCCTGAGCAATATACAGCATGATGTGCATGCAATCCTCGCCCCTTCATTTGTGGGACAGTTTGGCCGCAAAGTTTCACCGGAAGCGATTTTTGAGGGAATCCGGAAACTTGGCTTTTCTGATGTGAAGGAAGTAGCCTACGGAGCTGACTGCGACACTGAACTACTGGCTGAAAAGATTACCAGAACCGAAGGATTTCTCGGAACTTCCTGCTGCCCGTCCTGGGTTATGACAGCACGGTCATACTATCCTGAATACAGCGAACATATTGCTGAGAGTTACACCCCGATGGTAGAAACAGCAAAAATCATAAAAGAGAAGCAGGAAGGAGCAAAAGTAGTATTTATCGGCCCCTGTATTGCAAAAAAATATGAAGCGCTTACACCGGAGATGGCTCCATACGTTGACCATGTGATTACCTTCGAGGAATTAGCGGCCCTCTTTGTAGCTTTTGAAATAGATGTCCAGAAAATAGACACTCAAATAACTATTCAAGATGCCAGCAGTCTTGGACGCGGTTATGCGTTAGCCGGCGGTGTCGGAGAAGCAATTATTGAAACCGCCCGCCAGCAATTCGATATGAAGGATATCTCCTTTGAGAGAGCAGAAACACTTGCGGACTGCCGTATCATGCTCAAAGGGATTGCGAAAGGAGACACCCATCCGGATTTAGTTGAAGGAATGGCCTGTCCGGGAGGCTGTATCGGCGGTCCGGGAACACTTGGTCCGCTTCGCATGGTACATCGCCAGGTAAAGGAGTTTTCAAAAGCGTCGTCTCATAAGTATCCTCAATGCGGCAGCAAACATCCGCCTGATGCGCAGTGATTCCTTGCTGACAGCTTCAATGGTCCTGCATTTCCATTGCATTCTGTTCTCTATAGCGCCGCAGCACTCATTTCCCAGTACTTAGCAGATGAACACACCGGTCTAAGGATGCTTAAAAACTCCATTCAATCGCAGCATTCAGAATGCGGATTGAAAATACCCTGTTCCTGTTCTAAACTGAGGGTATGAGCGAAATTTCTGAGGAGGTTCAGCAGGGTATCAATGATTACTGGCTGACGTCAGGTATACCCTGCCGGTACTTTTCCTGTCTCAAGGAGTCAATTAACCATCCCTGGAAGGGGCATGCCGCCTGCAGATACTGCACCAGGATTGAAGCATGCCTTGAGACCCATTTGATGGCCGCATACCAGGCGGAACGTTACGGGGGCAGGCATATCTACCTGTGCCCCGCATCCCTGCTGTTCTGGTGCTCCCCGGTGGTCTTTTCGGGACTGATGCAGGGCTCAGCAGTAGGCGGACCTGCAGTAATCTGCGAACCCGATTCCTATTTCATTGAGCAGGTCCGCGGCTTTGTCACGGACCTTGATGCGTTCCTGCAGGAAGTGGATCTGCTTCCCCGGGTCACTCCTCAGCGCGCCCGAAGCCTTGCAAATATCCTCCTTGCAGCCATGCTCTCAGTCAGCGACGAGCAGCTGCGCAGAATCTATGAGTCCCAGGCCATCCATGACCAGCAGTCCCAGATCAGTGCGTACATCCACGGCCTGAAGACCATGGAAGGGGAAAAACGCAGCGACATGGAATACCCGATGGAAACGGAACGGGAGCTGCTGCGCTGCACCTACCAGGGAGATAAACGGGAGGCCCAGCGCCTGCTGAACGAGCTGCTGGGAGTGCTTCTGTACACCACCGGAAGCAACCTGGAGGTGGTGAAATCGAGGATACTTGAACTGGTGGTGCTGCTCTCCAGGTCCGCTGTCGCCGGAGGGGCCGACGTCGAGCAGATCTTCGGGATCAACTACTACTATCTGGAGCACATCCGCTCCATCGGCTCACTGGAACAGCTTGCCCGATGGACCGATCGAATCATTGAGCGCTACACCGATCTGGTGTTTGACCTGAAGGACCTGCGTCATACTCAGAAGATCAGAAAAGCGGTGAATTACCTCAAGGAGCATTACGGCGAGCGATTTTCGCTGAAATCCCTCGCCGGTCAGGTGGGACTGAGCCCGCCCTACTTCAGCTCCCTGTTCAAGGTTGAAATGGGCAGGACCGTTACCGATTACCTGAAGGAGATCCGCATACAGGCAGCAAAGGAGATGCTCATTAACTCCAGTATGTCCATCGGTGCAGTGAGCGACTCCTGCGGCTTTGAGGACCAGAGCTACTTCTCCAAGGTGTTCAAGCAGCATACCGGAGTGCTGCCCAGCAGATACCGGGAAACCGGAGGCAGGAGCGTGCCTCCGGACGGCGGAGTCTACTTTACCTGAATTCAACCGTTTCTGACAAAAAGGGAGGAAATTACAATGAATACCCGTAAACTGGCCGGCCTGCTGGCCGCAGCTGTCCTGCTGCTTCTGCTGAGCTCGTGTCTGCCCGGAGAGATGACCCAGACCAGGGGGAGACCCGCCGGTCTGCTGCTGGGCATCTGGCACGGATGGGTTGCTCCTGTGTCGCTGATCGTAAGTCTCTTCAGAGACGGAGTGCGCATTTATGAGACCATGAATACCGGCTGGTGGTACGACTTCGGATTCTATATTGCCATCATCAGCGGTTTCGGAGGAATTTCACTGTTCAGAAAAAAGAAGGATGACTGATTCCCTAAAACAGGTCAGGACGCAGTTTTTCAGCACCGTCGAGGTACACCGGCTTCAAAGACCGGGTATCCCGGGTGCAGATATGCAGCAGCACTCTGATCATCCTGGGCATAGCTCCGTCGATCTCAAGCTCCTGAAGACAGAAATAGGTGAAATCAGTGAATCCTCCCTCCCGTGAAGCGGTGGCCGGGTTATAAGACTTCAAATCTGAGGTCTGACTAAAGAAGACGCTGACTACCTCTGATGCATCAAGTCGGTTCTCCCGGACCAGCTGATCCATCAGCCGGTATGCTGCGTCCTTAACTGCTGCGGGAGTATCCTCCTGCAGCTGTACTGCTCCTCTAAGCGCTTGCATCTGCACTGCTGAAGACTCCTTTTATCCGAAAATTACGATCAGTCCTTCCGCCGCCGTATAAACCGGCAGGATGATCAAAGAACAGATCACCGTGATGACCACGGGAATGACAATACGCACCTGTCCGTAGACAATCTTACGGATTACCAGCAGCACGATGATCAGTACTGACAGTGCAAGATATGCGGCTCCGCCTGCGGCCGTCGCCTCCAGCAGCCAGGCAAGATACGTATCGGAAATCTCCCAGGTACTTCCGGCGGCATATACTCCGAAGGCATAGAGCACCAGAAGAAAAAGATAGCCGTGGATGAACCGAATGTACGCGATGAGATTCCGTGTCATATTCCCCTATTGTACCGATTCTGATGAAAGGTTCAACAATTTTTTCTCTTCCTCTGGTAAATCAAGCTTTTTCTTACTATAATGCAGTGAAAGGGATGGTGCGTCATGAAAAAATTCTTGATCATACTGGTGCTCGTGCTCGCAGCTTCAGCTTCGGTGTTTTATGCAGGATGGCTTCAGTACCAGGTGGACCGCAATGAAATCGGAGTCGTCCATACCAGAACGGTTGGATATCTGCCGGATCCGGTAATTCCCGGCGAGTTCTACTGGTCTCCATGGCGGCTGCTTCCCGGCAACGTGACGCTGATCAGGCTCCCCGCCGCACCTGAAACTGCATCGGTGCGCCATTCCGGGTCGCTTCCCTCAGGCTCAGTGTACTCCTACTACATCCAGGGGCACCCTGATTTCAACTATTCCCTGGACATGTCTGTGACCTATGCAGTCAATCCCAGCCATGCCGTAGAGCTGACCGCCCGGGAAAACATCAGTGAAGAGACCTATGATGCATGGAAGACCCGGAAAAGCGAAGCGGTCAGACAGCGCGCCGTGAGCCTGCTGCTTTCAAAGATCGAAGATATCGCCTCCTCCATGTCGGCAGGGGAGCTTCCCGATCTTGATATCGATAAAACAACCCTTACCAGTGATCTGGAGCAGCTGTTTCCGGAACTGACATTTCACCGTATTTCCATTGATTCGCTGCAGCTTCCCGATCTTGCTTTGTACGTCCAGGCACGGGACAGTTACTACCGGACCCTTGAGACGCAGCAGGAGACCTTGGAGCAGGCGCTAGAAGATCTTTCGGTTGACCGGGCGGAGCTTGAGCTCTATGTGCAGAAGCTCGAGAAATACGGGAGACTGTTTACCCAGTACCCGGCTCTTCTGGAATATCTGGAACTTCACTCACTGGATTCTCTGCCCTAGTGTGCAGGAGCGGAACCCTTCCACCGATGTAATGACCATCACCGTCCCTGCTTCCACGGCGATACGGCACCTCGGTTCAGCGAGGCGATTGCTCATGCTGTAGGCGGCAGCCTCAGCCTTCCAGAACAGCCCTTCGCTGAAAAATCGGCTGGAAGGTTCAGGGAATACCGACAGCCTGGTATGAGGCTGCGCCTCCAGAATCAGCTGCCTTCCAGCTGTGACGAACCAGATATGATCGCATCGGGTGATCCAGTGAATGTCAGCAGAGCGTGCCAGGTCCATGAAGGAGTAATAGAGATCCAGGGTGTGGTCGATCCTTCCCTCCCCGCCTCCGAGCACCAGCAGGGAGGTGCAGCCGCGCTCCAGCAGCAGCATGCATCCGAGCTGCGTGTCGGTATAATCCTTATCCACCGGATGTACCTCAATTTCCGTTTCAAGAGCACGGACATCATCACGGATTGAATCCATATCACCGACAAGCACTGTAGGCTTGATATTGAGAACTTCACACAGATGATACCCGCTGTCGGCAGCGGCAATCATATCATAGATCTCAAGATCCAGCTCTTTGAGCACCTCCGGATCCGGCCCCTGTCCGCCGATGCATAGCATACCGCGTTTATTCACAGCGTGCCTCCCCTTGTGAAAATACGATTATCCCGATACTATACCGATAAACCAATAGGTGGAGGTTCTCATGTATAAGGATAAGTTTCAAGCTGCGGGAGCAAAAGTGCCCAGAATCTGCATGCCCGCATCACAGGTTGATTTGTATAAATGGGCGGTAATTGCCTGTGATCAGTTCACCTCCGAACCGCACTATTGGGAGGATGTTGAGCAGATTGTCCGGGATGCTCCCTCTGCACTGCATATCACCCTGCCGGAGCTGTATCTCGAGTCTCCTGACGTTCAGCAGCGGATTGATCGGATCAATCACACCATGCAGGCGTATCTGGATCAGGGTATAGTCAAAGAACTGGAGGAGGCCCTGCACCTGGTGCGCAGAAAGCCGGAACATTCGCCGGAACGATGGGGGCTGGTCATCTGCCTTGATCTGGAAGCATATGACTACCGGGAAGGATCTGAAAGCATGATCCGTGCTACCGAGGGAACGATTCTTGAGCGGATCCCCCCCAGACTCCGCATACGGGAGCATGCCTGTTTGGAACTGCCCCATATCATGGTGCTGATCGACGATCCCAGCAAACTGGTGATCGAGCCGATGATTGAGCAGAAGGATCAGTGTGAAATCCTGTATGATTTCACCCTCATGAAGGACGGCGGGGAAATAACCGGATACAAGGTAACCGATCCCGATCTGCTGGACAAGGCGGCAAACGGGCTGAACCTGCTTGCTGGAAACGACTCAGGGATGCTCTATGCAGTAGGAGACGGCAATCATTCCCTGGCTACAGCGAAGGCCTCATGGGAGCAGATAAAATCAGCCGCCTCCAGTGACGAGGATATTATGGATCATCCGGCCAGGTGGGCCTTAGTGGAGATCGAGAACATCCATGACCCCGGACTCATTTTTGAACCGATCCACCGGGTGCTGTTCAATGTCACGAAACATGCCATGGAAGCGCATTTCTCCAAGGTATGCGGATCCTGGCGGTTTTTCTCCTGCAGTTCTCTGGAAGAGGTGAAGCAGGCAGTCACCAGGGGAGCCGAGGACGGTCATGTCGCCGGTTTTGTTGACGAGCACACCCTTGGGTACTATCTCTTCAGTGATCCGAAGTCCACCATTCCCGCAGGGACGCTCCAGGAGGCACTGGATTCCTACCTGGAAGCAGAAGACGAAGCATCGGTGGACTACATCCACGGCGATGCATCGACCTGTACCCTCGCTGCGAAACCTGGGAACTGCGGTTTTCTCCTGCCGGCGATTGAGAAGCATACCTTCTTTTATACCGTACAGCGGGACGGCGCGCTTCCGAGGAAGACCTTCTCCATGGGTGAGGCCGAGGAGAAGCGCTATTACCTGGAGGCGCGGAAGATCATTCGGTAGGAACCCTGCAGGCTCCCTGGCGGAGCACCTTCCAGGGGGTGACGGTAATATCGAGGATGGTTGATGGCTCCCCGGCAATATCGCCGCCGTCGATGATCAGCTCCACCTGATCAGCAAAGGCATCGATAATATCCCCCAGACTGTGCATCGGCGCCTCCCCTGAACGGTTCACGCTGGTGGAATAGAGCGGTCGTCCCACGTTGCTGAGCAGCTCCAGGAGAAAATCATCCTGGGGAACCCGGAATGCCGTGGTGGACCCCTGGAAGTTTTCAACAATGAGGGTCAGCGGACCCGGCCACAGCTGTTTCAGACGATCATCAATCACCGTCGGAGTCAGCTCATCTATCCATTCACTCCGGATCAGCTGCAGGAAGGGCTTGGTCTCCCCTCGCCCCTTGATATCACGGATCGCCTGATCAGTATCGGGGACAGCCCCGAGGAATCCGTAAATGGTGTCGCAGGGTGCTATGATCACCTGACTGCTTTTCAGCAGTGACGCCGCCTGCTGGAGGGTGTCCTCTGCATGAAGTTTTCGTATCATGGGGTTTTTCCTTTCCTCCTCTCCCGTCGTCTCAGAAGGATGTATATCACAACAGCAGATGCCGCTGCTGCGGCTGCCCCGGCTGCATGGGCATTGATCCCGAGCACCGGCTCCGTATTGAGCTGTTCAGCCTGGCGGTGCAGCTCCGTCAGTCGGCGCTGCACCTGCCTGACATCTTCTTCGGTATGCATCTGTAATTCCATTCGGGTTATTTCTGCCTCAATTCGCTGAATCTGCTCATAGGTATGCGATAACTGTCTGTTCACCACAATACCTTGTTGACTGAACGTCATAATGAAAATAGAATGTACCACAAGTGCTGAGCAGATACAAACTATCAGATGATAGATCTGTTTATTCATATCAGGAGTGATTATACCGTGACTGCAGGAAAAATGCAAAAGTCTCATCCTTCCAGATACGGCAGATGGATAAAAATACAGCTGAATCCGGACGCGCCCTATAAGGAGACCGCAGTCCCCAGATCCGGTTCAGCTCCTGCTGAACGTGAGCCGGTTCGCAGGAATGCACCTGCTGCGGCAGACCCGGATCTGAAAAGGCTCGATGAAATCCTCGGGGCTGAATACGCTTCTGACGAACAGCCGCAGCAGCAGGAGCCTTCCGCTACGTTTGAAGAGGATGAATCCTTGGAGGCGCTGGAATCGGTCATATCGGGAATCAAGCAGAAGACCATCAAGCATGCTGCCCGGGAATCTTCATCAGCTGAACCCGCGAATAATTCTGATCAGACAGATGATACCCTCCAGGAAGCGGTTTCTCTGCTGAAAAAGGATACTCGGATCAATCTCTCAGAGATAGAAAAGCAGGTGTTCTCCTCTGCAGAGGAGACAGCACATTCCCCGCATCTTCAGTCAATCGAAGAGACTGAAGATCAGTATCTTCGGGAACTCGAAGCCCGGTATGAACAAGAGAAAAAGTAGCAGAGTATGAAGCAGTCAACGGCAGTTAAACTGACAATTATAAGCATTGTCTCGGCAATGATCCTGTTAATATCAGCCCTGGTGATATTCATAACCGATCTGAACACCTACGGCTCAATTCAGCGCATCCCCCTGATCCAGCTTCAGCAGGTGCTCGCCCTGCTTTTGGGATTTCTCATTGCCCTGGCGGCTATGGTGGCGGCCATGATTGCCGATACCAGCAGTTATTTCGTGCAGCCGAAACCGCTGCTTCTTGAGGAGCCTGAAGTCAGGTCCGATGCGCCCCTGACCTTTGAGCAGCGTCTGGCCTATGAACTGACCTTCTGCGATGATCATTCCACCGATATATCCCTGGTGATTGCATACATCGAAGACAACGCCTCGGGGCTGCGGGAAAAGCTGAGGCAGTATTTCCAGGCCGCAGCGTTCATCTATCCTTACGGTACTGACCGGGTCGCCGTCATTCTGCCCTTCTACGGGTTCAATGACACCAAGAAGGAGCTTGCCGCCTGTTTTTCAACTCTTTTCGGTTCCGGGGATTCTCCCGTAATTTCTTCGTGCTGCGGGGGGATGACCTCGAGAAACGGCAGGGATGTGGATGCAGGTCAGTATATCTATGAAGCGGAAGTTTCTCTGGAGCGGGCAATGCAGGAACAGGATGCCTGCGTCATGTGCTTCCAGGCCGATCCGTCCGCCTACCGGCGGGCCCTTCAGTCCTGATACTGAATATCAATAGTCTGACGATCTCTGCATAAAAAGGTGGCAGGAAATACTTCCTTCGCCTCCTTCAGAAGATGCTTCAGGTCCCGGTCGGTATACCGGGGACTGTAATGAATCAGTCCCATCTGCTTCACCTCCCCGGCATCTCTGGCGATCTGTGCCGCCTGTACGGAGGTGAGATGCTTCTTCTCCCGGGCGGTTTCAGCAAGATCATGCTCAAACATTCCTTCGCATACCAGCAGGTCCGACCCGGTCACCTTCGGTGCAATACCCGGAAGGTAGGCGGTATCGGTGACATAGGATATCTTACGGCCTCTGCGTTTATCCCCCAGCACCTGGTCAGGAGAAATCTTACTGCCGTCTGCCAGTTCCACTGTCTCACCATGCTGCAGCTGCGACCACATCGGTCCCTTAGGAACACCCAGTTCCAGCGCCTTATCCGGATGAAAGATCCCGGGACGCATATGTTCGGTGAGGGTATAGCCGAGACAGGGCTTGGTATGATTGAGGGGGAAGCAGGAAATCTCATATTCATCGGTCTCCACAACCGTCTGTTCTCCCTCGATTTCCCGCACAATGATCTCATAGTTGATGTACATATCCAGAATACGGCGGGTCTCCTGGATGTACTGCCCAAGACGCTTCGGGCCGTAGATATACAGCGGCTCCTCCCGGTCCACCTGGCTGGAAAGCATCAGGATTCCCGGCAGGCCGGTAACATGATCTGCATGCATATGGCTGATGAAAATTGAGGTGATCTTCTTCCAGCGGAGGTTGAGCATTTTCAGGGAAACCTGGGTGCCCTCTCCGCAATCAAACAGGAACAGATCCCCCTCTCTGCGCAGCAGCATGGACGTAAGAAATCTCCTGGGAAGGGGCATCATGCCTCCGGTTCCTAAAATAAATGCTTCTAAATTCATTGGTGTGCTGTTCCTTTCAGGAAGATGTGATGATCTTCAGGGGACTCATCCGTTTCAGCTGTCTCGTCGGGACTACCGAAGAGATTCCCGAGACCAGCAAACCATACCCGAAAACTGCGATTATCTCAAGTACCGGTATGTGGATTTCGATTGAAGCCAGATAGAACTCCATCGCCTGGAGCTCCTGGATCCTGAGAAACTGCAGCACATGGTTGATCTGGCTGCCCACCGCCAGTCCAATCCCGATGCCGATGAGCGAACCGATAAACCCGATGGTCATCCCTGTGATGATAAAGGAAAACCGGATTCTTCCCATGCCCACACCCATGGAGCGCAGAATTCCGATTGCCTCAGTGTTCTCGAGAATGATCATATGGGAGCAGGATGCAATATGCACCCCCGCGGCAATCACAATCAGCGCCATGATCATGTACAGCAGCACCTTCGTTGACTGATAATTCTGGTACACCCCGGCATACTGCTGTTCCCAGGGAAGCACGAACCAGCCGGCCCCCAGGATTTCCTCTACGTCCCCCCTGGCCACTGAGCCGACGGTTCCCCGCAGATCCCCTTCCCGGGGCAGCAGCCGCAGGACCTGTGCATCAATATTGGTGAACAGCCTCCCGCCGGCATCCTTCGGAACGTATACCATGCCCTGATCAAGCATATGGTATCCTGAACTGGCAATACCTGCCACATTCATCAGCGTCGGCTTGTACCGGATGGTCCCGTTCTGCTCGACGAAGGTCAGCAGCGTAACCCGGTCGTCAATTCCGATGCCCAGCTGATCGGCAAGCTGGGGAGATATCATCACCTGCTGTCCTGAGAGCTCCCGGGATCCTTCATGCAGCTCCAGCTGCCGCAGCTGATAGGCGTCATGGTCCACACCGCGGACGGTGACCAGCCGGTTGTCGTCATGGGAGAACAGCACCCCGTTGCCTTCATAGAGCAGCTGGGTATCGAATCCCAGCTCATCGGTAATCCGGGAGCGCAGCTGCTCAATCTCCTGCGGAGCATGCTCTCGGAGCTGATAGGCCTTGGCAATGCCGCTGTCGATCGCAATGATTCTGCGGGTAATGCCGTCGATCATGCCGTTGGCGAGGATGATCACAATCACCAGGGGGATCATTGAAAAGGTGATCCCCAGCAGAGCGCTGCGTATATGCTTCTTTACGGCGGTGCTTCTCTGCCGCCCCTTGAGCATCTTGGCGGCCCAGAACCAGGAACTGGTATTCATATACGGTGCAGCACTCCTTCCGACAGTTTATAGATCTCCTCCCCAGTTGCGGCCAGATCCATGTCATGGGTGACCAGCACCAGGGTCTTCTCCTTTTCCTGCACAATCTCGGTGAGCATCTGCATGACGATCTCCGTATTATGCTCATCGAGATTTCCCGTCGGCTCATCCGCCAGGATCATGCTCGGATCGTTCATGAATGCCCGGGCGACCGCAGCGCGCTGCCGCTCACCGCCGGAGAGCTGCTGGGGATGATGCTCCCTGCGGTCAGCAAGACCGACTCGCTCAATCAGCCCATCCGCCCGCCGCCGGATCAGCTCCTTTTCCAGACCGTTCATCAGTCCGGGAAGCACCAGATTCTCCTGCACGGTCAGATCATCTATCAGGTAGTGGTTCTGAAAAATGAACCCGACATGCTCCTTGCGGTAAGAGGGGAGCCTGCTTTCCTGCATTGAACCGATGGGAACACCGCAGCAGACCACCTCCCCGCTGTCGATCGAATCAAGCCCGCCGATGATATGCAGGAGGGTGCTTTTTCCCGATCCGCTGGAGCCGGTTATCACCGCAAATGCTCCAAGAGCGATATCGAGATCAAGTCCCTTGAGCACTTCCAGCCGGGAGGCGCCGGCGGGAAAACTTTTTACCAGATTTCGAATGCGGATACAGGGTGTGCTACTCATATCTGAACATCTCCATGGGAGTAAACCGTCGAATAATCCGTGCTGAGCGCAGCACCGCCAGCAGCAGAAAGAGCACCATGACCCCGGCGCTCACCCAGATATCAGGCCAGGAAATGATGACGGGAAACCGGATGCCCGCAATGCCGATGCCCTGACTGAACAGCAGCTGCAGCAGTCTGTCGATCCCGTGGAGCACCGGATTTACGTTTGAGGCCAGCAGCACCCCGAGGATCAGCCCGGGGACCATTGCCGCCGCGGCAAGAAAGACCGCCTGATACATAAGGATCATCCGAATGTCTGCTGCAGATGCTCCTAATGTCTTCATTATTCCTATTTCATGCTTTTTTTCAAAGAGAAACCGCTCAAAGCTCGATTTGATGTTGATCGCAACCACGATAAAAATCAGCATCAGCACCACCATCATACTGTACTTCTCCAGAAGCAGCGCCGCATACAGGGTTTCATATGCTTTCTGCCAGCTTACCCGCTGTATCTCCGAGATCGGAGGGTATTCTGCAAGCTGTGCTTCAAGCTGACTTAAATTGTCGGTCTTGATGCCGACGAAGTACTGACGGATCCCCATTTCCCGGACCGTCTCAAGGGTGGTAAATCCGAGGGAAGAATCAATATCGGGATACCCGGTTGAAAATATGCCGGTGACCTCCAGGTACCGGACCGAAGGCACCGCCCGGACTACCCTGCTTCCCCGAACCACGGTGGCCACTTTGATCGTATCTCCGACGGAGATGCCCTCCCTGGCCGCCAGATCTGAGCCGATGACCGCCCCGTCATGCTCAAGGGTGAAGGAGCCCCGCACCGCCCTCGCCTGCTGGAAAAACCCCTGGTCATCCTGATATGAGGGATCCAGACCCCTCAGCTTCAGTGATGCGTTCCTTCCGTCGTCCTGCACCAGCAGCATTTCCGATTCACCGAAGGAGACCAAAGCACGGTGGGGAATTCCTTCGGCAATATCTGCACGAAGCTGCTCAATTTCATCTTCTGCAACAGGACCTACGGTCATATGATAAGCATCTACTTCAATGATGTCTCTGAGATACCCTTCCTGCAGCCCCTGCATGATGCTGATCACCACCACGATGATCATAAGTCCCAGAGCAAGGCCCAATACAGACAGCATCAGCGCAGAGCGCTGACGATTCCTGGGTGAAGTGATATATTTCCATGCCAGGATAAGGCGCCACACATGATTCTGCTTAGTCATAAGTATACGTCAGCAGTTTTCTGCCTCCTCGGTAGATCTCCCGCTGAATGATGCTGCCGTCCCGGTCATGGAGGGAAACTTCCCGAAGCTCATCATTCATATACCTGCGGGTCTCCTCCAGCCATCCCTCACGGTGATACGTATATATGTATTGTCTGTTCACTTCCTGCTGCTGCGGAGTAGTTTCGGTAAAATCCTCGGCAGTAAGCCGTCTCTGTTCATCGTAGGAATAGCGAATCTCGGTGCTGCGGCTGCCGGAGCTCCGCTTTTCAAAAACCACCGCATCACCCTCGTAGTGCTTCTCCAGAGAGGAATCAGCCCGATAGTCCCGCTCCAGCAGAAACTCACTGCCCTCCTCCCGCAGGAACACCAGCTCATCGCCGCGGAAGATTTCTCGTATATACCGGTCATTGTCCCAGGATTCTGATACCGTCCGTTCATCCGTACCCACGGAAAAGCCCCGGTCCCGCAGCGTCACCATCTGCAGGAACTGATCGTCGGCGAACCGGTAGACGCTTCGGAGCGATCCGTCGCTGCTGCGGAAGAAAAGCTGCTCATGTTCCAGCTCGTCATCCCTCCAGGTTCTTACCGTCTCAAGCTCGCCGGAGGGATCATACTCGAATTCAGTCAGTTCAGTTCCCTCCGGAGATACTGCCGATTCACTGATAAGCATGGTATCCCGGTATGTCCGGACAGTCTGGCTGTCCTCAGCCGGCATCTTCTGAGTTTCGACCGTCAGGCCGCCTTCCCGCTCCCGAATAATCGTCACAGCCGGAGAACCGTCCTGATACCCCTCCATGACCCGCCTGGCATCAGTCTGTTCTACCACCTTCAATGCGTATCCCTCCGCCGGTAACTGGTCAATCTGCTCCAGAGTCATCCAGATACTGTTTGACTGATATATATCACCGCTCCATGCCGCAGCAGAAGCTGCCAGCAGTAATGCAAACAGGTTTACGCATATACGCATGGCCGTTTCTCCTATGAGATTCCCAGAAGAGAATCAAAAAATTCATCCCCGTCAAAGGGAAGCAGGTCATCGTAGGTTTCCCCGACCCCGACAAACGCTATGGGGATGCCGAGGCGTCTGCCGATCTGAACCACCGTTCCTCCCTTTGAAGCCGAATCGTATTTGGTGAGGAGCAGTCCGTCAATCCCCACCGCTTCATGAAACATTTCAGCCTGCTGAAATCCGTTCTGACCGGTGGTCGCATCAATCACCAGCAGATTTCTGCATTTTCCGCCGGAAAGTCTTCCCTCGATGATCTTGTGAATTTTCTGCAGCTCTCTGACAAGGTTCGCCTTGGTGTGCATCCGTCCGGCAGTATCTACCAGAATCAGATCATCCTTTCTGGACCGGGCGCTTTCAATTGCATCATACACCACTGCACCGGGATCTGAACCGGGCTTCTGCTTTACAATACGGCATCCTACCCGCTGAGCGTGGAGCTCCAGCTGATCGATTGCCGCAGCCCGGAACGTATCTGAAGCGCTCATGACTACACCGTGCCCCTTTTTCTGGTAGTAATGGGCCATTTTTGCAATGGTGGTGGTTTTTCCGACACCGTTGACCCCGAGCACAAGAAACACCTGGGGGGGGTCGGTTATCTCAAGACTGAGGGGAGCAACCCACTGGGAAAGCATCCGTTTTATCTCCAGCAGCATCTCCGTCTCCGTCGCTTTTTTTGTGCTTCTGCAGTATTCCCGCAGATCGTCGGAAATCTCCATAGCGATTGCCGCACCGAGATCACCTTCTATAAGCAGATCCTCAAGATCCTCAAAAAACTCATCATACTGCACTGACCGGTTGAACAGCGAAGCCAGTTTATTCCCAAAGCCTTTTTTCATGCATCACTCCTATGCTTAAGCTTCATCGTATACTAGTGAGCGTAATTTGTATATCCGAAGAGGTCAATAAGGCTTTTTACAGCCGTAGTGACCGAGAGCCCGACTGAGCCGTAGAACAGCACCATCGCGTCGGGGTTGTCCTGGGCTATCCCGTAGGTGAGAAATCCAACGGGCAGAGAAAGCATAAACCCTGCCAAGGACCGGTAGAACTCATCTGCGCTGCGGTGTATCGGGTAGATGTCAGCTTTCCATGCAGGAGTGAGATGCAGCTCCTGCATGCCTGCAGGATCCCTGCGGGCTATGAGATAGGAATCGGAGTATCCCTCCCTGGCGATGTGATAGACATCCCCGCTGCCGCTTATAACAGCTCCCGGGGGAAATGCCCGGATCATGGCCGATCTGCTTTCAGGAGAAACAGGATGTGCCTCCGCTTCGGGTCTGAGAAGAAACTGATCAAGCTGTCCGTAAAGCCGGGAGTAATCGGAGAGCTCAGATACGGCGTATTCACCGTAATACAGCGTCTCTCCCTCCATTCCCCGATAAAACCGGTATACATGCATCTCATACTTCCCGTGATATCCCCGGTCGACGGAAAGACCGATCAGCTCATCTATCCCTGCTTCGATCATAAGCAGGAAAGCGGCCGTCTGCTGATCAAACCGCACCGCCTCATCAAGTTTCACCATGCTGATATCAACGGAAGCCGACAGGTCGTGCCTGCAGTCAGGAACCTGCGCATCCGGCCGGACCGGAGGAGTTCCCCGGGTGAACAGCTGCTCATTCAGCCGGGTAACATCGCTGTGATGCCCGTCATAATAGTCCTTACGGCATGCCTGCTCATATCTTCGGGCAAGATAGTCGCGTTCCTGCTGTGTGAGTATGCGCTCGTGCGACTTATCGATTCGCCGCAATAGAGATTCCTCCCACTGCTGTGCTGCAAGCAGATCTGCCTCACTGGTAAGGGCGGAGATATCCGCCGGCATTACTCCGACCGTCCAGGAGTAATCCCCTGCAGAAAGGACTGAAGCAGTACAGAGCAGCAGCAGTGCTACTGCTGCTTTCCGTAGAAAAGTTCCCAGTTCCATGTCAGATACGCCTCGATAAACCGGTCAATATCGCCGTCCATGACCGCCTGGATATTTCCGGTCTGCTCATCCGTCCGGTGGTCCTTCACCATGGTATAGGGATGAAACACATAAGACCGGATCTGATTTCCCCAGGAGATATTCTTCTTCTCGATTGAGTTCTTCTCCCGTTCAGCTTCCTGCTGCTGTTCGTAATACGCATAAAGCTTGGACTGGAGCATTTTCATCGCCATAGCGCGGTTCTTATGCTGACTGCGCTCGTTCTGGCACTGCACCACAATACCTGATTCAAGATGGGTAATGCGGACAGCGGAATCGGTGGTGTTGACGTGCTGCCCTCCCGCCCCGGAAGCCCGATAGGTGTCCACCTTGATATCCTCAGGCTTGATGTCCACGGTGATTGAATCATCGATGACCGGTGAAACATGCACCGATGCGAAGGAGGTATGGCGGCGTTTGTTGGAATCAAAAGGAGAGATGCGCACCAGCCTGTGGATTCCCGCCTCGCCCTTCAGATATCCGAAGGCATACAGCCCGGTTATCTCCACGGTTACCGACTTGATTCCTCCTTCAGCTTCAAGAATGTCAAGAATTTCTGTTTTGCAGTGCTTCTGCTCCGCCCAGCGCAAGTACATCCGGTAGAGCATCTGCACCCAGTCGCAGGCTTCGGTTCCGCCGGCTCCGGAGTGGATGGTGAAAAAGGCGCTGTTTCGGTCGAATTTTCCCTCAAGCAGCGCGGCGCTTCGGATGGACTTGAACCGTGCCGCAAGGTGATCCAGCCGCTGGGTGATCTCCTCTGCGTAGGCATCAGCCTCCCCCTCTTCCTCCACCAGTTCGACATATGATTCCAGTTCTTCTATTTCCTGCTTAATTTCCTGCCATGGTGCAAGCAGCTCCGTCAGTCCGTCAAGCTCCTGCATGGCCTGTTCGGCCGTCTCCCGATTGTTCCAGAAGTCCGACTCGCCGCTGAGTCTCTGGAGCTGATCGATCCGGCGCTGTTTTTCATCAGGGTCAAAGTCCCCTCCAGGAATTCCAGAATTGCTCTTTGAATACGGCTAGATTATGCTTCAGTTCGTCGATCATTCTTTTTTCTCCTGTTCTTGTTCCGTTTTTCAATACGCAGACCCAGGGTGTTTCCCCAGGTCTCCCGGGGCGGGAGGTCCAGCTTCCAGAACAGCCGAAAGACGGAATGCTGATACACCTCCTCCTCACCGTAGGATGTAGTGATGGTCGTGCTGTAGCTACTATTCATAACTAAAAAGCGCTGTTTTGAATAGAGCCCTACCTGGGTGCTGTTGATGACGTCATAAATCCTGAGATACCGCACGTCCTCCAGAGACTCCGCATCTCCGAGCATTTTAATATTCGATGAATCGATGGAGCTAATCTCCAGAAATTCCGGCCCGTCGCAGTAAAAGGACAGATTCATCTCGCTGCAGAAATACACTGATAGCGGCTCATCGTCCTGATTTGTGATGAGATAATCGACTTCCACGGAATTGGACTTGAACCGGTACTGCTTGTCGATATGGATCCGGCGGCCGCATCCGGGAAGCGGAAGGGACTCCTCCCGGGCAAAACCAACAATCTTTGACTCCTTGCTGAAGGAAGTCAGTTTATAGAGCTCACCTTCAAGGCTGCGGCAGTTTTCCCTATGGAACTTGTCCCCGGGATTTTTGGCGGGCTCCTGGAAGAACAGATCGGTGAAGCTGTGCTGTTTTGACGAAGCAGGATAGATCACTGGAGAAACCATGCATCCGTCATCTCCGCAGCCGGTAAAGGTATCCTGGTAGTTCCAGGAGGTCACCAGATAATCCAGTTCCCCTACTGAAGCCCCCGTCCGGTCGATCATCACGGTAATATGCTTTCCCCGGTAGACGTACTCGTCAATTCCGTCATAGTCGATATCGTAATTGTTCAGGGCGGTAACAAAGACACCCCGCTCCCGGGTCATTTTCTCAGCTTCAATCAGATGACTGTACTGCCGTTTTCTTAAGGAATTACGGTAAATGCCGCCGCATCTGCCCGGCCAGAAATAGAGGCTGCTCTGAGCCTTCAGCAGTTCCTGATCAGCGCTCTTTTTTCTTGCCTTGTCCTTTTTAACGCCTGAGACCAGGCGGTGGAGATAATGAAGTCTGCAGTAGGCCCTGAATGATTCCGGATATCGAAGGAGCATATCGTGGATATCTGCTGATCGGTCATGGATCATCAGCGGATGGTACCACCCTCCGGGAAGATAACTGATGCGCCCGCGGCTGCGGTGGATCATGCTTCCCGGAAGCTTCAGCTGGATTCCGTGCTGCTTCAGCAGGGTGAACAGCTCATCTATGAACTCGATCATGGAACCGATGTCCGCAAGCATAAAACTGCTGATGAGGTCATCCGCAGAAACAAGCAGCATCATGCTGCTGCTTTCACTAGCATTCAGTTCATGAATGATCCTGGAGACCGTTTCCTCAGGATGAGTTCCGGCAACAGCATCGCTGATGACCGAAGACGCCGGAAGCACCGTAATCTGCTTACCGTTATCGATCATGGTGTAGGGCTCATACCATCCCGACGGGCGCTTCTGCTTATTGGGTTCGTCGGGATCAAAGGAAATCACATAGGCTATATCGCAGCTGTTGAGTGTCGTCACCAGATGGGGCTGCCAGACATGCTCCGGAATCACCGCTCCCTTCGGTTTCTTCCCGAAACGCTTACGCAGATAGGTGTTGAGTTTTTCGATATGGGTGCTGCGGTCCTTCACGGGGATAAATGCAAAAGGAGGATCATAATACCCCCCTCCGATCAGTTCAATCTGTCCGCGCTTGATCAGATCAAGGATAAGCATGTTTATTTCCGGATAGGTGGCTTCAAGCCACTCAAAGATATTTCCCGACAGATGCAGGGATAGGTTTACCTGCTCCTTGGTGTACAGATAGGTCAGGATAGGCCGGTAGCAGTGATAGAGGGCATATTCATAGTCCTCTTTCGGCGTACCGAGGGGTTTGCTGTGATAGAGACAGATCCCGATATTCATGTCTGTCCTTTACGGTATTGATCGTATGCATTTCGGCGGGCAGGCCTCAGCAGCCTGCCCGCGCTGGGGATAAGCTCCGTCATATTTTGTATATGATAAATTATTCTCCACGTAAAACCCTGCTTCAGGAAACTTTTTTTCACAAATCCGTCATCCGATGCATCCCACTGAGCAGTACTTTCTGACCGCGCCGCCCTTGTCCAGGGAGTTGCAGGCGACGTAATAGTCCGCCTCATGGGGAATCATCCGCATCACCCTGGTGGGACAGACGGTCACGCACTGCTCACAGCCGATGCACACGTCCTTGTCGACCTGGATGCGGCCGTTCTCATCAAGGGTGATGCAGTTCACCGGACACACCTTGATGCAGCTTCCCAGGGCCAGACAGCCGTACTTGCAGGTATCAGCCCCCTGGAAATAGAGATATGCGGCATTGCAGTCCGGTATTCCCTGATAGGAGAACTCACTGGTTCTTGTCTCGTCATTTCCCCAGCAGTGAACCTTCGCCACATATTTGGTACCCGACAGTTCAACCTTGATCCCCATGATATCGGAGAGTTGGGAGGTCACCGGGCTTCCGCCGGGGGTGCATAAAGCAATTTCAGCCGATTTATTGACGATGGCATCGGCATACGCGGCGCATCCGGCAAATCCGCAGGCTCCGCAGTTCACCCCGGGGAGGACGTCCTCAACCTGCTCAACCCGCTCATCCTTTTTTACCGCAAGCTTTCTGGAAGCCACAGCCAGTCCCAGTCCCAGCAGTCCGCCGAGCAGAGAGATTGAAAGAAACGCATATACTACATTGCTTACCATAGCAGTTCATCCTTATCCTAAGAGGTTCGTCAGCAGTGCCCGGTCAAAGGCCATAAATGCAAGGGCCATCAGCCCGCCGGAGATGAACGCCGCAGGCACCCCTCTGAAGGGTTTCGGCACCGGCTTCATTGCCAGCTGCTCACGGATGCTGGACATCATGATCAAAGCGAGCATAAAACCGAGTCCCGCGGCAATTCCGCCGACAAAACTTTCGATCAGAGAATGCTCGCTGGTAATATTCATCAGGGCGATACCCATCACCGCGCAGTTGGTGGTGATCAGGGGAAGGAAAATTCCCAGAGCTTTGTACAGCGGCGGAGAGACCTTCTGGATCACCATCTCAACAAACTGCACGAGCGAGGCAATAACCAGGATGAAAGCGATCGTCTGGAGATACACCAGGGCAAGGGGAACCAGCACGTAGGTATACACCAGCCAGGTGACAACCGAGGCGATGGACATGACGAAAATCACCGCAAAGCCCATGCCCACAGCGCTTTCGGTGTTTCGGGACACCCCGATAAAGGGACAGAGTCCCAGAAACTGAGTAAGTACAAAGTTACTGATGAAAATATAGGTAATTAATATACTGATATACGACATAGTGTTATCCTCGCTTAGCAGAACTCTTCCAGTTGAACAGCGCCAGCAGCAGTCCGATTGCAAGCAGTGCACCGGATGCAAGGGAGAAAATCCTCACCGGAGCCAGATGCAGAATCGGTATCCGGATGACTCCGTCAAATCCGCCCATCGCAAACAGGGTGATGGTTCCGGCCCCGAGGATCTCCCGCACCAGAGCGATCAGCGTGAGCCCCAGGGTGAATCCGATTCCCATGCCTAACGCATCCAGGACGGAATCCTTCAGGGTGTTTCGGCTGGCAAATGCCTCGGCCCTGCCGAGAATCGCACAGTTGACCACGATCAGGGGCACGAATACCCCCAGATTGTTATAGAGCTCCGGAGCAAAGGCTTCCATGACCATCTGCACAATCGTGACAAAGGAGGCGATGATCACGATGTAGGAGGGAATGCGCACCTTCTGAGGGATAAAGTTCTTCAGAAGGCTGACAAAAATATTCGCCCCCAGCATAACGAAAATCACCCCGGCCCCCATGCCTAAAGCGTTTACCACCAGTCCGGAGACTCCCAAAGCGGGACACAGACCGAGCAGCTGCACGAATATCGGGTTGTCCTTAACGAGTCCTTTGGTAAATTCCTTATTCATCCTCTCCTCCCAATTCAGCAACATACCGGGATCCCGCGTGGATTCCTTCACCGATGCCGGAAAAGGTGATGGTGGAACCGGTCACCCCATCGGCCTGGGCTTCAGAAAGCTCATGTTTGCGCTGCGGTACCGGCCGCTGGTCCCCTCCGGTCCCTTCAAACTTTTCCATGTAGGAGGGCTCCTCTGCTTCCTTGCCCAGTCCGGGGGTCTCTTCATTGTCCAGGAGCCTGGCGGTGATCACGGTGCCGTCGAGGCGGTAGCCCGCCATGAGCACCATTTCACCGGCGTACCCGGAGGCAAGAATCCTCAGGGTGTACCCGGCCAGATTTCCCTCCTGGTCAGAGAGGGGATACCGGGCAGTAATCTTTTCTGCGTCGGTTTCTTCAGCATCCCCGATCTCATAGTCACCGGAGACCTCCTGGAGCGCCTGCAGCAGCCGCTGCTCCCGGTTGTATTCGATCTGAGGAGCGGTCACTGAGTTAATCAGCGCCAGAACCGCTGCGGCTACGGCGCAGATGAGCGCCAGGCGCAGACTGATGCTTGCCAGCTGTTTCATGCCGCATTCCTCCCCGTTTTCTGTTTTTTGAACCCGTAGGGCTTCGGCTGCACGTACCGGTCAATGATCGGCACGAAGATGTTCATCAGAATGATCGCCAGGGATACTCCCTCCGGAAGGGATCCGTAGAGTCTGATCAGGAAAGTGAGAAATCCCGCTCCTATGCCGTAAATGATCATGCCCCGGCCGGTCACCGGAGAGGTGACCATATCGGTGGCCATGAAGATCGCCCCGAGGATCAGCCCCCCGCTGAACAGGTGAAATCCCACACTGCCGCTGAACAGTCCCCGGGAGAACAGGGTTCCCTCAAAGATCCAGATCAGCAGGGCAAAGGATACAAGAAAAGAAACCGGGATTTCCCAGGTAATAATCCGCTTATAGAGCAGGTAGACACCGCCGAGAATCAGCAGCAGCGCCGAGACCTCACCGATTGAGCCGGGCACCGCACCGATAAACAGATCTGCAGTATGGGCCGACACGTTCAGTCCGACAGTTCCGGAGAACCAGTCTGCCAGTGAGCTTCCCCAGCCGCTGGCGGCGTAGCTGATGCTCTCAAGATAGGAAAGGGCAGTCCCGCCCTCCCCGGCGACATCGAACAGTCCGGTCTGAACTGTCCCTAACGGCGTGGCCGAACTGGCGCCGTCGATACCGGCCCAGGTCCGGGGCATCTGCCAGGCGTTCATCCCGGTAGTCCAGGAGAAAAACACAAAGGCGCGTCCCGCAAGGGCGGGGTTCATCCAGTTTGCCCCGAGCCCTCCGAAGGCCCACTTGACTACCGCAATGGCAAAAAAGGAGGCAGCCACCGGGATGTACAGCGGCACCAGCGGAGGCATATTGTATCCGATCAGCAGGCCCGTGAGCACCGCACTTCCGTCGGCAAGGGTCTGTCTTTTCAGCATCCGGGCAATTCCGTATTCCGCCGCAGCTGCTGCGGCGATGGATATGAGAATTACCAGCAGTGAACGCAGTCCGAAGAGATACACTCCCCAGATTCCGGCTGGAATCAGCGCAATGGAGACATGCCACATGATTCCGGCGGTGGTATCTGCATCCCGGATCTGGGGAGAACTCCCGACTATCAGGGTTTTTCCTTCACTCATGATGATACATTCCTTAACATTCGTTTACCCAGACGCATACCCTGCACCAGGTGTATCTTAGCGGGACAGCTGTAGGAGCAGCATCCGCATTCCTTGCAGTCCAGCAGATAGGATGCCTTCGCATCTTCATACCGGCCGTAGTCAATCAGGTGGTACAGCCGTGTCGGCTGCAGTCCCATGGGACAGGCGCGGACGCACCGTCCGCAGGAGATGCAGGCAGTCTGTACGGCATCGTTCACCTGTTTTTTTGTCAGGGCAAGAATCCCCGAGGTTCCCTTCATCACCGGGGTATCCAGATCATAGACGGCAAATCCCATCATCGGGCCTCCGGCAACGATCTTCATCGGCTCTTCACTGAACCCGCCGGCCTGCTCAATCAGCTGCCTGAAGGGTGTTCCCACTGCAGTACGGAGATTCATCGGCTGCTTAATCGCCTCCCCTGATACCGTGACAACCCGCTCAAAGAGGGGTTTCCCTTTGGCCAGGGCTTCATACACCGCAAAGGTGGTCCCGACGTTGCTTACCACTGCACCGATATCGATGGGCAGGCCTCCAGAGGGAACCTCCCGTCCGGTGACCGCCTCAATCAGCTGCTTCTCATCCCCCTGGGGATACTGCACCTTCAGCTTCGTGAGAGTAAAGGGAAAGCCGAGGCGTCCGCAGGCTTCACGCATTACCGCTAGTGCCTCGGGTTTGTTTGCCTCAATCCCGATAACCACCCGGCCTGCTCCTGTCATCCGACGGATCCATTCGGTGCCGATTAACAGCTCCTCGGCATGCTCCAGCATCAGACGGTTATCGGCGTTGAGATAGGGTTCGCATTCAACCCCGTTGATGATCAGGTATTCGGCATGCTTTCCCTTGGGGATCTTAAACTTGACATGGGCGGGAAACGCAGCCCCCCCCATTCCCGCGACTCCCGCTTCCTGAACGCGGCTGTGCATCTCCTCAGGGGTCAGGGAGTCTAACTCCTGCGCAGAACGGGGTTCTTCCTGGAAGGCGCTCTCCTCGTCTACGGCAATCACTGCCGCAGGAACGGAAAAGCCCGCCGGAATAAAGATCGATGTAATCTCCTTCACCTCTCCGCCTACCGGAGTATGGATGTGAGCGGAAATGAATCCGCTGGATTCTCCGATTTTCTGACCGGCCATGACCACATCCCCCTTGGAAATCAGGGGATTTGCCGGAGCACCGAGATGCTGGGAAAAGGGAATCACCGCAGTGGGAGGATTCGCGCAGGCAGTAATCGGTTGTCGGCTGGTCAAACGTTTTTTATCGGGAGGGTGAATCCCCCCCCGTCTGAAAGTCCTCTGTTGCAGCATGAGCAGTAGGTCTCCTTCGTTTTGTACGCGTAGATCCCATTATAAAGAGCAGGGCCGGAAGTGTAAACAACTGCACGCCTGTCTTACGGGAAAGCTGATGCAATTTATCCGGTTTTCAGATACAATGTGTTTTCATAAGCTGGGTCTGCGTATATGATGGAGCTCACTATGGATAATGTGTTTCGTAAATTCATCTGGAAAGTGAAGGGAAAGACCGTATACGGTCTCGTAGGCAGAAGCGGAACCGGAAAAAGCTTCCGCTCGAAGCTGGTGGCCGAGAAATACGGAATTGAATTGATTATTGATGACGGACTGCTGATCATGGGAGATAAGATCATTGCCGGCAAGTCCGCCAAGCGTGAACAGGTGTTTCTCAAGGCGATCAAGACTGCCCTCTTCGACAACGAGGAGCAGCGCGAAGAGGTGATATCAGCACTGCAGAAGCACCGTTTCAAGCGGATTCTGATACTGGGAACATCCGAGCGGATGGTGATTAAAATTGCCTCCAGGCTGAAGCTTCCGGCTCCGTCCCAGATCTTCAAGATTGAGGAATTCGCCTCCAAGGAGGAGATCGAAACGGCGGTGCAGATCCGCAACAGCGAGGGCAAGCATGTCATCCCGGTGCCCACCATCGAGATCACCCGGAACTATCCCCAGATCGTCTACGACTCCATGCGTATCTTCTTCAAGAAGCGCCTGCCCCTTCCGTGGCACCGCAAGGTATTTGAAAAGACCATTGTACGCCCGGAGTTCGGCAAACGAGGCCGCATCACCATCTCCGAGGCGGCCCTCGGCCAGATGGTAGTCCACTGTCTTGATGAATTCGATGAAACTATCAAAGTGAAGAAGGTGCTGGTGAAAAACGAACCCGAGGGATACACCCTTACGATAAAGCTGAAAGTTCCCATGAAGTCCCAGATCTCAAACGTCCTCAAGGAGCTTCAGCGCTATATTGCCGACAATCTCGAGCGCTACGGCGGAATCATCGTCAATCAGGTGCATATTGAAATCGATGACTGGACCTAGGATTTCGGCTTCTGCTGGGGCTTCGGCTTCTTCTTCCCTCCCCCCCTTCTGCGGCCTGAGCGGTCATCCCGCTTCCCGTGATACCGGGTAACCTGGGATTTCGGTTTGCGCACCGCATGCTTCGGCACCTTGATCGCCTCCTGATCTAACACCAGGGCGACGGCCTTCTCCACTTCGATATTCGGCGGAGTGATCGGATGGATCAGCCGTTTCATATCTGAGAACAGCTCCCGAAACAGCTCCATAGGACTTTCATATTCCTCAGGGATCAGCAGAAAAGGTCTCACCAGATAGGTGAGCATATGCTCACGGCTCACCTGATCCTCCTCGGAGGCAATCCTCCGGTCAAGCTCGCTGAGGGATTCGTAGAACCGGCGGCTCAGTGAGATATGCTTTCCAGAATGAATCAGCTCACTGATAACCGGAAGCACATACACAAAGAGCTTCATATCCACCAGCTGCCTGACGATCTCTTCACTGCAGCCTGACTGCAGCAGTTTGAACACCTCTTCGGTCATCCGGGATGAGGATGCCCGGGCAAGTTCGGAGCTGTGGCGCCTGATCGCCCGCTTCAGGGAGAACTTCATGGAGAAGCCAGTCATGGCCGCGTATTTTATTCCCCGGACCATCCGCACCGGATCCTCCAGGAAGGTTGACTCCAGAGGCAGAATCGACCTGATTACCCCGCTTTTCATGTCCTTCATCGCATCAACGTAGTCCACCAGTATCTGATCGACCGGACTGTAGTAGAGGGCGTTCACGGAGAAGTCCCTTCTGCGGGCATCCTCCTCGACGGTTCCGTAGAAGTTGTTCCCCTCCCCGTTCTCGGGAGACTCCAGCGCTCGGAAGGTGGAGACTTCGAAAATCTTATCGGGAAAATGGATATGCACCAGCTTGAACCGGCGCCCGATGATCCGGGAGTTCCAAAAAAGCCGCTTGATCTGCCGGGGTCTGGCTTCGGTGGCGATGTCGAAGTCCTTGGGGATTCTGCCGATGAGCAGGTCCCTGACTGCACCGCCGACGATATAGCTTTCGAATCCGGCTTCCTGCAGTTTTTTTACAATCATCACGGCCTTCGGATCAATCAGTCCCGCATCAATGCCGTGCTCGTCCTTCGTGTATACCTTTGCTACTTTTTTCTGTTTTCCCGATGCATTCGTTGAGTATCGCAGTAACATCTATGCTTCTCACTTCCCTTATTGAAGATAACCTGTATTTCAGATACTATACTGTAATACTGAACAGCCGAAAGCTTCAAGTGCTGATACACCATTTTTGCAAGGAGTTGTACTATGATAGAACCCAGAGTGCTCAAGGGGTTCCGGGATGCCCTGCCTGAGCAGGAGCTGGCCAGACAGGAGATCATTCATTCATTGACCGAAACCTTCTCCTCCTTCGGATTCGTCCCCATCGATACTCCGGTGCTCGAATACCGGGATGTGCTCCTCGGTAAGGGCGGAGGCGAGACGGACAAGCAGGTCTACGCTTTTCGGGACCACGGGAAACGGGAAGTGGCCATGCGGTTTGATCTCACCGTGCCCTTCGCCCGGTTCATGGCGGCCCATGTCAATGAGCTTTCCCTTCCCTTCAAGCGCTACCATATCGACAAGGTGTGGCGGGGGGAGAATACCCAGAAGGGCCGCTACCGTGAGTTCTACCAGTGCGACTTCGACATTGTGGGAATTGATCATGTCTCGGCGGATTTTGAAATTCTTTTTCTCATGCATCAGGCGCTCACGAACCTCGGCCTGCCGGAATTCACCATCAATATCTCCCACCGGGGAGTGTTCAACGCCTTTCTTGAAACCCTGGGCATCCGGGAAGCAGGCCCCGATATTCTGCGGATCGTAGACAAGCTCCAGAAAATCGGCTCCAGTGAAGTGATATCCCAGCTTCAGGAGTACGTTACCGGGACCCAGGCGCAGGATATCATC
>PWKH01000064.1 GCA_003559765.1 Spirochaetaceae bacterium
CCGAAGAGGGCAGTCTTCACCAGACTGGAGGTGATCACCGACTTCACCAGTTTTCTCGCATCACCCTTGGTCGCCGCACCGGCAGCCCGGGCCTCCAGAAACTTGGTTGCTCCTTCACCGTCCCGGACAATCTCCTTGGCGAGGCAGGTATGCACTGCCCTGAACGCTTCGGCGAAGGCGGTATACCCCGGGGATGACTCGCTGATTACCGGGGCGCCGGATGCTCCGTTTGCCAGGGCGAGCACTGTGTCATTGGTGCTGGTGTCCCCGTCGACGGATATCATGTGGTAGGAGTCCTCCAGGCTTTCATTCAGCAGCTTCTGGAGCAGTCCCGGTTCAAGCGCCGCGTCGGTGACCGTAAATGCAAGCATGGTGGCCATGTCGGGATGGATCATGCCGGATCCCTTGGCAATTCCGGCAATCCGAACCGGCACTCCCTCCACGTCCGTCTCAAGGACGATCTCCTTGACCGTGGTGTCGGTAGTGAGAATCCCCTCGGCAGCTCTCCGTGCTGAATCCGGTGAATCATCAAGGACGGAAGCCGCCTTGCGGATTCCCGGTGCGAGCTTGTCCATCGGCAGGGGAACACCGATCACCCCGGTGGAGCAGACCAGCACTTCATCCGCTGAAATCTGCAGCGCCTCTGCGGTGAGTTCCGCCATGGATCTGGTATCCTCCGCTCCCTGCGCCCCGGTGCAGGCATTGGCGTTGCCGCTGTTTACAACAATCGCCCTGACGGCGCCCTGCTCCCGGATGATCCGCCGGTCCCAATGGACCGGAGCGGCGCTTACCCGGTTGGTGGTGAACGCCCCGGCAGCCTGGGCAGGACTGGTGCTGGCGATCAGCGTCAGATCCAGGTTCTTTTTTTTGATGCCGCAGGCAGTCCCTGAGGCGGTGTATCCCTTGGGGGCGGTAATGCCCCCGGTTATCTGTTTCATAGGATTCTCCCGAAAAAATTGGTTCTATTATGCAGGAAACACGGTTCCCTGGGTCAGCCCGACGGTCTCCTCCAGGCCGAACCGGATGTTCATGTTCTCCACGGCCTGTCCCGAAGCACCCTTGACCAGGTTGTCGATTGCAGCGACGACGATCAGTCTTCTGGTACGGCTGTCCTGGGCGATGCCGATATCGCAGTAGTTGCTGCCCTTGACCCAGCGGGTTTCCGGGAAGACGCCCTCCGGCAGGATGCGGACAAAGGGCGCATCCCGGTAGAACTCCTCATACCAGCTGCGCACTTCCTCCATGGAGGCTCCTCCTGTCGGCTTAGCATAGGAGGTGGTGAGAATTCCCCGGTTCATCGGAACCAGATGGGGGGTGAAGGTCAGCTGCACCGACTCTCCGTAAGCCAGGGAAAGCTCCTGTTCAATTTCCGGGGTATGACGGTGGGAGGCGACGCCGTAGGCCTTGAAGTTCTCGTCGCATTCGCAGAACATCAGACCGGTTTTTGCCGTCCGTCCGGCTCCGCTCACTCCCGATTTTGCGTCGATTATCACCGATGCAGGATGGATCAGCTTCCGGCTGAACAGCGGCGCCAGCGAAAGGATTGAAGCGGTGGTGTAGCAGCCGGGATTGGCGATCAGCTGTGCTGATGCAATCTGTGCTCTGTGCAGCTCCGGTAGACCGTAGACTGCCTGGGGGAGCAGGTGGGGACTGCCGTGGTCTGTCCGGTACCACTGCTGATAGATTTCCGGGTCATGGAGCCTGAAATCTGCTCCCAGGTCGATGACCACTGTATCCTGCAGAACGGATTCAGTGATCTCCCGGGATGCAACTCCGTGGGGGAGGGCGAGAAATATCACATCGCATGCGGCTGCCGTCTCCCTGACGGAGCTGCTGGTGAATTCAAGATCGCACACCCCGCGCAGACTTCCGTATACCTCGGGTGCTGCTGTGCCCGCAAGGCTCCGGGAAGTGATCGTCTCAAGCTGCACATAGGGGTGAAGGCTCAGCAGTCTGATGAGTTCACCTCCGGTATAACCGGAGGCTCCGATAATTCCTGCTTGTATCATAGCACGTTCCTTTCTTAGTTATGAATAAATATACAGCCTATATGCTGGTAATCGATAATTATACAAAAATATTTGATATTGTACAGCCTTTACTGCATAAATATTATAATTTTTTTCTGTTTTGAAAAGCTGCTTCCGTCTGCTCCAGGAAGAGGGATTTCATCACCTTCTTTGAGCGGATGCTGTAGATGCTGACAGAATCTGCCTCGATGATCCCCAGGCTGGGGGTGCTGCCTCCCCTCGGATGTGCGGCAGATCCGGGATTCAGGCTGATGATCCCGCTGCGGGTGCGCTGCAGCACAGGAGTGTGGGTGTGGCCGGTGATGCAGATGTCCCCGGGGAACAGTCCCAGCGCTTCACCGGCTGTGCTCCGGTGTCCGTGGGTCATAAAGATCTGTCTGCCTGCAAAGGGAAAAAGCCGAAACTCCGGAAGTTCGATCAGACCTGAACCGCCGCTGTCGCAGTTGCCCCTGACCGCCAGGACCGTGAAGGGAGCCTGCTCCAGCATCTCGGCGATTGATCCTGCTGCATCAAATACGATATCACCTGCTGCAAGCAGCGTGTCTATGCGCAGCGATTCCAGCAGCCGCAAAGCCTTTGTCAGGGCTTTTCTGCTTCCATGGATGTCCGCCACTACACCGTATCTCATGGCTGTAACCATAGCAGAAAAACAGCGATGGGTACAGCGGAGAATTCACAGTTGATATGTTAATGGGTCTATTAAAATTATTGATAATTAAGATAATAAAATTGACATTTATTAAGTAAGTAATTAAAATAATAAAAGGAGGTGCGATATGAACCAGCAGCTGCAGACGTGTCCGGTATGTTCAGGCCCTCTTCATGTCAGCGAATACCGCTGTCCGGACTGCCGGGTAAGCATTACCGGGGATTTCAGGCCTTCACTGGACAGGCTGGGAAGGCTGCCGCCGGAGGACCGGGAATTTGTGGTGAAGTTTATCCGCTCCAGAGGGTCCATCAGGGAAATGGAGAAACTGCTGGGGGTGTCGTACACCACCGTTCGGGGCATGCTGGACCGGGTAATTGAGCGTCTCGGATATGAGGCGAAGTCGAAGGAAGCCGAATCACAGCGCAGAATCGATGTGCTCCAGCGGCTTGATCAGGGAGAAATTACCGCAGCGCAGGCAGTCAGTATGCTGCGCGGGGAGATGAGCAATGGACGAGAAGATGAAAATCCTGCAGATGCTTGAACAGGGGAAAATTACTGCCGAGGAGGCATCACAGCTGCTCCAGGCGGCGGGGGATCAGGAAAAGCAGCAGCAGACGCCCCGCAGCGGGGGCAGGAAACTGAAATTCATCATTACCGAAGAGGGCTCAGAGAAACCGAAGTTCAATGTCGCCGTTCCCTTCGCTCTGGTGCGGTGGACGGAGCAGTTCATTCCCCGGGAGGCCCGGGACGAGATGGAGGAGCACGGGATAGACCTTGAGAAGATCGTCCGATCAGCTGACCAGCTCGCCGATACGGTAGTTGCGGATATCACCAGTGAGGTGACCGGGGAACGGATACAGATCGTTATCATCTGATACCCTCTCTGAACGGGATGAGCAGAAAACAGCCGCATCAGCTGTTCCCAAACAGCTTCCGGGAGGTTTTACTGGTAGGGTGGTGAACCGCCCATGGAGGGACTCATAAATGGAAAGCGCACGTTATACCCCGCCGGGGGGAGCCGGCCCGTTCAATTATTATGTCTGGAAGCCGGTCGGAGATACGCTCCGGGGAATGGTGCAGATTGTCCACGGCATGGCTGAGCACGCCGAACGATATGATCTGGCGGGAAAGCGGTTTGCCGAGGCAGGGTTTGCGGTGTATGCCCAGGATCTTCCCGGGCACGGGAGGACCGCCGCCTCAGAGGATGATCTGGGATTTTTTGCCGAGAGCGGGGGATGGGACTGTGCAGCAGATGCGGTGCATCAGTTCGGAAGATTTATTGCCAGTGAATATGTCGTCGATCTGCCGCTGATCATCATCGGCCACAGCATGGGATCATTTCTTGCCCGTACGATGATGTATGCTCATCCGGAGCTGTATGATGCGGCAGTCCTCAGCGGTACCGCAGCCAGTCCGGGCATTCTGGGACATGCAGGAAAGCTCATCGCAGCACGGCATATAAAAGCCTACGGACCCAAGCATCGGGACCGACGGCTTGATGCGATGACCTTCGGATCCTATAACCGGCCCTTCCGGCCCAACCGGACCCCCTTTGACTGGCTCAGCAGGGACAGCCGGGCAGTAGACCGGTATGTGGAGGATCCGCTGTGCGGCTTTATCTGCACCTCGGCAATGTTCCGGGACCTGCTGGAGGGGCTGCAGCGGATTCATGACGAAAAAAACCTCAGCCGTATTCCCCGGGAGCTTCCCGTGCTGATTATCAGCGGGACGAAAGATCCGGTGGGGAAATTTTCAAAGGGGCCGAGGCGCGTCCATGATCAGTTTAAACAGCTGGGGCTGAAGGACGTGACCCTCAGGCTCTATGACCAGGCCCGGCATGAGCTCTTTCAGGAGACCAACCGCGAGGAAGTGCTCACCGAGGTGATCCAGTGGTGCAGTCAGCGCGTCAGGAAATGACCGTAAAGCTCAGCAGGATGTAGGCGAGATAGAACAGCACCAGCAGCGCACCGGTGATTCTGCCGACGGTCCTGCTGCGGGAGAGCATGCTGAATCGGAATATCAAGACCACGGCGATCATTACGGGAAAGTGGAACCAGTAGAACTTGGGCGGCACGGTGAGTCCCTGGGGGGTGACCGCAGCGGCGGCCCCTACCACGAACAGCACATTGAGAATGTCCGCCCCGATGATGTTGCCGATTGCCAGTTCCCCGTGCCCTTTCCTGGAAGCGGCCACGGCGGTGCTCAGTTCAGGCAGGGAGGTGCCGAAAGCCACCAGAGTAGCCGCGATAATCGACTGCGGAATTCCCGCCCGGATTGCCGTGATTTCCACTGAGGGAATCAGCATCCGTGAGGATCCAATAATCAGAGCAAGACCCAGCAGAAGCTTAAGAGCCGCAACCGGGGTCGGGGACGTATCAGGGTGCTCCCCCTCTTCTCTCAGGAGATCCCCGTCACTGCTGCGCGCCTTCTTAATTGTCCGGTAGATATATACTGCCAGCAGCAGGAGGAACAGAAATCCGCTCCATTGGGGGACGGTGCCGGACTGGCGCAGGCCCCGGCTGATGCTGCCCCAGGGCAGGGCGATCCCCGCTAAAAGCAGGGCTGATCCGAGGTGGATCCATGCCTGACGGTCGGTGATGGAGCGCTGAACCGGCAGCGGCCTGATTAAAGCGGCGATCCCGATGATCAGGCTGGTATCGCAGATGATGGAGCCGACGGCATTTCCCAGGGCGATGTCCGGGTTTCCGCTGACCGCTGCCGCCACGGAGACGCTCGCTTCAGGCAGGGTCGTGCCGAGGCTTACCACGGTGGCTCCGATGAGGACCTTCGGAATATTCCAGCGGACAGAAAGGCTTACCGCTTCATGGACCAGGATGTCCGCTCCCTTGCTCAGTACATAGAGCGCTGCGGCAATGAACAGAATCAGTACAGAGGTCGGAAGGCCTTGAAGATATGCTGCTGCCCAGTGTTCCATTATGTCAGCTCCTAAGCCCTGAATCTAACGGGATGAAGGAAGCCTGTCAATTATATATATCCTGCAGTGTACATGCATTCAAGGTTGCGGTACAATGCCAGATATGTATAAGCGCCATCAGACAGCAGAAACCCTTCGGCGTGCGGTCGTCTTTGCCCGTGAAGTGGCCTTCCACTTCAGCCGCGACCGGGTGATGATTCTCGCCTCCGGGGTGGTGTATTCCACTTTGATATCCATGGTTCCCTTTCTGGCCTTTACCATGGCGCTGCTCTCAGCCTTCGGCACCCTTACGGAGGTGCAGAACTATCTTCAGGAATATGTGCTTGTGCACTTCGGGGAAGCAGCCGAGACGGGATTCGCCCAGGCGATTGAGGGGTTTCTGATCAATGCCGGAGGGCTCGGAGTGGTGGGGCTGGTGTCGTTTATGGTTACATCGGTGTTTCTGCTCAACCGGGTGTGGATGACGGTCAACCATATCTACCGCACCTCCCTGCACTCCAATATGCTGGTGCGCATGTCCCGGTTCATCACCGTGCTCGTGGTGAGCACGCTGCTGCTGAGCGCATATGTCAGTGTGACCACCCTGGTCAGGCGGGAGCTTTTCGTCAGTGTGGAGGAGGTGGATTTCATTATCCGATTCATGCGCCTGGTCTCCCCCTGGGTGTTCATGTTTCTGGTCCATTTTTTTCTGATCCTGATGGTTCCCAACACAAAGGTAAAGGTCGCCAGCGCCGCCCTGGGGGCGGTAACCGGGGTGCTGCTCTTTCAGATATCAAACGCGCTGTTTACCTGGTTTGTGAATCAGGTGCTCACCTATTCGATTATCTACGGTTCCCTTGCCACGGTGCTGGTCTTCCTGCTGTGGGTCTATCTAATCTGGATCATTATTTTTCTCGGGGTCGAGGTCTCCTACGTGCATCAGTATCAGCCGAACCGTCACAGCGCATCCGACTTGACGGAGACCCCCTCTGAGCTCCTTGCCCACGGGATCGATATCCTGGTTGAGATTTCCCGGTCCTATAAACGGGGGGAGGGGGCGGTGAGCGTAAAGGAGTTGTCCCTGCGGCTTTCCCTTCCCGGGGAGAAGCTGGCCTCGTATGTGAGCATTCTGGAGGATTCTGGATTTATTATCCGGGTCGACAAATCGGGACGCAGCTACGTCCCTGCCCGTCCGCTGGAGGATTTGAAGATCCGGGATGCACTGAAGGTGCTCTACGGGGTCCGCGGGCAGCGGGATACGGCGCAAACCTCCGGGCATGTGCTGGCGGCCAGGATGCTTCGGGCGGCACTGCAGGAGACCGAAGATGCTACGGTCCAGGATCTTATTAACGGAATGCCGACAGTACGAAAACAGAAGGAAAACCCATAGTTCCTTATTTACCGGTTTTTTTGTTTCCTGTATACTGGACAGCATGTAACATATTCAGATATGGTGCATGTGATGGGGGATACACAGTGATAAAATACCGAATTTCGGTGTGCATCCTGACAGCAGTGCTTGCGGCGCTGCTGTCAGGATGCAGCGGCACCGCCGACGGGGATGCAGATGATGTAAGCAGGGCTACTGAGTTCGCGCCCTTTGTCGCTTCCACGGTCCGGCCTCATGAGGCAGTGCTCCGCGACCGGATTACCGGCAGCGGTACGGTTGCCGGAAGACAGGAAGCGGTGATTCGAGCCAAGACCGGGGGAACGGTAACCGAAATAGCCTTTGAACTGGGAGATACCCTTCAGCAGGGAGAAGTGCTTTTACGGCTTGACGATACCGTATCCAGGCTGAACGTGGTGCAGCTGGAACGTCAGTTTGCTTCCAGTGCAGCAGACCTTGAAACTCGGCGCAGACAGTTCAATCAGGGGGCGATATCAAGAACCCAGCTGGATCAGGCTGAGGCAAACCATGCCGGCATTGAATCGCAGCTTTCTCAGGCACGGGAAGCTCTGGAGGCCGCCCGAATCACTGCTCCCATCAGCGGGGGTATTGCCGAGAAACGTTCCAATCTGGTAATCGGCGACCAGATTCAGCCGGGAGAACAGATTGCCCGCATTATTGACCTCAGGGAGCTGCGGATATCACTGCCGGTGGGACAGAATCAGATATTCCTGATCGCTCCGGGGAACCGATCGGAAATCACTGTGACTGCCGCAGGCCGGCAGTATACAGCCGAAGGCCGGGTTGCCGCTGTGAGCGCCGGCAGTGACCAGCGGACTGGAAGCTGGGAGGTGCTTGTCGACTTTCCCAATCCGGCCCCGGAGGTGATGCGGTCCGGAGTCTCTGCAAATGTGACGATTTTCCGGGAAGATGTCCCGGTTCAGACTGTGGTTCCCGCAGAAGCGGTGGTAGAGCGGGAGGGGACCCCGGGGGTGTTTCTCCTCCGGGGAGAACATGCCCGCTGGACTGCAGTGGAGGTGCTTGACCGCCACGGTGATTTCTCTGCTGTAGCACCTGCGGAGTCCGGTATTGACCTCCTGGATGAGGAGGTGATTACCAGCGGACTCACGAGGATGCAGGACGGAGACCGGGTCGTCACAGGACCCCGGACGCAGTAGGGGGAGAGGCGTATGGACCAGAACCAGATTCCCTCCCCGGATCATCAGCGCTTCAGCATCGGAAGGTTCTCAGTACAGCATCCGGTGCTCGTGAATATCCTGATGGCTGCGCTCATCATTCTGGGGGTATTCAGCATTGTCCGGCTGCCCCAGGAGCAGTTCGCTGAAGTACCCTTTTTCTGGGTAAACATTATTGTTCCCTACCCCGGGGTGAGCGCGGAAGATATGGAAGCGACGGTTACCATTCCCGTCGAGAATGAATTCCAGGGAATCCGCAGGCTCAGCCGGATAAGTTCAACCACCAGCGAGGGGCTCTCGGTCGTCCGGGTGGAGTTTGATGAAGGCATTTCAAACGATGAGTTCCGGGCCCTTTACCAGGAGGCGCAGACCCGCTTCTCCCGTGCCGAGCTCCCCGAGGGGATTCTCACACCTGTGGTTGATGACTTCTCCTCGGCAGACTTTCTGCCGGTGATTGAAGTGATCCTCAGCGGAGATGTGCCCTATGCAGACCTCAGGAGTGAGGCAAACTCCCTGAGGGACCGTATCCTTCGGGTCAGCGACGTGAGCGATGTCGATATTGCGGGAGTTCCTGAGCGGCAGATCATTATCGACGGGGACTCCCAGCGCATAGCCGCCCTGGGGCTGACCCAGACGGAAATACTTCGGGCAGTCAGCGGCCAGAACCGCACTATTCCAGGAGGCACCCTTGCCACGGAGTCCAGCGAGTACCTCCTGCGGACCTTCGGTTCGGTTGAATCGGTTGAGGATTTCGGCGAGGTGATTCTGCGCCGGTCAGATGATACCGGGGGAATGGTCAGGGTGAATGATGTCGCCCGGGTGACCGACGGGTTCAATCCCCTTTCTCCTGTTTCCAGATATAACGGGGAGCGTGCCGTCAGCCTGCGGGTTACCAAGGAAGCCCGGGGCAGCTCGGTAGACGTGGTGGAGGGGACCAAGCGTATTGTGGATGAGCGCTCAGGAGAGCTTCCCGAGGGAATGTCGCTTTCGCTGTTCAATGATTCCACCGTGCAGATATCCTCCAGTCTTTCAGTGCTTACGGTCAACGCTGTCCTGGGACTGGCGCTGCTGGTGCTGATTCTCTGGCTGTTCATCGGACTGCGCAACGCCATGATCACAGCCCTCGGGGTGCCGATCACCTTTGCCCTGACTTTTCTCATCCTGGATCTCCTCGGTGAAACCGTCAATACCAATACCCTCTTTGCGCTGGTGCTGGTCCTGGGGCTGATCGTCGATCACGCCATCGTAATTATTGAGAATTCCTACCGGATGCTCCAGCGGGGACTGTCAAGGAGCCAGGCGGCGATTGCCGGGACCAACCAGGTCGTTCTGCCGGTAATCGCGGCAACCGCCACCACCATTGCCGCGTTTCTCCCGCTGATGCTCATCCCGGGGACCATCGGGAGATTTCTTCGGGTCATACCGCTTACAGCGGCCATAGCGCTGGCGGTAAGCACCGCAGAGGCGATGTTCTTTCTGCCCAGTCATTTTGCGGACTGGGGGAGGGAGAAGCAGCGGAAGCGTTCTCCGGGGTGGTGGTTCATCGTATTCCGAAGGCGATATGAGCGGCTGCTTTCCCGGTTCTACGCATATAAAGGGCGGGTGCTTCTGCTGCTGCTGATGGTGGGAGTCGGTACGTTCAGCCTTGCGGGTATGCTGAACCAGGATCTTTTTTCTGCTGAGGACTACAGTTACTTCACTATTGATATTACCATGCCCGCGGGCACGCCGATTGAAAAGACCGATGAGTTAGTCTCAGAGTTTGAGCGAGTCATCCTCGGCATGCGGGATCAGGGCGATATTACTGCCATTCGATCCAGCATCGGTACGGCTGCCGGAGGTTCCGGAACCACCGTGAATTCCAATATCGCCCAGATCACCGTTGATCTCATCGAGCAGGATGAAGGGCGTACCAGGAGCGTGGACAATATTATGCTGGAGGTGCAGTGGGCAACCTACTATCTGCCGGGGCCTGAGCAGATGCTCTTTCGGAAAGCTCAGACGGGACCTCCCACCTCCCCGCCGATCAGCTACCGGATATCCGGGGATGACTATTCCCAGCTGGTCGGAGCCTCCCGGGCTGTCCAGGGACTGCTTTCGGAGTATCCTGAGGTGATCAATATCGAGGATGACTTCATTCAGGGCAGTCCGGAACTGCGGATTCGAGTGAACCAGGAACGCGCCGCAGCTCTGGGAGTTGACGCCGAGACGATCGGGGGCTTCATCAGAGCTCGGTTTGACGGACTGCCCCTGGGAACCTTCTTCTCTAAAAATGAAGAGATTGATGTCGTTCTGCGGTTCAACCAGGATATGCCGCGGGATTACAGCCAGCTTGAGCAGATGATGATTCCTGCCGCGGCCGGCCGGCTGATTCCTTTTTCCAGTATTGCATCGGTGGAGCACGGATCATCTTTGGGGAATATCAGGCGGGTAGACGGAAGCAGGGAGATAACCGTCACCGCCGACGCAGCTGAAAGCGCAGATCTCGGAGCTATTGATGCAGCTGTCGCCGCGGCTTGGGACGATCGGCTGGCACAGGAGTATCCGGGCGCCTCCCTGCTTGTGGGAGGAGAGTTCAGTGAATTTCAGGATCTGCTGATCGATATTTTCCGGTTATTCACCCTGGGGGTGTTTCTGATCTATATCATTCTCGGAGCGCAGTTCAACAGCTACCGGCAGCCCTTCCTGATCCTGCTGGCGGTTCCCTTTGCTTTTGTCGGGGTTATTCTCTATCTCTTTGTTTCCGGCACCCCCCTGTCTACCACGGTGATCTACGCCGGGGTTGCCCTGGCGGGGATAGCAGTGAATGATGCCATTGTGCTGATCAGCTTCATCAACGAACGAAGAAAGGAGGGGGGTTCCGTAAAGGATGCGGTGATTCAGGGCGCTTCAACCCGGCTGAGGCCGATTGTACTTACCTCCCTGACCACTATCATGGGACTGCTGCCGACCGCTACGGGCATCGGAGGGTCCTCCGTCGTGTGGGGCCCGATGGCCAGCACGATTATTTTCGGTCTGATTTTCTCGACGATCACTACCCTGGTGCTTATACCCATGCTCTACGGGCTGGTCTTTGACCGCGGGTCAGACGCGCACGCAGCTGCGGCTGCGGAATAACTGCCCGCTACGGCCGTTCGGCAAGCTCCTTCGGAACCTGGAGGAACTCAGCGAGCTGATCGGCCAGGGCATGCATCTCCTTGCGCCGCTTCGCAGATTCCACGCTCAAGGTGACCGGGGTCTCCTCGCCGCGGCGGAGAATCAGGCGGATGATACCCTTCTCCTTTTTCAGACGGGGCAGACTGCTGTCATGGGCCCCTGCAAGGGTCACGGAGGAAAGATGCGACAAGTCAAAGGTTTCAGATTTCAGCACCGGCCACAGACCGTTTCGTCGGGTAACCTCAGGTCTGTCGGAAAGGTCAAAGATCCAGGTTGAAGTATACAGTCCGGCAACGAAAGCGAGGGCGGCTAACACCAGGGCTGGCCATACCGGCTCCTGCGCCTGGATCGGTATGGCAATGAACAGGACAAAGCACAGCAGAAATACGATCCGCCAGGGATAGCTGAACCGAAGCTTTGCATGACCGGGTGAAGTTTTCTGAAATACGAGGAGTCCCATGGCCGGTATTGTAGTGCATCATCGGCGCTCTGCCAATACCGGAATATCTGTTAGGGAGAAGAAGCTCTTACTGCCAGGGGAAGTCCGACGGCAAGCAGGATCAGCCCGTGGATGAGCTGGCCTGATGACCCCAGGGAGACTGACGCGCCGGAGCCGCCTGCGGCATTGATTGAAGCGTGAAAGAGCACGCACAGCAGGATGCTTCCGGTCCTGCGGTACAGCCAGGTAAGCATGCCGCTGTATCCGACTGCAGAAAGGGTGAACAGGGCAAAGGAACTGCCGGCATGGCTGGTGCCGGAAATGAAGAACAGCGGCAGGTGCCACAGCGCCCAGATGCATCCGATGATGAGCGAGAGCACCCCCGGCGCAATGAAGCGCTGCATCTCTTCCTGGAGCACGCCTCTCCACCCGAATTCCTCCAAACCGCCAAGCAGTACAGAGGAGAGCAGCAGGGGAACAAAGAGATGAGGGGATATCTGGTCGGCAGATGAGCCGGTAATCAGCAGCGCCGCCGTTCCTGCAGCTGGAGGGGCCGCTGCGGCAAAGAGGTAGTACCTCCAGCTGACCCGTGCTTTCAGCACCCTCCTGTTGAACTGCCGAACTGATCCGGATTCAGGGGTTTTCAGCACCGCAAGGTATGCGGCTGCAGTGGGACCGCTTCCCCCGAGGATAAAAAGCATCATCCCGACGGGGGAGGAAAAGGAGAGGCCGAATGCTGTCAGCAGGGCGAGGATCCACCACAGGATCCAGGTGATAGCCAGGGTAAACAGGAGAAACTGTCCGGTACGTCTCGTAATCACTGCCGTCATGGTATCCGCCGGAAGGTGGTGCAGATAACAAGCCGGAGGATCGATCCGGCTTGTTTGGGATGTGTGATGGGCCCAGTAGGACTTGAACCTACGACCCACGGATTATGAGTCCGTTGCTCTAACCAACTGAGCTATGAGCCCCTGCAGGGTGAATATATGAAAAAAACCCGGCACTGTCAATAAAGCCCCGCCGGTTTGCCCGCAGATATTTTCCCGTCGAAGCATGGATGCGCACTTTCTTTTTTTTGCATCTGCATGATATACTGATATGTCATGTTGGTTTGAAACTGCTGGAGGGGATATGAAACGGGGTCTGCTGGCCTTTGCTCTGGGCTGTCTGCTGGTAATGCCTGCGTACGGATTTGATCTTTCTCAGCTGAGCCCTGTAGTCGGAGACATTGAGGTCCATCCCGATGTGCTCGGAGGTACCGTTCCCGCATCGCTGACTGCGGGAGGCCGGTATACCGGTCTCACCCTCATTCCTGGACATATGACCTCCGTGACCCTTCGAGCCGGCGGCGGGTATATGAGCCGAAACATCTGGAAGGGTACTGACGGCAAGGAGGAGACCCCTCCGTATGAAGGCGATGCAGTCAGCCTCTGGAACGCCCGGTGGGAAGTAATCTTCTCTCAGGGACTGCTGAGCAGCAGCTGGACCGGACGGGATTTTTTCAGCCTTTACGCCGGGTACAGCGGACGGTGGGAGCACATGACCGATACCGAGGGCACGGTCTATGAAAGTCCGGACCTTGCAGTGTTTCCTGACGGCGACGGGATTATTTCCCATGCCCTGATCGGAGGGGCTGCCCTCGACGGCGTGCGCTATGACGGGATTGTTCCTGCCGGTGCGGTGCTGCGGGCTGAGTACTGGTATGCCCCCGGATGGCTCGGGAACCGCGGGACAGGAGAGACCGATTTCTCCATGATAACCGCCAGCATCAAGGGGTATTACCCCCTGTATGCCAGCCGGACTCAGCAGGGCAGGAACCTGGTTTCAGTCTACCTGGCGAACCGAATCCGGGCAGACCGGGTGTTCGGCTTTGAAAGCGGCGTGCCGATGTATGCCCAGAATGAATTTGCCCTCGGTTCACATATGCGCGGTCTTGAACGGCTCTCCCGGGCGGGTTCTCTGACTGCGGTAAACAATTTTGACGTCAGATTCGTCGGTCCTGAGGTATTCGCAGACCGCCTCTATCCGCGGTTCCATCTGTTTTTCGACTGCGGATACACTGACGGACGGGATGCAAACACGAACAGCGGCGAAGAGCAGTGGTTTGCAGCCGCCGGTGCGGAAGGGGGAATCTCCTTCTTTGATTTCCTGAATGCGGGGTACCGGGCTTCGTTCATGACGGCAGGAGAAAATATGGCAGATGAATCCTTTGTCCATGGGGTGTACATGAGTCTGCAGTTTGATTAGTATTAAGGTTCCTTAAAGTATTTTGTTTCTAGTTGCTTGGGGGAGTCACTGACTCCCCCTTTTTTGAACCCGAATCAGTACACTGGAGAACCCCAGTTCCTCCAGCTGAGATATCGTGCGCTCCAGTGCTTCTGCTGGGATGTCTGCTGCAAAAACCCGGAACAGTCCGTCAGTCCCCTCAATGATTTCAGCCGTCAGCCCCTGCTGCTCCAGCACCGATGCAGTCTGCTGTGCGCCCTGCAGGGAGGAGAATGCGCCGGTCTGTATGCGCAGCAGCTGCGCATCATCAGGGATCCGGCGGTAGCGGTCCTCGGGCTCATCCGGCGCATGGAGCAGATACAGTTCCACCTCCGCCGTTCCCGGAGCGACCATTTCGATTTTCTGGGCCGCCGCAAAGGAGAGATCGATGATCCGGTCCTTCATGAAGGGCCCCCGGTCGTTGACCCGCACATCCACGCTGAGACCGTTCTGCGTATTCACTACCCTGACGACTGTTCCGAAGGGAAGCGTCTGATGCGCCGCTGATATCCGGAAGGTGTCAAAGATTTCGCCGTTGGCGGTCAGCTGGCCGTGGAACTCTCCGCCGTACCATGAGGCAATTCCGGTTTCGAAGGGTTCGGCGGCAAGCACCGCGGCGGCAGCGAGGCATAAAAGCAGACAGATCCGTTTCTGCATCATATGTCTATTGTACTGCTCAGCCCGGACGGGTCAATATAAATTTGCTTTTAACTATGAGCCCTCAGTATATTAGAGACAGCCAGGAGCTGATGATATGAAAGACAGCAGACGGGGGTTTCCCCCATTCATCCTAGATCTCTCACGCTGGTATACTCAACGGAAAGCGGACCGGTCGCTTCCGGATGCGCTGTCGTCGGCCTCTCTGCAGCAGCTGTATGAACAGCTGGAGCTCTATCCATGGGTGGTGGAAGGTCATACAGCGGTGCAGAAAGGCGGAATAGCAGATCTGCCCTGGGATTATTCGGAAGAGATGCTGGAGCGCAGCAAGGGGGGAGTCTATCTGCTGCGCGGCTCCATCGATCCTGAAGGTTCCGGAGGCGGCAGCTGGAGGAGTCTGCTGAGGCGTGCCGCAGTGGACGTGCATGCCAGGGGATCTCAGCTGTTTGTCCGGGTCAGCGGCTGTGCCGGAGGACTGCTCCATGAGATTTCCGAGACCGGGGTCGACTGCATTGAGGGTGTCTGCTGCCCGCCCCAGGGCGATACCATGATGACCAAAGCCAGGAGCATAGCGGGAAAACATGTGCTGCTGTGGGGCGGACTGCCCCAGGAGACCCTGCTCCCGTCATGGGAGCATCGTGACTTCAAGAAAATGGCCCAGTATATTGCCGAAGAGGCCTGCTGTGAGCCCAACGTGATAGTCGGAGCAGCCGGGGGAGTGCCCCCGGAGACTGATATCTCCCGGATCCGGTATCTTGCGGGACTGTACAAGCAGATGGAGGAGGTGTTTCTATGAGACTGTCTGGAAGAAGAATTATTACGGAGGTTCATCATGACTACGAGGATCTTGAATTCTGGTATCCCTACTACCGGATGATTGAAGAGGGGGCTGAGATGGTGACTGCCGGAGCAGTTCCCGGTGAGGTGTATCGAGGAAAATACGGCACCTCCGTAACAGCGGATATCGCCTACGGAGACGCCAAGGTGCGGGACTTTGATGCCCTGCTGGTTCCCGGGGGCTGGGCTCCGGACAAAATGAGGAGGTTCGGTGAACTCCTTGCCTTTGTCCGGGGAATGGATGAAAAACAGGCAGTCATCGGCGAGATCTGTCATGCCGGATGGGTGCTGATTTCAGCGGGAATCCTCCCGGGCAGGGAGGTTACCAGCACGCCGGGCATCAGGGACGATATGGTGAATGCCGGAGCGATTTGGAAGGATGAACCCGTAGTGGTTGACGGAAATCTGGTCTCAAGCAGAAGGCCTCCGGATATTCCGGCATATGCACGGGCGCTCATTGACCGGATTGAAGCCTGTTGCACATAACCCGCCGGCCGGATATACTCACGATCATGAGCAAAAAACATGACCAGCCGGTACACTGGGCAGATATCCATGCCCAGAACATTATCCGCCGGCGGGGTGAGAAGGACGTATATGTCTGTGCATCCGGGATTACCCCCTCCGGGACGGTGCACATTGGAAATTTCCGCGAGATCATCTCAGTTGAGCTGATAACCCGCGCCCTGAAGGATGCGGGTAAGTCGGTTCGCTTCATTTATTCCTGGGATGACTATGATGTATTCAGGAAAGTCCCGAAGAACATGCCGGACCGGAAGCTTCTGGAGTCATGCCTGAGAAAGCCGATCACCCTGGTGCCGGACACTGCCGGCACCTATGAAAACTACGCCCGGGCGAATGAAAAGCCCCTGGAGGATCTGCTCCCGGAGGTGGGGGTGAACCCTGAATATATCTATCAGGCCGAGCGCTACCGCAGATCATTTTATGCCCGGCAGATCCGTACAGCCCTGGAGCACCGCGATCAGATCCGGGAATATCTCAACGAGCACCGCAGCGAGCCGCTGCCGGAGGACTGGATGCCCGTCTCCGTGTTCAGTTCCTTCACCGACAAGGATACCACCGAAGTACTCTCCTGGGACGGGGCATGGGAGATCACCTACCGCTGTCTCGAGACCGGGCAGCAGGAGACTCTTGATCTGGGGACCGCCTCGGGGGTGAAGCTGCCCTGGCGGGCGGACTGGCCGATGCGCTGGGCGTATGAGGAAGTGGATTTCGAACCGGCCGGGAAGGACCATCATTCCCAGGGAGGATCCTTTGATACCTCCAAGCGTGTCGTGGAGGTCTTCGGCGGAACAGCTCCCTACTCATTCCAGTATGATTTCATCAGGATCAAAGGCCGGGGAGGCAAGATATCGTCCTCCAGCGGAGATGTGGTGGACCTTGCGGGAGTGCTTGAGATCTATCAGCCGGAGATTGTCCGGTATCTCTTTGCAGGCACAAAACCGAACTCTGAATTCGCCGTCTCCTTTGACCTGGACGTGCTGAAAATCTATGAGGATTACGATACCTGTGAGCGTATCTACTACGGAGCTCAGGAGGTCGGAGAGAAGCGCCGCGCTAAGGAGTCACGGATCTATGAGCTTTCCCAGGTGGACAGGCCTGCTCAGGAGATGCCCTATCAGATTCCCATCAGGCATCTGTGCAATCTCATCCAGATCCACAGCGGCGATATCGAACAGGTAATGGCATCCCTGCCGGCTCTCCGGGAAGATCAGAAAGAGAAGCTTCGCCGGCGCTGCATCTGTGCCGCTAACTGGGTGCGTCTCTACGCTCCCGAGGATTTCCGGTTCTCCCTGCGCTCCCCCGCAGAGACCGCCCCGGAGATCAGCGGCCCGGTCAGAACCGCGGCAGCTTCCCTTTTACCGGTGATTGAGCAGCTTGATGCATACGATGAGAAGCAGCTTTCGGAAGCGATCTATGAAGCGGCTCACAGCGCCGGATGCGAGCCCAAGGAGCTGTTTCTCGGCTGCTATCAGGTGCTCATCGGAAAGGACCGGGGCCCGAGACTGGCGAACTTTATCAAGACGTGCGGCAGAGAAAAAATCCTGCCCCTGTTTGAGCCCTATCGGTAGTTCAGAATTCTATCTACCACCTGCTCATTTTTTCTCCACTTCGGCTGCACCTTCACCCGGAGGTCCAGCTGGATGGAGTAGGGAAAAATCCTGGCGAGCTCCTTCTGGGAGGACCGCCGGACAGCCTGAATCATCGTGCCCCGCTTGCCTACAATAATCCCCTTCTGGGATTCCTTCTCAACATAGATGAATCCGCGGATCCAGAGTTTTCCGGCTGTTTCATCCGCCTCCATATCGGCAATTTCCACATAGACGGCATGGGGCAATTCCTGGGACACCCGGTTGATCACCTGCTCCCGGATGATCTCCGCCGCCCGGAATTCCGGAGGCTGATCGGTGTAATAGTCCTGCGGATACAGGGGCTCGCCCTCAGGCGCCATCGCAAAGAGGGTGTCAAGCAGTTCCGTCAGCCCGGATCGGGTTACCGCAGAGGTGTGCACTGCAGGGATGTCGCCGAGCGCTTCGGCAGCCGCCGACTCCGCTGCCTTGGGCCTTGCCCTGGGGAGGTCGCATTTATTGATGACGGCAATCTTGGGAACAGCCGAGGCTTTCAGCAGCTTCAGGATGCACTGCTCCTCCTCTCCAGGCTGCCGCACGGCATCGGTGACGTAGAGGATCAGGTCTGAGTCCTGGATTCCCTCCAGGGCAATCTGCTGGAGATGCAGGTTGAACCGTTTCTGGGAGTTATGGTACCCCGGAGTGTCGATGAAGAGCAGCTGCCCCCGGTGATCGGTATAGATGCCCCGCACTGCATTCCTGGTGGTCTGCGGGGAGGGGGAGATGATGGCAATTTTCTGACCGCACAGAGCGTTCATCAGGGACGATTTTCCGGTAGAAGGTCTACCGATGATAGACACGAGTGCACTTTTCATAGCATGATTGTACTGAGTTTACCGGTACATGCATAGATGGTAATGCTGATTTTGTTCTGAGGGGGGTGCCATGAATCACATACGAGCAACCGTAGGGGCGATTGTGCTGAATGAATCCGGGGATAAGCTGCTGCTGGCCAGACGGGCCCATACACCCTTTGAGGGCATGTGGTGCATTCCCGGGGGGCATATTGAATTCGGGGAGCATCCCGACGACGCAGTCCGCCGGGAGGTCTTTGAGGAAACCGGAATTTCGCTTACATCCTGCCGGTTCATCCGCTTCTACAGCGAGTATTACGAGTTCATGCAGTGGCATGCTGTCGCACTGATTTATGCGGGGACCGGAACCGGTGCGCTGGTGCCGCAGCCCGGGGAGGTTTCTGAACTTGCCTTTGTGACCGTTGAAGAGGCGATGTCCCGGGAGCTTGCCTTCAATCACCGGGATATTATTCAGGATTTTGCCGGACAGACAGAATAACTGCCGCCCCTTTTCTCATTCCGGAATTGTGAGTATACTAACACCAGAGGACAGAACCAACAATAGGAGCAAATATGTCAGAGAAAGAGACAGCCAAACCCGATATGCTGATGGAGAAAATGCTGGAGACCCGGTCAATCCTGATATCCGGGGAGATCAATAAGGAGCTTACTGAACGGGTTATCAGGCAGCTGCTGCTGCTGGATTCCTTCGGAGAAGATCCGATCAAGATCTTCATTGATTCCCCCGGCGGCGACGCCGATGCGGGGTTCGCCGTGTATGATATGATCCGGTTTATTCAGCCCAAGGTGTTTACCGTAGGCATGGGACTGGTAGCCAGCGCCGCCGCGGTGATCCTGCTGGCTGCTCCCCGGGAGCAGCGTGTCGGACTTCCCAATGCAAACTATCTGATTCATCAGCCCTTAAGCGGGATCAGGGGAGTAGCAACTGAAATCGAAATTCATGCGCGCCAGCTTGATAAATACCGGATGAAAATCAATGAGCTTATCAGCCGGGAGACCGGACAGACCTTGGAAAAGGTGGAGAAGGACACCGACCGTGACTGCTGGCTCGATGCAGAGGAAGCCCGGGAGTACGGACTGATATCGAAAATTGTAGAGCGGAAGGACGATATCAGCTGATATCCCCTCTGTCCTGGCGGAGCAAGCACCCTGAGGCAGTCCCTCTTGGGTGCTTTTTTGTTGTCACAAATGTTCCGATCTGATATCATTGGAAAAAATGTGACGCAGGAAGGGAGCCGCTATGGCAAGACAGCAGAATGCTCGGATGATGGAAGCGGCAGCCCGGCTCTATTATGAGGAGGGGCTGCAGCAGGATGAGGTGGCAGACGCTCTTTCGGTCTCCAGAAGTCAGGTTTCGAAACTGCTGAAGCGGGCGAAGGATGATGGAATTGTCCGCATTGAGATAACCGGAAGGCCGCAGAGCAGCGATGCGGCTGCCCGGCGGCTGAAGCAGGCTTTCTCACTCAAGGAAGTGCTTATCGTCCCTTCCGGCAGCCCGGATGTGGATAACAGCAACATCCATGCCAGGGCGGGAGCCCGGGCGGCGGAGTTTCTCAAAAGCCGGCTGCGCGACGGCATGCGCATCGGGATTGAATGGGGTACTTCCCTCTATCACATGATTGAGCAGCTCCAGGTATCGAGGTCCTTCGCAGTCGAGGTGTTTCAGATGCACGGAGTCATTGAATCACCCAACTGCGATATCGAGGGATTTGTGCTTGCCAGACGGCTCTCAAGGATTCTGGGCGGCTCGGTGCGGCTGCTGCAGGCACCCATGGTGGTGGCGACCAGGGAACTGCGGGATATGCTGGTATCAGAAAAAAAGATCGCCGATACCCTGACCGGTGCGGCAGCTGTGGACCTGGCTTTTATCGGCATCGGATCAAATGAGCAGGGGGAGAATGAGCTGGCCAAAGCGGGATACCTGACCAGGGAGGAATCCTTGGAAATCAGGGACCGGGGCGGCACGGCGACCATCAGCGGCTGGTTCCTCAGGGGGGACGGTGCGGTCATGCCGGAGTGCGCCAATGACCGGATGATCGGGGTGCACCCCGACCGGTTCAAGGACATTCCGCTCGTTGCTGCGGTGGCGTACGGGCCGCACAAGGTCCGGTCCATCCTCAGCGCCCTGAAGGGCGGATTTCTCCATGTGCTGATCACCGATGAGCAGACCGCCCGGGGCGTCCTTGCGGAAATGGAGAAGACTCGGCAGGTCAGCGAAATTCCCCGGGAGACGCTGCTGCTGATGTATCAGCGCATGCTGAGGACCAGAAAATATGACCAGCGGCTGGAGCAGCTCTTTGCCCGAAAGCAGATGCACGGCACTACTCATCTGTCCATCGGTCAGGAAGCCTCAAGCGTTGTCCCCGGATGCGCCCTTGAGCCTGATGATATGGTCTTCGGAACCCACCGAGGACATGGGCATTCCTTCGGGAAAGGGCTGGAGGGCAGGCCCTTCATGGCTGAACTCTTCGGCAGACGGACCGGGTGTTCCGGGGGAAAGGGCGGCTCCATGCATCTGATTGATCTGAAGCAGGGCATCATGGGGATGAACGGAGTGGTGGCAGGCGCACTTCCTGTAGCCGTCGGTGCGGCCCTTTCGGTGCAGATGCTCAAACAGGACCGGGTTGTCGCGGTGTTTCTGGGGGACGGAGCAACGAATGAAGGGGCCTTTCATGAAGCGATGAATCTCGCCTCGGTCTGGAACCTGCCGATTGTGTTTTTATGCGAGAACAACTGCTACGGGTTTTCCGTCCACATCAGCCGGAGCATGAGAGTTGATGCCCTTGCCGGCCGGGCTGCATCCTACGGCATGCCCGGATGGAGCGTCGACGGAAATGACGCGGTCGAAGTCTTTCATATCGTCAGAAGGGCAAGAGCCCATGCTGCTGCCGGCGGTCCGGTCTTCGTCGTGATGAACACCTACCGGATTGCCGGGCATTCAAAAAGCGATGAAAACGCATACCGAAGTGAAGCGGAGATCCAGGCATGGAGGAGGCAGTGCCCCCTTGAGCGGTTCCGCCAGCTGCTGGTGCGGGAAGGCATCTGTACGGCAGAAGAGGCCGGGCAGATGGAGCAGTCGATGGACCGGGAAGTGGAGGAAGCCGAAGCCTTTGCACGGTCACAGGCTGTTCCCGACAGTTCTCAGGTAATGGAGCATGTGTACTCATGAGGGGTGAACGAAGGATAACGTATCGGGAGGCAGTCCGAGAAGCAATTTCTCAGGAGATGGAAGCCGACCGGCGGGTGTTTGTCATGGGGGAGGATGTCGGGGTCTACGGAGGGTCCTACGGAGTGATGAAGGGGCTGATTGACCGGTTCTCTCCTGAGCGGATCCGGGACACCCCGATATCTGAGGCGGGATTTACCGGTGCTGCCGTCGGGGCGGCAATGACCGGCACCAGGCCGATCGTGGAAATTATGTACAGTGACTTTCTCACCACGGCAATGGACCAGGTGGTGAATCATGCGGCGAAAATGTGCTACATGTTCAACGGGGCGTTTCAGGTGCCCATGGTGATTCGATCTCCCATCGGTTCAGGAACCGGTGCCGCCGCACAGCATTCCCAGAGCGTGGAAGCCTGGTTTGCCCATGTGCCGGGACTGAAAGTGGTCATGCCTTCAACACCCTATGATGCAAAGGGGCTTGTGATCTCTGCTGTCAGGGACAATAATCCGGTGCTGGTTTTTGAGCCGAAAACGCTCTACGGGACGGTCGGCGAGGTTCCGGAGGCTCCATATACCGTTCCCTTCGGCTCCGCTGTCACGCGCCGCAGCGGCAGGGATATTGCGGTCATCACCTACGGGAGGACCGCGCCGCTTGCGCTGAAGGCAGCGGAGGAACTGGAGGCCGAATCGGGCATCTCCTGCACGGTGGTGGATCTTCGCTCCCTGATTCCGATGGATGAGCAGGCAGTGCTGGAGGCGGCAGCGGCAGCCGGGCGGGTGATTATCCTCCATGAAGCGGTGAAGACCGCCGGCTTCGGCGCTGAAATTGCTGCAAGAATAGCCGAACATCCTGCGGTCATGTCCCGGCTGAAAGCCCCGCTGGTGCGCCTCTGCGGCAAGGATGTTCCAATCCCCTTCGCACGGGAACTTGAGGAGGCCGCGGTACCGCAGATCGGGGACATCAAGCAGGCAGCCCTGGGGCTGATGAGGGATTACCCGGATGCCGGGCTGACAAAGAAAGCATCGGCAGTCTGACTTCCCTGTCAGGTAAAGGCTATTGCCTCCATTTCCACATCGGCTCCCTTCGGCAGGGCGGAGACCTCAACACAGGCCCTGGCCGGATAGGGCTCCTGAAGAAACTGGGCATATACTTCATTGATGACCGAAAACTGCTTCATGTCGGTGATGTAGATGGTGATTTTCAGCGCCTGCTGCAGGGATGAACCGGCTGCAGCAAGGACCGCCTGCAGATTCTTCAGGCACTGCCGCGCCTGCTCCTCCGGGGTGCTGCCTGCCAGTTCGCCGGAAGCAGGGTCGAGAGGCACCTGCCCGGAGCAGAATACGAGATTTCCGTATACCGTCGCCTGAACATAGGGGCCGACGGCTTCCGGCGCATTGCCGGTATGAACAGTCTTACGTTCCATGTGCTGACTCCTTCCTGGACACGATTGCAGCAAGTATACCAGAGACCGGAAACCATGGAAACGGGGGCATCAATGAATCAGTACTGCTTCCCGGGGAGATGACTCCGGCAGGAGGTGCTGATATGAAGACTGGAAGCGGGGTGCTTGCGGCGGTCTGTCTGCTGCTTTCCGGCTGCGATCAGCTGCAGTCGGTGCTGTTTCATGAGCCGGAGTGGGTGTATGACGAATCCGGAAACGCAGTTATACGGATCATGAGCTACAATGTGCAGAATCTGTTTGACGGTATCTATGACGGTGATGAATATCCGCAGTATGATCCCCGGCGCAGCGACTGGGACATGTCGGGGTATCATCAGCGCCTTGCGGTGTTCAGGGACGTAATTGAGGGCGATGACGGACGCGGGCCGGATGTGGTGCTGTTTCAGGAGATTGAGAAAGAAGAGGTGCTGGAGGATTTAGCTGCCGGCTACCTGCGCAGGCAGGGATATGACTATATCGCCGCGACCAGCGTCTCCGGAAATGCCGTGGAAGTGGGGGTTATCAGCAGAATTCCCCTGGCTGATATCGCCTTTCATCAGGGCCAGGTGGGCCATGCTGCAGCTCCCAGGCCGGTAATGGAGGTGGTGTTGGAGCTGGAGTGGGGAACAGTGCATCTGTTCAACAGTCACTGGAAGTCGAAGGTCGGCGGGGCACAGGAGACTGAGCCTCAGCGGCTTGCTTCGGCGGCGGCAGTCAGAGCCAGGGCTGAGGCGGTCAGGGAATCCTGCGGGGAGAGCTACATCCTTGCCGCCGGCGATTTCAATGAGACTCCCTGGGAGTATGAACGCTCAGGGGAAAGCTGCCCGACGGGGCTGCGCATATTCGACGATGAGCCTGAAGGAAGCGGAGCCTGCGGTTATGCCCTGTTTCTCACGGGAGAACCGAAGGCTGCAGATGCGGCAGCGTCCGTATGGTATTCCCCGTGGCTTGAGGACAGACAGACCCGGAAACCGGGAACCTTTGTGCATCAGGGTGAGTGGGAAGCAATCGATCATGCGCTGCTGTGTGAAAACTTCTTTTCCGGCGAAGGACTGGAGTACCGTTCAATGGAGGTCCTCAGTGAAGGGCTGCTTGATGAACAGGGGCATCCTTTTTCCTGGGATGCAGCCCGCAGGGAAGGGATTTCAGACCATCTCCCTGTTGAGCTGCATCTTTCGGGAATCCAGTAAGCGGTCAGTGCAGATCCTCTTCAGCGGTAATGCTGCTGTTTTCTGCGATGTTGAGTTCGTAGAAAATATGCTCCAGTTCAAGGGCGATGTTGACGTTCCGGATAATCAGCGGCGGGGATTCAGGGGTTTTTGCCGCTTTCAGTTCTATCGGAGTGAAGTTCAGAATTCCCTGAATGCCCGCATTGCGCAGTTTATGATATACCTCCGTGGAGGCAGTTTCGGTTACCGCGATGATGGCAACCCGGATCTGCTCCTCTTTGATGTATGCTTCCAGCTTTTCAATCGGGTAAATGGGAATCGGACAGTTTTCGCTGTCGCAGGCGGAGGGGCTGACGTCGAAGCCTGCGGTAATATGAATTCCGTCGCCTGCAAAACCGCTGTAGCGCATGAGCGCTCCTCCGATTCTCCCGCAGCCGACGACGATTGCCTTCTGGGGTTTATCCTTGCCGAGGATTGCGTCAAGATCACTGATCAGGCTGCTGATGTCGTAGCCGCCCCGTTTCTGGCCGGCGATTTTCAGCATGGTGAAGTCCTTCCGGACCACCGCTCCCTTTACTCCGATTGCATCCCCCAGGTTGTTGGCGAATACCCGTTCCAGTCCGAGCGCTTTGAGTTTATGAAGGATGCGGTAGTATTTAGTTAATCTTAAAATCATTTCTTTGTGCATAATAAGCAGCATTCTCCTGATAAAGTGAAATATTTCACATAAAAGCATACAATAGGGAAAGAAAAAAATCAATTAAGAAATTAACATTATTCCAATAGATTTTTACTGATTATTTATCTGTCATTTAGTTGAATAATATGTTCCGAATGCTGTTGTGTTTGTCTCCTTGGGGGTCAGCCGAATAAAAAGTTCCGGATCAATGCAGGGAAAGACGCTGCCGGAAGCCGGCGAGTCGATCTCCTGGATTTAAGCCGGGAGGAGTCTTTCTGTACCTGGTAATGCCCGGGAGCAAACTTTAATATTTTAATAATCTTTAAAACTTCAAGGCGCATATAATAAACAAAAAATATTTTTAATAAGTGAAAGTGTTCACATAATTGGACATTAACGGTTGATTAAAAAATCAAAATCTGGAATAAAAGTAATCAAAGACATAAATATTGAATATTCTGATTATATGAAGTAGGATGTGTCTGAATACTTACAAGCGATGAAAAGTGTCGGAGGTTTTATGGCTGAGCAAAGGGATACCGAACAGATCACCTTTTCGGATGAACTGGTGAAATATATCGAAACATGGAAGCACAAACCGGGCAACCTGATTATGATCCTTCACCGGGTCCAGGAGGAGTTCCGATTTGTACCCCGTGAGGCGGCAGATGAGGTGGCAAGGATTCTTGATGTTCCCTTGGCGAAGATCTATGGAGTGCTGACCTTCTATCATTACTTCAAACTGACCAAGCCGGGTAAATATAATATCCAGATCTGTCTGGGAACAGCATGCTACCTGAAGGGAGCCGACGGACTGATTGAGGAGATTGAGAACCTGCTCGGAGTCAGTGAAGGAGAGGTGACCGAGGATGAGCAGTTTTCCTTCGAGTCTGTCCGATGCGTCGGATGCTGCGGGCTTGCACCGGTGCTGGTAATCGGTGACGAGGTGTTCGGGAAGTTGACCAAAGATCAGATTCCCGGAATTATTGCGAAGTATCAGTAGCAACTGTGAGTGTATGTGATGCACCGGACCATCTGCGATTTTCTGCTGGATATTATTCAGAACTCAATTGAAGCTGATGCCTCAGGGATTGTTGTTGAAGTGATACAGAGCGAGTCCCTTTTTGAGGCTACTGTCGGTGACGACGGCTGCGGGATGAGTGAGGAGGAACTGAAACGGGCGCAGGATCCGTTTTATTCAAAACAGGGGAAGCATGATCACCGCAAAGCGGGGCTCGGCATTCCGTTCCTCATGCAGACTGCTTCCATGACCGGCGGTCAGGTAGATATCCAGTCACAGCAGGGGATCGGGACTTCGGTCCGATTGGTCCTTCCTGTCGATCATATAGACACTCCCCCTGTGGGTGATATGGTCGGAACCTTTACGGCAGCGCTGAGCTATCCCGGATCATTCGGCATGGTGATTAAGCGCAGTGCCGCCGCATCAGCAGGGGAGGACTCCTATGTGCTGGATCGGATTCAGCTGCAGGAGACCTTAGGAGAACTGGAGACAGGAGTATCGCTGAACCTGCTGCGCAGGTATATTGCATCACAGGAAGCATCGGTACAGGAGCTGCTTAACAGTCGAGTTAAAAGCGTGAAGGAGGCCGTTCATGGCAAAGATGACCCTAGAAGAGCTTAGGGCTTTAAGAGATGAGAAAAAGAAGGATTTGAACAAACGTGACGTTGCCGATAAGACCAAGCAGGTGGTTATCGGGATGGGAACATGCGGAATTGCCGCCGGTGCGAAGGATACCCTGAATGCATTCCTGCAGGAGCTGGATGCCCAGCATCTCACGGATGTGCTGATAACCCAGACCGGATGCATGGGGCTGTGCTACGTTGAGCCGACCATCGAGGTAATCGCACCGGAAATGCCGAACGTCATCTACGGAAAGGTGACGCCGGACGTAGCAAAGACCATTGTCCGGGATCACCTGGTGAACAAGAAGATGGTCAGTGAGCACATATTTGACCGCCCCGCAGCCGACATCATTGATCGTGGAGGAAAATAATGGCGTTTACGAACTATATTCTCGTCTGCGGCGGTACCGGATGCGAGTCCGCCAAGGCCGACCAGATATATCAGAACCTGCTCAGTGCCGCCAATGCTGAGGGGGTGCATGAAACGGTCCAGATCGTGAAGACCGGATGCTTCGGCTTCTGTGAACAGGGCCCGATCGTGAAGATTCTTCCGGAGGATTCCTTCTACGTGCAGGTGAAGCCTGAGGATTCCGAAGAGATTATCAAAGAGCACATCGTCAAAGGACGGGAAGTGAAGCGGCTGCTCTATGATAAAAGCGAAAGCAAGAAACATGCCCGGGTTGAGGACATCCAGTTCTACCAGAAGCAGTTCAGAATTGTTCTGCGCAACTGCGGGTTCATCAATCCGGAAAATATTGATGAATATATTGCCCGGGACGGATATGCGGCGCTTGAGAAGGTGCTCTTCGAGATGAGTTCCGATGCAGTCATTGAGGAGCTCAAGAAATCCGGTCTGAGAGGACGCGGCGGTGCGGGATTCCCGACCTGGCTGAAATGGAATTTTACCAAGCAGGTGGACAGCGAACAGAAATACATCGTCTGCAACGCCGATGAGGGTGACCCCGGCGCCTACATGGACCGCTCCACCCTTGAGGGCGACCCCCATTCAATCCTGGAGGCGATGGCGATCGCAGGGTTTACCTGCGGGGCTGACACCGGGTATATCTACATACGGGCTGAGTATCCTCTGGCTATTGGCCGGCTGAAGATCGCCATGGAGCAGGCCAGAGCATACGGTCTGCTGGGAGAGAACATCCTCGGCAGCGAATTCAGCTTTGACATCGAAATACGGCTCGGAGCCGGAGCGTTTGTCTGCGGCGAGGAGACTGCCCTGCTGGCTTCTCTCGAAGGAAACCGGGGCATGCCCTGGCCGCGGCCTCCCTTCCCGGCGGTTAAGGGACTGTGGGACAAGCCGACGGTGATCAACAACGTTGAGACCTGGGCTAATGTTCCCATGGTCATCCTCAAAGGAGGAGAATGGTTCACCCAGATCGGTACGGAAGATTCGAAGGGGACCAAGGTGTTTGCGCTTACCGGAAAGATCAGAAACTCCGGCCTGGTGGAAGTGCCCATGGGAACGACCCTGCGGGAAATCATCTATGATATCGGCGGCGGTATCGCAAATGACAAGGATTTCAAGGCAGTGCAGACCGGCGGACCCTCCGGCGGAATGATCACCAAGGACTATCTTGATACGCCGATCGACTACAAACATCTCCAGGGCCTCGGATCCATGATGGGGTCCGGCGGGATGATCGTCATGGACGAGGATGACTGTATCGTCGATGTCACCAAGTTCTATCTCGGGTTCACCGTAGATGAATCCTGCGGAAAGTGTTCTCCCTGCCGGGTCGGCGGAAGGACCCTCTACAACACCCTGGACCGGATTACCAAGGGCGAGGGAACCATGGAGGATATCGACAAGATGCGCAGCTGCGGGTACGCCATGCAGAAGGCTTCCCTCTGCGGACTCGGCCAGACCGCTCCGAACCCGATTATGTCCTCACTGAAGTATTTTGAGAAGGAATATCTCGCACATATCAAGGACAGGAGCTGTCCGTCCGGTAGATGTAAGGAACTGATCTCCTATTTTATCCTTGCAGATAAGTGCATCGGCTGTACCGCCTGTGCACGGAAATGTCCTGTTTCAGCAATTACCGGAGAGCGGAGAAAGATCCATCTCATCAATCAGGATCTCTGTATTAAGTGCGGAATCTGTTACGAAGTATGTAAGTTTGACGCTGTCTACGTCGGTTAGATCAGAGAAGGAGGAAAGCTTTGAAGACCGTTACCATGAAGATAAACGGCAAGTCTGTTGAGGTTCCCGCTGATTACACGATCCTCCAGGCTGCCAA
>PWKH01000122.1 GCA_003559765.1 Spirochaetaceae bacterium
CCGAAGGGCATGGAATTTGAATCGCAGTTTGCAGCATGGGAAGGGACAAAATTTGCAATCAGCTGCACTAACGGAACAGCCGCTTTGCACATTGCTTTGTCAAGCCTCGGTATCGGGCCCGGGAATGAGGTGATTGTTCCCTCCTATTCGTTTATCGCCTCTTCGTTCTGTGTAGTGCAGGCCGGAGCAGTCCCGGTGTTTGCCGATGTGACTGAGGATCACACCATCGATCCGGCTGATCTGGAAAACCATCTGACTGAACGGACAAAAGGGATCATCGTAGTGCATCTCTACGGAGTTACTGCGGATATGGGTCCGATCATGGAGTTTGCCCGGAAGCATAACCTCTATGTGATCGAAGACTGTGCACAGTCCTTCGGCGGAAGATACAAGGGAGATAAAGTCGGGACCATCGGAGATGCCGGCTGCTTCAGCTTCTGCCAGAGCAAGCACTTCACCACCGGAGGAGAAGGGGGGATGGTCGTGACGAATCGTGAGGATCTGGCATGGGAGTGCCGCTCCTTCCGGGACCACGGCTACAATGTGAGAGAACGGCTGAACCTGCTGGCTATGGAACAGAAACTGCCCTATATCCATGACCGGGTCGGATTCAACTTCCGGATGACCGAGATTCAGTCGATTATCGGGATCAACGAGCTGAAACGGTATGATTCCTGGAATCTTGCAAGAAGGCTGAAATACGCAGCTCTGTACGATGAAGCCTTCAGCGGCCTGAAGGGGATCTGCAAGCTGCCGGTGAACACCCGGGAGCGGGAGAACTCATACTGGTGGTATCCGATACTCCTTGACCTGGAGGTGCTGGATGCCGACGCAAAGCAGATATGCGGTGAACTGGTGGATATGGGCATTCCCGCCCACGGGATCCTGTGGCCTGAGGCATACGAAGAGCGGGCATACAAGGAGCTCAACGGATTCGGTACTGCAAAGTTTCCCTTTTTCTCGAAGGAATACACCGATGAGAAATCCGTTGACTATGCCTCCAGCATCTGCCCGACCGCTAAGAGCCTGCGGGAGAAGACCCTCTGTCTATTTCTGCACCCCACCTGGGAAGCGCACCATATCCAGCGGTGCAGTGACGCCCTCCGGGAGGTGCTGAAGCGCCATTACCGATAAGGAGTGCCTGATATGGAACCTATGAATTACGGAATTGTCGGATTCGGAGGAATTGCCGAAAACAGGATTGCCAAAGAAGGCTTCGGCCTTGACCGGAGACGTTTCACCGCTCCCTTAGGGCATCATCTGCTGGGAGCATCGGATGTGAATCCTGAGCGGGAGCAGGCTGCTGCCGCCTTGGGCGTAAAATGGTATCACACCTATGAGCAGCTGCTGGAGGACAGCCGGATTCATGCAGTCTATGTCGCCACCTCCAACAGCACCCACTATGAAACAGCCCGCTCAGCCCTGCTTGCCGACAAGCATGTGATCATTGAAAAACCGATGACCACCTCTGCGGAGCAGGCACGGGACCTGATGAAAATCGCCGGAGAACGGTCCTTGAGCCTGTCGGTGAATTTAATGATGAGCAAGAATGTCTACAACCGCAAAGCCAGAGAACTGATCGAGAAGCAGGTCCTCGGACCTGTCAGCTATGCCGCCATGCATATGGAGTTTCTTTTCGGTGCAGACCCCCAGGAGGCGCACTCCTGGAGATGCAGCTCCCCGGAAGATATCGGCGGCCCCGTCGGCGATGTGGGCGGCCACTGCCTGGATATGGCGGAATTTCTCTTCCAGCAGCGCATCACCTCAGTTCGATGCGTATACTATCCTGAAACCCTGAGCATCTCGGTGGAGAACGGCGCATTTATACAGTATACCATGGAAGACGGCACAGAAGGCTGCGTAAGATCTGCCTTCAATCAGCCCAGGGGAGGCCTTCTGGGGACCTTGAGCAACCTGGGATATGAGATCTACGGAGAATCCGGGGTAATGCGGGGATACGGAACGCTCTTTCAGCTCTCCGGACACAAGGACGAGCCTTTCCGCATCAGGCTTGAAACTGAGACACCGGAGCATTTTCACACCTATTACCTCTCCGAGCCGAAAAACATCTATCAGGCGCAGCTGCGGGAACATGCCGACTCCATCCGAAACAACACCCCCATAGACGGCTCCCAGGGATACCGGAATCTGCTGCAGGTGCTGGCCTGCCATGCATCTGCCCGGAAGGGCGGAAAGGAGGTTGCTGTCACCGATGAACGTCCATGATAACGGCCCGCTGAAGGTATTCGCCCTGGGATGTCATCCCGATGATATTGAATTCATGATGTCAGGCACTCTGTTCCTGCTGAAGGAATCCGGAGCCCAGCTTCATTACATGAACCTGGCAAACGGAAACTGCGGCACCCAGGAATACGGAAGAGCGGAAATCGAGACCATCCGGGAGCAGGAAGCCAAGGAAGCCGCAGCGTTTCTGGGAGCTTCCTGGTATCCGAGCATTGAAAACGATATCGAGGTGGTTTATGACCTTGCCCTGGTCAGGCAGGTGGCGGCAGCCGTCCGGGGCATCGCACCGGACATCATGCTGGTCCCTGCACTCCATGATTATATGGAAGATCATATGAACACCGCCCGGATCGGAGTTACCGCTGCGTTCGCCCGGGGAATGCCGAACTTCCGCACCAATCCGGAGGTTCCTCCTGTTCAAAAGGAGCTTGCCCTCTATCACGCGCTTCCCTACGGGCTCCATGACGGAATGGGAACTAAGGTGCATCCCCATTTTTTTATCGATATCGCCTCGGTAATCGACCGGAAGGAGCAGATGCTGGCATTTCACCGCTCTCAGCGAAACTGGCTTGACGACAGTCAGGGTATAGATTCCTACCTGCAGACCATGCGGGATATGAGCGCCCAGGTCGGAGCAGATTCCGGCAGGTTCGCTTCTGCCGAAGGATGGATCCGTCACAATCCCCTCGGGTACAGCAGTCCTGACTATGCACCTTTAGAAAACATGCTTGCCGATTACCGCCTGTAAGCGATGATCCCCTGATCTGGGTCAGATCAGGGGATGTCTTTCTCCAGCAGTGCGGCTCCGTCTGCGGGGTCCACTGCAAACAGATGCCGGTCCCACTGTTCCAGCCCCTTGGAGCAGCGGTAATAGCGTTCTCCCACTTCCCGGAAATATGAGGCAAGCCGCCGGTTCTCCACCAAGTTGACGGTGCAGCCGCCGAAACCGGCTCCGGTAAGTCTGGAACCGACAGCTCCCGCCTCCCTGCTGATCTCGGTCAGTTCATCCAGTTCCGGACAGCTGATCTCATGGAGATCTCTGCAGCTTGCATGGGATGCATTCATATACTCGCCGAAACGCTGTGCATCACCCTGCTCAAGGGCTTCAGCGGACTGTTCAACCCTGCTCCATTCTGAAAGCACATGAGCAAGTCTGCGGTGCACCTGGTACCCGTCGTCAGGTTCAATAAAATCACGTTTACCCATGCTTCCCACCATCTGCTCCGCCTCCCTCAAAGAAACCCCTAAGGATTCAGCCAGCCGGGGTATGCGGTACGGTGAAGGGAGTACCGCCTGATCTGCAGCTTCTGCCAGCTGATGCGGAGTAAGCCCGGTCTTCTCGGTCGTCAGATCTCCGATATACCCGATTCCGTCGATACCATAGGTGCGCTCCAGGAAGCGGCCGATAAGGGATGCTGCGAGTCTGCATTCAACGCTCCTGCGGTTATATGCCTCCATAGTCTGCTGTGTTTTCGGTGCCTCAACGGTGGAATGGGCAATCACTATGCGGTACCCCTCGGGAAGCTTGACCGGCTGGGTGCGCAGCGGATGGAAATCGATCTTCAGGGCGCTTCCCCGCTCCGCCAGGAGAATCGCCGCCTGGTCCATCCCGCCGCCCTGGGTTCCGGTGTACCGCTCCCCCTGGGCGCAGAGATCCGCCAGCAGCAGCCGCTGGCCGGAATCAGATATCTCAATGCCGTTGCTGCTGAGGAATGCCATGGCCCCCAGCACCACCAGGGCGGAGGAGGAACTCATTCCGGCGGCAGGGGGGATCGTGCTGTCTATAACCATATCGAATCCGCGGAGCGCTTCGATGTCATAGGGCAGATCTCTCCAGGAATCTATCATCTCCTGTATGCCTGCCTTGAAATAGTTTCCCCAGCTTCCGGTCGGAAAGGGGGTAATTTCATAATCCAGTTTGAAGGACAGGCCGCCGAATACCGGATTTGCATCACGGATCATGACTGTCTGATCTTCCCGAGGGGCGGCAAGCGCAAGGATATCCCGGTCCACTGCCATGGGAAGTACCGGGCAGTTATTGTAGTCGGTATGCTCCCCGATGAGGTTTACCCTGCCGGGCACCCTGAAGAGAGAAAACCGATGGTTCCAGTCCGCAGCCGCCCGCTGCAGCCGGTCGATCCGCAGCAATGTTTCTGTCACCGTTTTTCCTCCTGATACACCGCAGCAATGACCTCGGAAACAACCGCTGTCTCATCCTGCTGCAGCGGATTCAGACCGGCAAAAAATTCCCGTAGGATGGTTCTGCCGCGATCCTTGATCTCCCGGTAGGTCTCTTCATGCTCCGGCGGAGGAAACAGCCAGTATCCGCAGACCTCCACCACTCCGACCCCTTCGGACTTGTATTTCTGCAGATGCCTGGGGTTCCTCCACGCGGGATTTCGGAAAATAATATAAAGTTCATACCACCCTTCATTGATTCTGGCGGCCAGGTTTACGGTATTATGCTTCCACCGGTTCTTCCATGCAGAAATGATCTTTCCGCCCCCCGCTATGATTTCCTCTGGATCAGCGGAAAGCAGCCGGAGCGAGGCAATGGGATAGTCCAGGTGATGAACCGTCAGTCCGTTGTGGTACACCGTATTTCCCCGGATAGGCAGCGCTGAGAAAATCGGCAGCTGCAGCAGCCGGGCAGTCTGGAAATGCATATGCTCCAGGATGGAAGCCCCCGCCCAGGCTTTGTCGGAATTCGAACAGAGCGTGTATTCCGGTGCACGCTCGAGAAAACAGATGGCATCCCGCAGCGCCTGTTCATCCAGCTGCATCGGGCGGTGGTCCCGGTCGATGAGTACAAAATGCCTGGGAAACAGCGGATAGGGGGTGAGCTGAAGAAAAAACGGTCTGGTCAGTTCAATGGGAAGCAGGCGAAGCAGCTCCCTTCCCGGAGCACCTGCCATACTGCTGCAGATGAGGCATCCGGCATCCCTCGGCAGTTCCTCCTGCTGCCGTCCCTTCGGCTGATACGAAGTCCGGGAATGGCTGATCTGTATGGGAAAGGAGAGATCATAGGTCGAATCGTAAAAGCTCATCAGCTCATTGTGTTCCAGCTGCTCCCGGGTTATATAGCCTGCCTGAAGAGACCACTGGTACAGACTTTCCATGGCCGTATCATAACTAAACCGGGCGGCAGTACCGCGAAGCTGGTCGGCCATATCCTCAACGGAGATATCAGAGGGCAGTGAGGCAATGTGCCGTATTTGTCCGCAGCGGTCCGCCCATTCCTCAATAGACCTGGAGGGAGCGGACCCTCCGATCTGCAGTTCCCCCTTCAGGCAGTCAAGCGTTGGGCGTTTGATTGAATCAAGTCTCGCCCGGATGCGGTGAACCGCATTCCTGCCGAAAAACTGCCAGTCAAAGGCGCAGGTAGTCAGCGCCGGAGAGACCGTCCGGGATACCCTGGTGCCGTCAAACCCGTACACCCTGACATCTTCGGGAACTCGTATCTGCTGCTCCTTCAGGAACTGCAGGACCCCTACCGCCCGCAGATCTGTGGAGCAGTATATGCAGTCAGGCCGTTCAGCCCGCTTCAGCAGGATCTTTGCCGCATCAAAGCCGTGGGTAATCGTGCCGCTGCTCGATACAATCTTATGGTGAGGGATCGGGGGAAATCCGTGGGCGCTTAAGACCTCCTGAACTGTCTCAATCCGTCCCTGGGTGGTATTCCCGATGTAGGCGGGACGCTGGATGCCGGCGGCAATACTGTGCTCAACAATTTTTCTCAGTCCGTCGACGATATCCAGGTTATACCGAATCTGCTCGACGGGACCTTCAAGCATCTCGAGGATCTCCGTCTTGATATACCGGAAGGCGAGGTATCCGTCAAAGGGAGCCTCAGGAGCGGAGCACACCGTTGATTCAGGAATCAGTTCCACCTCAAGGTTCTGATGGAGGGACTCCTTAAACACCCCGTTAATCATCTCCATATTGTTAAACCAGGTGTATTCCCACACGCTGGTATCGGCAAACTCCAGTTCAGAAAGGATTACTGCAATCCGGTAGCGCTTCAGTCCGATCTGGTACTGCTCACTGAGATAGGTGCCCCGGCCGGGTATCCGTTCAATTATTCCCTGGTCGTTCAGCCGGTTCAGTGCAGTCCTGAGGGTGCCCCGTCCGGCATGGAACCGATCAAGCAGCTCATGCTCCGTCGGCAGCAGATCACCGGGAGCATAGGAAGAGAGAAAAAATGCAAGCAGTTTTTCATAGAGAATGCGGTATTTTGTCTTCCCCTGAGACACGGTAGCTTTTTGATCCTTACTCATATGTTCGAATGTTATCACTAACGCAGAACAAATGAAAGCATTATTGAGAAAAAGCTAATGAATTTCCCTGTGAATTCAGCTCTTTGTTCGAATATTTTACCCCATAAAAACGAACCTGCCGAAGCACTCTTTTCTGTGGAAGTCCGGCCGGGGCGCATCAATGTGATTCCAGGTCAGATAATGGGGATGCTGCAGCAGATCTCCGCACTTCTGGAAATTCCCCGGCAGGCTCAGCCCCTCCAGAGCGGCGTATCCGGAAAACAGCGGAAACTGGTCAAGAGGAATACGCAGCAGCAGGCGCCAGGACTTCCCGGAGGAACCACGAGTCCCGCCGACGGACGGACGAATCTGTATCTTCTGCAGCATATCCTTCGCCAGCAGCTCCCGGTCGTACCGATCCCTTCCGATTCCCGCCATGCATGCGCCCCGGGGGTTGAATTCGAAGTTGATATACCGTTCATTCTGCTCATCTGCGATGAAGCACTCCACACAGCTGTCTTCACATACCTGCTGCTGCAGCCCTGCATGCACGGCCCTGATTTCCTCTTCGGCAACGTCAAAGCACAGAAGCAGTGTCATGCGGTCGTATGCCGCAAAAACCTGAGCCGAGATCTGATCCGGGGAAACCCGGAAGCTGCTCCACGGCTGGCGGTCGATCAGGGCCTGCGCTCCCCGGGTGAGCAGCAGCTTCTCCAGCTCATCTCCGGAAAGTGATGCTCCATGCCGCAGCGGCGGTACTGAAAGAATCCTCATACCGCATCCTACCCCGGAAAAGCCAGTTGCTCAAGAAAAAAGCTTTGTCATATCCCGGAGTTATGCTTTATACTGCTTTTTGAGAACTTCACAACGGAGGGTGAGACCTATGCAGTCTTTTCAGCCCGATTTTTCCTATATTGAAAAAGTGCTCACAAGAGAGCCTGTCGACCGGCCGGTGCTTTTTGAGTTCTTCATGAATGATCATGTCTACCGCAGCTTCGCAGCACCGCGGAATCTCCCGGAAAAGGACAGGGATCTGCAGGACCGGGTGCTGATGATCGACGCCTTTGTGCATGCCGGCTACGACTATGCGACGCTGCTGCCGGGATCGGAGTTTTTCTTTCCCCATACCGGAGAGGACCACGGAAGCGGGAGAACCTATTCGCTGAACACCGGATCCCACCTCGATTCATGGGAGCGTTATGAGGACTATCCGTGGCCCGATGCAGAAACTGCGGATATCAGCTACGCACAGCGGCTCATACCCTATCTGCATGAGGGGATGAAGCTCATTGCATCCGGACCGGGAGGACTTGAGGAGATTGTCATATCCCTGACCGGATACGAAAACCTCTGCTTCATGATGCATGATCAAAGCGAACTGGTGGACGCGCTCTTCGATGCAGTCGGCTCCCGGCTGGTCAGCTACTACCGCCGCATCAGCGCTTTTGATCATATCGGCGCATGCATTTCCAATGACGACTGGGGATTCAACACCCAGACGCTGCTCTCCCCGAAGCAGATGGAGCGGTGGGTCTTTCCGTGGCACAAACGGATTGCTGATACCGTCCATGAAGCAGGGAAGCCGGTGATCCTTCATTCCTGCGGGAACATCTACTCGATGTTTCACCGGGTGACCGAATATATCGGATATGACGGAAAACATTCCTATGAGGATTCCATCCTTCCCGTGGAGCAGGCCTGGGAGCGCTACCATGATCAAATTGCCGTACTGGGCGGAATAGATATGAACTTCATGATCATGGAAGACAAGAAGACCATCTACAACCGCAGCAGGGCACTGCTTGAGCAAACCGCAGAGCAGGGAGGCTTCGCCCTGGGTACAGGAAATTCCGTACCGGACTATCTGCCGACTGAGCAGTTCATCGCAATGCTCCAGGCGGCGTGGGATTTGCGGAAGTGAACAAAACCTGAAACTCTGCAGGGATTCTTATTCCTCTGGCCTTCGTCTATGCTTCTGCCCTCCGAAGAGACTGTCTGCGGCAGTCTCCGGAGGAATCTTGTCTTTCCGGAAGCAGGTGTTTGTGGTATACTCCCCTCCATGGCTGACTGGACACTGAAACACCTTGCCGGATCCACCTATTACATCCCTGCTGCCGCGAACATCGGAGTCTACTGCAGCGAGGAGGGCGTGTACCTGATTGATTCAGGAAACGACGCCGAAGCAGGAAGACA
>PWKH01000039.1 GCA_003559765.1 Spirochaetaceae bacterium
CCCACTGCCTGGATTTCATTGCAGACAGTTACGCATCTGCGGCATTTGATGCATTTCCCTGCATCCCGAATAAGGGCAGGAGTTGAAGAATCGCCGTAGACCGCCGTCTTTTCCCCCTCAAAGGGAATTACCCTGATGCCCAGCTCATTGGCCAGGGTTTTCAGTTCGCAGTCCTCGCTGCGCTCACAGATCTGGCAGTTTCCCTCATGCTCGCTGAGCAGCAGCTCCACCACGATCCTCCTTGCTTCCCTGACCCGTTTGCTGTTGGTGTATATCTCCATTCCCTCGGCAATCGGGGCGGAGCATGCGGCTGTGAGGGTTTTCGCTCCGGCGATTTCCACGACGCAGACCCGGCATGCGGCTATCGGACTCCTTCCCTCCAGGTAGCAGAGGGTAGGGATCTTTATTCCAGCTTCCTTCGCCGCTTCAAGGATGGTAGTCTCCCCCCGTGCTTCGATCTGCTTTCCGTTTATCGTTATGGTGACTTGCTTCTGCTTAGACATTGACATCCTCCTTTATCGCCGGCCGGATATTCCTTCCGTAGTCGCACCTCAGACATCTGCGGGCCTGACGCTGAGCCGTCGGCTCATCCCAGGGCAGCTCGACCTCCTCGAAATTGTTTACCCTCCGCTCAATAGGTATCTCCCGCAGTTTCGTTCGCGGTTCACTGCTCGGGTCGGCATCGGGGTCAAAATCGGTTTTCAGTTCCACATCATATTTCCAGAAGGCGTTGTCTTTCCCGGTGTATTGTATGTCGATTCCGATTGCGGCTTTTTCTCCTGCGGCAATGGCTCTGACTACTGAGGAGGGTCCTTCCACACAGTCCCCGCCTGCAAAGATGTGGGGGACCGACGTCCTTCCGGCCACTGGGTCGGCAAGGATGAATCCCCGGGAGTTCAGTTCGATCCCGGCATCTGACAGGATGGCCGGATCAAGACGCTGCCCGATGGCGATGATGATCTGATCAGCTTCGATGGTGAAGGTATCCTGGCGGGTCGCCGTGGGCTTTCGTCGGCCGGAGGAGTCAAATTCTCCGAGCTCCATGGACAGGCATTTCATGCCGATGACCTTGCTGTGCTTATCGGTGAGAATTTCCACCGGCTGGGTAAGGGGAGATATTTTCACCCCCTCATTCGCCGATTCCTGCACCTCCTCAGCATAGGCGGGCATTTCCTCCCGGGTTCTCCGATAGATGATTTCGACGCTTTCAGCACCGAGGCGCAGGGCAGTTCTTGCCGCATCAATTGCGGCGTTTCCGCCTCCGATCACCACTACGTGTCTGCCGACCTCTACGGACCCTCTGATGTTGTAGCGCTGGAGGAAGGGAACAGCCTGGACCACTCCCTCTGCATCCTCTCCCGGCAGACCCATGGCTACCGAATCAGGAGCGCCGACTCCGATGAAGATCTTCTCATATCCCTCGTCCTCGAGTCCCTTGAGGGTGATGTCTCGGCCGAGGACCTTGTCGGTGATGATATCGGCTCCCATCTGCTCAATCATCCGCACCTCCCTGGCCAAAGTTTCCCGGGGAAGCCGGTATGCAGGAATGGTCTGCACCAGCATGCCGCCGGGGCGGGAGGCTGATTCAAAGATTGTCGGTTTATATCCGAGCCGGCAGAGAAAGTATGCGCAGGAAAGGCCTGCCGGACCGGCTCCGATGACTGCAATTTTCTTCTGGGCGTTCTAGTCGCTCTGCAGCACCTTGGGAACCTGAATGGTAATTTCCTGATCAACCAGAAACCGTTTGATGCCCCGGACGGCGACTGAATCATCCATGCCGATGCGCTGGCATTTATCCTCGCAGGTATGGAAGCATACCCGGGCGCAGACTGCGGCAAAGGGATTGCGCTCCCGGTGAAGTTTCAGGGCTTCTGCATACCGTCCTTCAGCAACCAGGGCTACAAACCCCGGAATGTCTACATTAGCAGGGCAGGCGCTCTGGCAGGAGGCCCGCACCAGTCCGGCGCAGATGCCGGCGTCGCAGTGCCGGTCCCTGATATGGCTTTCATACTCCTCCCGGAAGTGACGGATCGTTGAAAGCACCGGGTTGGGGGCTGTCTGCCCTAAACCGCAGAGGGAGGTGTCCTTCACCATGGCTCCGAGCTGCTCAAGCAGTTCGATATCTCCTTCCTTTCCCTCTCCTTCGCAGATCCGGTCCAGGGTCTCCAGCATCCGTTTCGTCCCCACTCGGCAGGGGGCGCATTTTCCGCAGGATTCCTCCTGGACAAATTCGAGAAAGTACCGGGCGACATCGACCATGCAGGAGGTGTCGTCCATTACGATCATTCCGCCGGATCCCATGATGCTTCCAAGCTTTTCCAGGGAACCGTAGTCCAAGGGGACGCTGAGATGCTGCTTCGGAATGCAGCCTCCTGAGGGACCTCCGATCTGGGCAGCCTTGAAGGCTCGGCCGTTGAGCACCCCTCCTCCGACATCATAAATCAAATCTCCCAGGGGAGTGCCGATGGGAACTTCCACCAGGCCGGTATTGTTGATTGACCCGGCGAGGGCGAACACCTTGGTTCCTTTGCTGGTATCAGTTCCGACGGAGGCGTATTTCCCAGCTCCATCCCTGATGATGGGAGCAACATTGGCATAGGTCTCCACATTGTTCAGCAGCGTAGGTTTATCCCACAGTCCCTTCTGCGCGGGGAAGGGGGGACGCGGTCTCGGTTCGCCCCGCTTGCCCTCAATTGAGTTAATCAGGGCAGTCTCCTCGCCGCAGACAAAGGCTCCCGAGCCCATCCGGATTTCCAGGTCGAAGGAGAATCTGGTGCCCAGCACCGGTTTTCCCAGCAGACCCATTGCCCGGGCCTGCTCAATCGCCTTCTGGAGCCTGGCTATCGCCAGGGGGTATTCCGCCCGGACATACACATATCCCTGGGAGGCGCCTACGGTGTAGGCGGCAATGGCCATTCCCTCTATGATGCTGTGGGGATCACCCTCCAGCACGCTCCGGTCCATAAACGCCCCGGGATCTCCCTCATCGGCGTTGCACAGCACGTACTTTGTCTTTGCCTCAGCCTGGCTGGTGAATTTCCATTTCAGCCAGGTAGGAAATCCGGCTCCGCCCCGTCCCCGAAGGCCTGAAACTTCCATCTCACTGATTACATCCTCGGGGCTCATTTCCTTGAGGACCTTGGCCAGGGCCTGGTAGCCCTCTGATGCCAGATACTCCTCAATATTCAGGGGATCGATATTTCCGGAATTCCGGAGGGTGATCAGCCGCTGCGGTGCAAAAAAACTGGACTGAGTGTCCTCGGCGGTTGGTTCTCCAGTGGCCTGATCCTTCTGGGCCCACTCGGCAACTACCGTGCCTTCCTGCAGATGCTGTCGGAATATGGTCTCCGCCCGGTCTTTCGTGATTCCTTCATAGAGCGTGTTTGCGGGCATGACCCGGACCACCGGTCCCTTTGAGCACGGACCCATGCAGCCGGTCTGTTTCACGGTGATGTCTGAGCCTGCCTGCTTGACTGCTGCTTCAAAAGCAGCAGCCGTCTCCAGGGACCCTGAAGCGATGCAGCCGCCTCCGGTGCATACGTGGATTTCCTGTGACTGCCGCTTCCGGCTCAAGGATTCCCTGCAGGAGTCAGCAAAATCAAAAAACTCTTCCAATGAACTGATCTTTTTCTTAGGCATGCTGTTCCTCCTGTGCGTCCAGGTCTCGGTGGGTGTTCAGCAGATCGTTCACTTTGTCGGGGCGTATCCGCTGATGCACCGTCTCATCGATCATGACCACCGGAGCAAGTCCGCAGGCCCCGAAACAGCGCCCGATTTCCAGTGAAAACAGTCTGTCGTCGGTGGTGCTGCCTACCGCAATATCCAGTTCCCGGGAAATTGCCTCAAGCACCTGCTTTCCGCCGCGGACATAGCAGGCCGTTCCCAGGCAGACCCGGACTACGTGCTTCCCTCTGGGTACCGTAGAGAAAAATGAGTAGAAGGTAACAACCCCGGTTACTTCGCTGAAGGGAATGTCCATTTTTCTGCTGATGTGGACGAGCACCTGCTCCGGCAGATACCCAAGAAGGTTCTGGGTCTGCTGGAGTACCGGTATGAGGGCCCCCTTGGTCTTCTTCAGGGAATCGATGATGTGGTCAATTGCCGGAATGGCTTGTTCCACAGTCATTTCATGCTCCTCTGAACAGCATCCCTGTGCAGTTTTTGTGTCAATTGTCTCGGCCATGGGCGAGTCTCCTTTTTTCGGGTGCCAGGACCCGGATTCTTGTGCTTGAAAGGATGCACGTCTAGGATGCTCATTCATGGTGAAGTGCCGGCTGATCATCAAAATGTCAAAAACACAAGTAAAGATACTTTTTTTTCAATTAAGAATAGAATACCATAAAATAAGTGAAACACAAGATAATAAAGTGAATGATAATCCTAAAAAAGCGAGAAATTTTTAGGTAAAGTGTTTCATTAGCATAATAATAATCTTTTTTCTGCAGTAAAAACCAGAGATAAGTTAGAAGAATACAAGGAATTATTATACAATCAATGGGCAATGAGAAAGGAAATAAAACAGGCTACAGATAGGTAGTGACTGCCGCTCCTATAAGACTGCCCACCAGCATTCCCGCTGCAACCTGGGGATAGGTGTGCCCGAGGAGGGTTTTCAGATCCTTGTGCTGGAAGCCGTGTTCGAATATTTCATTGATCAGAAGGGTCATTTCGTTGAGGATTTCTGCATGCTTGCCCGCCGCCTGGCGGATTCCCACGGCATCGTAGATGACCACAATGGAGAACACAATCGAGACGGCGAACATGCTGCTGTGGAGTCCGTGGATCATACCGATACTGGTGGTAAGGGCGGTTACGGTAGCAGTATGGGAGGAGGGCATGCCTCCGGTGCTGGCAGCTACATGGAAATTCAGTTTCCGTTCTACAAAGAGGATTACCACGATCTTGAGAACCTGGGCAACCAGAAAGCCGAAGAAGGCAGCCTTCATGGGGGTATTGTTCAGCAAAGCTTCCATAGCTTGGTGATTATACCCTATTGTCAGGGAAGTTGTAAACGTTTATAACTGAGACATGCGCCGGAATGACGGATTTCTTCTGGGAGTACTGCTGAGTGTATCCTTCCTCGGTCAGACAGCGATCAGCCTGCTGAATCTTGCATTAATATTCTATGTGAAAAACGTGCTGCTGCTGGACGCCGCCCTGGTGGGGGTGTTCGCATCAGTCGGTCCGGTATCCTACTGCATTACCCTGATAGCCCTGAAGCCGCTGCATGCATCCCTGAAGCCCCGGCACGGAATCCTCGCGGCTTCAGCGGGATTCGTCATCATTCCCGCCGCAATCGTACTTGCCGAAAGCGTGCTTTTCGCATTCTTAAGCTATGCGCTCTACGGGCTGTGCCTCTCGCTGTTCTGGCCTGCGGTGATGGGCTGGGTTTCCCGGGGACGGGAGCAGCGGGAGCTCGGCAGAAGGATGGGGCAGTTCAACGTCTCCTGGAGCGTCGGTGTCATCCTCGGCCCCTACTGGGCCGGGGTGATCGCGGAGCACTCTGCGGCCTACGCCGTGCTGGCATCATCGGGATTCGCCCTGCTGATCACCCTGCTGATCGGCTTCTCTTCGATTATCCTGCCGGCGGTGAAACATGAGCAGTCACGCAGCACGCTGAAGGCCGAAAGCAGCGCCGCCGATGCAAGCACGCCTCTGCGCTACCTGTGCTGGTTCGGGCTGTTCACCGGCTACTTCATCTTCGGGGTGACCATGAATATCTTTCCCATGCATGCTCAGGATGTCCTGCAGTTCAGCGAGGGAACTATCGGGCTGCTGATGCTGCTGCGGGGGATGACGGCCACCCTGTTCTTCTACCTCCTCGGCCGGATGCACTACTGGCACCATAATGCGACGGCGGTGATCATGCTGCAGGCGGTGACCGTGGCGGTCTGCCTCTTCGGCATTGTCGCCGAGAGTTTCTTCGCCTTGAGCGTGTTTATGCTGCTGTTCGGCATCTGCTTTGCCCATCTCTACGGATTTGCCATATTCCACGGGGTCTCAGGCAGTATCGACCGGGAGTTCCGTATGGCCCTCCATGAAGCGGTGCTGACTTTGGGACTGTTTGCCGGCTCCTCCCTCGGGGGACTGCTCTATGCCCGAGTCTCCTTTGCCCTCACCATGACCGCCGCCGCAGGGGCGGGCACTGCAGGGCTGATCATGCAGATTCTGCTTCACCGGGTGCTCCTCCGCCGGCCGAAGCGGGGAACAGTTGCAGATCAGCGGTAAAATTACTATAGTAGAGATGCAAAAGACAAAAGCAATTGGAGAAGATATGGGAAAGACAATAACGGAAAAAATTCTTTCGGAACATCTCGTTGAGGGCACCCTGCAGGCGGGAGAACCGATTGCCCTGCGGATAGACCAGACCCTCACTCAGGATGCTACCGGAACCATGGCCTTCCTGCAGTTTGAAGCAATGGGCCTTGATGAGACGAAAAATGAGCTGGCTGTCAGCTACGTAGATCATAATACCGTGCAGGTCGGCTTCGAAAATGCCGACGATCATGAATATCTCAGAACAGTTGCAGCCCGGTACAAGGCGGTCTACTCCCGTCCGGGAAACGGGATCTGCCACCAGCTTCACCTGGAGCGCTTCGGAATACCGGGGAAGACCCTCCTTGGATCGGACTCCCACACGCCCACCGGCGGAGGCATCGGCATGATCGCCATCGGAGCCGGAGGGATCGACGTGGCCGTGGCCATGGGAGGCGGACCGTTCTATATGACCGCCCCGAAGGTGGTGCAGATCCGGCTGGAAGGAGAGCTTCGCCCCTGGGTCTCCGCCAAGGACGTGATCCTCAAGGTGCTGAGCATCTTCGGAACCAAGGGCAATGTAGGGACGGTCTTTGAGTACGGAGGGCCCGGGGTGAAGACCCTTGATGTGCCCCAGCGGGCAACGATCACCAACATGGGGGCTGAGTGCGGCGTAACCACTTCGGTGTTTCCCAGCGACGAACAGACCTATGCTTTCATGCAGGCCCAGAACCGCGGCGGGGACTACCGGGAACTGCTGGCCGATGAGGATGCTCAGTACGATCAGGTGGTGACCGTCAGCCTTTCGGAGCTGGAGCCGCTGGCTGCAGCCCCCCATTCTCCGGGAAACATCGTACCGGTGCGTGAGCTTGCCGGGATGAAGGTCGACCAGGTGTGCATCGGATCCTGCACCAATTCATCCTACACCGACCTGCGGATCACCGCAGAGGTGCTCTCCGGCCGGACCGTCTCCCCTGAGGTGAGTCTGGGAGTAGCTCAGGGTTCCCGGCAGGTTATGCTCATGATGGCCAAGGAAGGACACCTTGCATCGATGATCCAGGCAGGCGCACGGATTCTTGAAAGCGCCTGCGGATTCTGTATCGGCAACCACCTCTCGCCGGGAAACAACGCCGTTTCCCTGCGGACCTCGAACCGGAATTTTGAAGGACGGTCAGGGACTAAAGATGCCCAGGTGTACCTGGTGAGCCCGGAGACCGCCTCCCTGGCTGCGCTCCACGGGAAATTCGTCGATCCCCTGGCGCAGCAGGAGACTGCCTGCCCTGAGGTTTCCATGCCCGAAACATTCATCACCGATGATTCGATGTTTCTCTTTCCGTCGGAGAACACCAATGTTGAGATCAAGCGCGGGCCGAACATCGGAGATCCGCCGGTAAATGAACCGCTGCCCGCCGATCTCATCGGAGAGGCGGCCATCAAGGTCGGGGAAAAGATCACCACCGACCACATCATGCCTGCGGGACAGCGGCTGAAGTACCGGTCGAATATCCCGGCGTATGCGGAATATGTCTTTGAGCATGTGGATGGGACCTTCTCCGCTCGTGCCGGGAAGAACCGGGATGCCGGAGTGCATAACTTCATTATTGCCGGGGATTCCTACGGACAGGGTTCAAGCAGGGAGCATGCCGCCCTGTGTCCCATGTATCTGGGGGTAAAGGCCGTGATTGCCCAGTCCATTGAGCGGATCCATATGGCAAACCTCTTTAATTTCGGCATCCTGCCGCTGCTCTTCGAGCACCCTGAGGACTACCATCGTATAGACCAGGGGGATGCACTGGAAATTCGGGGAGTGCGCAGAGAGCTCGCCGATGCCGAAGGCAGTGACCTGAAGCTGAAGCTGGTCAACCGCACCAAGGGATCAGAAATTCCCCTGACGGTGCCGGTGTCTGCCAGACAGCGGAAGCTGCTGCTTGCAGGCGGACTGCTGAACTTCACCCGGGAGCAGCAGGGATAGCCGCAGACTCGGGATGCAAAAAAGAAGGCTGCCGTCAGGCAGCCTTCTCTGCAGGTGAGCAGTAATATCTGTTACTCCCGCTCCGCAATGGGCGGAACTGCTCGGGCGGTGGGGCCCATGTAGAGCTGCCGCGGCCGTCCGATCCGCTCAAAGGGATCGTGGTGCCACTCCAGCCAGTGGGCGATCCAGCCCGGAAGCCGGCCCAGGGCGAACATTACCGTATACATATTGGTGGGAATGCCCATTGCCCGGAAAATTATCCCGGTATAGAAGTCAACATTGGGGTAGAGGTTTTTCTCCTTGAAGTAGTCGTCCTCCAGGGCGACCTGTTCAAGCTCCTCTGCGATATCAAGGAGGGGATCCCGCTTGCCCAGTTCCTTCAGCACCTCTTCGCAGGTCTCCCTGGCGATTTTTGCCCGGGGGTCGTAGGTTTTATATACCCGGTGACCGAATCCCATCAGGCGGTAGGGATCATTCTTGTCCTTCGCCCGCTCAACAGCCTTCCGGACATCCCCTCCGTCCTGGTAGATCTGGTCAAGCATCTCTATCACTGCCTGGTTTGCTCCGCCGTGGCGGGGGCCCCAGAGGGCGCAGATGCCTCCGGATACTGCGGAATAGAGGTTTCCTCCGGCGCTGCCGATGAGCCGTACCGCCGTGGTTGAGCAGTTCTGCTCATGGTCTGCGTGGAGAATCAGGAGTTTGTTCATCGCTTTGACATGCACCGGATTCGGTTCGTAGGGCACCACCGGCGATGAGAACATCATGTTGAGATAATTTGCGCAGTATGAATAGGTATAGCTGGGATTCACGAAATCCGTACCCTTCATTTTCCGGTAGGAAAAGGCTGCGATGGTGCGCATTTTCGACATCAGCCGGGTGACGGTGAGGTCAATCTGGAGCTCCGGATCCTCCTCAAGATTGATCTCATAAAATGAGGAGAGGGATACCGCCATGGCCGCCAGAATAGACATGGGATGTGAGTGATCAGGATACCGGCGGAAGAATGACTGCATGTCCGCATGCAGCAGCGAGTGCCGGTTCAGCAGGTCGGCATAGCGTTCCCGCTCCTTTTTATTCGGCAAGTATCCATGGATAAGCAGATAGGCAACTTCTACGAAATCACAGTGCTCTACCAGATCTTCAATGGCATATCCCCGGTATCGGAGAATTCCCTTTTCACCGTCCAGATAGGTGATTTGGCTTTGGCAGGAACCGGTATTGCCGAAACCGGGGTCATAGGTGATCATTCCCGTCTGCTTGCGCAGATTTCTGATGTCCAGCGACTGATTGCCCATGGTGTCTATAATGATCGGCAAATCAAAAGTTTTTTTTCCTTCAACTAACATTTCTGCTTTTTTCATAGTACCTCCCAAAAGAAAAGCCTACCATAGGACACTTGAAAAATACATACTTCTTCCGAGAGCCCTAGGAAATTACATATATACAGTATTACTTCCAGGTTTGGCAACCCTGGAAATCACATCATGACCGGCTGAATCCGGCATTGGAAAGTGCATCAAGAGCGAGGATGAGCGCCTGGGTTCCGTCTTTGCCCCGTCCCTGGGCCTTAAGTGCAACATACAGCTGATGTGCCAGGGCGAGACCCGGCAGGCTCAGTTCCATAGCCTGGGCCTCCTGGAGGGCGATGCCCATATCCTTGATGAAGTGCTCCACAATGAACCCGGGATCATAGTCGTGCTTGGCAATCCTGGGTGCAAGGTTGTCCAAAGTCCAGCATCCGGCTGCCCCTTTGCTGATGGTCTCTATCAGCTGCTCCATGGACAGGCCTGCCTTGTATCCGTAGAGCAGAGACTCGCATACTCCCACCATGGTGCCGGCGATCACAATCTGGTTGCATGCCTTGGTATGCTGTCCGGCTCCCGCCTCGCCGAGATAATTGATGTTTCTGCCCATCACTTCAAAAAGCGGAAGAACCTGGTCGAAGGCGGTCTTGTCTCCCCCCGACATAATGGTCAGCCGTGCTTCCCGAGCTCCGACATCGCCGCCGGAAACAGGGGCATCGATGCTGGATATCCCCTTTGCCTCGGCCTGCCGGAATATCTCAACGGCAAGGGAGGGATTGGTGGTGGTCATATCCACCACAATTGATCCGTTCTTCGCTCCGGCAAGAATGCCGGTATCGGAAAAGTACACCTCCCGCACATCCTTGGTGAAGCCTACGATAGTGAATATGATGTCAGCCTGTTCTGCTGCTTCCTTGGGAGAGCCGGCGAAGACCGCACCCTTGTCAATCAGCGGCTGAGCCTTGCTTTTGGTTCTGTTGTAGACAACGGTATGGTAGCCGGCATCCATGAGATGCTCGCACATCCAGCGTCCCATGACGCCGGTGCCGATCCATGCGGCTGTCGGTTTTTTATCTGCTGTACTCATAAAATGATACCTCCAGTAAAGTATATTGTGTCAGCACCATAAGATACTATACTTTTTAGGTAAGAATCAACCGCCGGGTTGACTGAGGTGAGTTATCTGGATAATATATGAATATATGTTCATACATTTAATTGGAGGAGCAATGAACAAGACCATTCCTGTAGACGAGGAGCTCATTGATCTTGCGGAATTTCTCCGCACCTTCGGGGATCCCACCCGGCTTCGGATCCTGTTCCTGCTGCGACGCCGGGAACTGGGGGTCCAGGCGATCAGCGACGAGCTGTCGCTGCAGCAGACAACCGTGAGCCATCAGCTGAAGCTGCTGCGCCATCTCCGTCTGGTGCGCTACCGCAAAGAAGGCCGTGGAGTGTTCTATCGGCTCAATGATGATCACATCGAACAGATCCTGGAAATCGGGATGCAGCATATACAGGAGCAGGTTTGATGATGGAAGTACTGATGCAGTTTGTTCGGGAGGTCGGCTCCCTGTTTATTGATATGGCCCCCTATCTGATCCTCGGCATGGGGGTTGCAGGACTGATGTCGGCATTTTTAAACCAGACCGTGGTAGCCCGGATGGTGGGAAATTACTCCCTGGGAGCGGCGGTGAAGGCCGCGCTCCTCGGGGTGCCCCTGCCGCTGTGCTCCTGCGGCGTCCTTCCGGCGGCGCTCTATCTGCGGGATGCCGGGGCATCAAAACCGGCGGTGCAGGCATTCCTGATATCCACTCCCCAGACCGGATTCGACAGCCTGATTGCAACCTACGGAATCCTCGGACCGGTGATGGCTGTCTACCGGGCGCTTGCCTCCTTCCTGCTTGGGCTCTTCGGGGGACTGGCATCACGGATCACCGGAGGGAAACAGGAGGAATCCCGGACATGCTCGGTGCCGGAAGCAGAGGAGAAGCCTCCCCTGCGCAGGCGGCTGGCATCAGCCCTGCGGTACGGATTCCTAGACTTTACTGAGGACATCGGGGTGCAGTTTATCATCGGACTGCTTGCAGCAGGGGCTATAACTCTTCTGGTCCCAGACCAGTTTTTCACTGAAACCGGGCTGGGCGGCGGACTGGTCGGCATGCTGCTGATGATAGCCGTGGGGATTCCGCTGTATATGTGCTCAACCTCCAGCATCCCCGTTGCCGCCGCGCTGATGGCCTCAGGAGTATCTCCCGGAGCAGCATTTGTCCTGCTGGCCGCAGGGCCTGCCACAAACCTGGCAACCATGACGGTGCTTGCCCGGCAGCTGGGGGTTCGGGAGACGGTGATCTACGTGCTCACCCTGTCGCTGGGAAGCGTCTTTCTGGGGCTGCTGCTGGACTGGATGATCACCGCCTTCGGCCTGGAGCAGGGAGTCTGGATCGCCGCCGGCGGCAGTACCGACCACAGTCTGCTGGCATCCTGGCTGACAGTCCCTTCAGCCGTACTGCTTGCAGGGCTGCTGATCAGAGCTCTGTGGATCCGGGGACGGGCATGGGGCTCCAGGAACTCCTCCGGCAGCTGTGATGAAGCCTGCGGGTGTGTCGAATAAACGTACAGCCGGCCTTCCGGCCGGCTGACTGCATCAGCAGTGATCCTATTCTTCTCTCCAGTTGTAGGGAGTTCTTCTGAGCACCAGGTTGTGGGCTTTCAGCCTGATTCCGTTGATGTTGATGAATCCCTGGCAGTCCATGGGGTTGTATCCCCCTTCCACTTCCATGCTGGAAAGCTCCTGGTCGTAGAGGGAAGTGGGGGAGGAGCGTCCCTCCATGATGATGTTTCCCTTGTAGAGAGCCATTTTCACGGTCCCGGTAATGTCCTCCTGGCTCTTGTTGAAGGCGCTCATGAGAAAGTCCATTTCAGGAGAGAACCACAGACCGTTGTAGATCAGCTCGGAGAACTTCGGAATGAGCATGTCCCGCAGATGCATCACCTCTTTGTCCATGGCGATGCCCTCCAGGTCCCGGTGAGCTTCCCAGAGGATCGTTCCGCCGGGGGTTTCGTAAATCCCCCGGGACTTGATGCCGATGTACCGGTTCTCCACCATGTCAATCCGGCCAACGGCATTAGCCGCGCCCACTTCGTTGAGGTAGAGGAACATCTCCAGGGGATTGGTATGTTCGGTGCCGTCATCGAGATTCTTCACCCGCTGGGGGATGCCGTCCTTGAACTCGATCTCGATATGGGTCTCCCGGTCCGGGGCATCCTGGGGAGAGACGGTATGGGAATACACCTCACCGGGACAGCGGACGCCGGGATCCTCCAGCATGCCCGCCTCGTGGCTGATATGCAGCAGATTCTCGTCTTCGCTGTAGGGCTTCTTGGTGGAAGCCTTCACGGAGATTCCGTACTGTTCAGCATAGGCGATGAGGTCGCTTCTTCCCTTGAAGGTTTCGAGAAATTCCGGATCCTTCCAGGGGGCGATGATCTGCACATTGGGAAGCAGCGCGAAGAAGGCAAACTCAAACCGGACCTGGTCATTTCCCTTGCCGGTTGCTCCGTGGGAAACATAGGTAGTGCCTTCCTGCATGGCAATCTCGATCTGCCGTTTTGCAATGATCGGCCGAGCGATGGAGGTGCCCAGCAGATACCTGCCCTCATACAGGGCGTTTCCCTGCATTGCCGGGAAAATATAGTCAGTGACGAACTCCTTTCGAAGATCCTCGACATAAACCTTTTTAGCACCGGTGGCATAGGCTTTCTGTTCAATCTCGTCAAAGTCCTCCTGCTGGCCGACGTCGGCCACGTAGGCAATCACATCAAATCCTTTGTTGTCAAGACACTTGAGGATGACTGAGGTATCCAGTCCCCCGCTGTAGGCAAGCACAATTTTTTTTCTATCCATAACATATTCCTTATACAGTTGTACCTGTTTTATTGCATAAACATTAAAAAATATCAACAGTTTTCTGTATAATTATACAAACGCGGGTTGTTCTGCGGACTTCAGATTGACTGCCCTTCTGTCCGTACCGACGGCGGCGTCTCCAGATTCCCGGATTCTGATGATTATCCGCAGGAAGGGGGTCTTCAGCTATGCAGGGCAATGGAGTCACATACCGGGGCACGGTGAATCCCCCCGTGCCCCGACGGGCTACTCCTTTACGCCTCCGGCGGTGAGCCCGCCTACCAGCAGCTTCTGGAACTTCACAAACAGCACCATGATCGGTACCGTGATGATCACCGCTCCGGCCATGAGATACTGCCTGGGCACTTCCTGGTCGTCAAGCATCACCATTCCCCGCGCCAGGGTGAATATGGAAGGGGTGTCGAGGAACATGTATGCAAAGAGAAACTCGTTCCAGGCGATCATGAAGACGAACAGCCCGATTGAGGCGATAGCCGGCGTGGAAAGGGGGATGGTGATCCTGAGAATTACCCCGAACCGGGAGAGCCCGTCGATGAGCCCGGCATCCTCCAGGTCCTGGTGCAGGGTCATGAAGTAGCTGCGGAGCGTGTAGAGGGCTACCGGAATGGTCATGGCTGCATACACCAGCAGTAGTCCGTGCCTGGTGTCCCGCAGGCCGAGCTGGGTGAACACGCTGTACAGCGGGATTACCAGCACGATGGCCGGGAACATGTAGATCAGCAGAATGATGCGGGACATGACGTTTCTGCCGGGAAAATGAAGCCTGGTAACCGCATACGCTCCGAGGATTGCGGGTATCAGGGTGATGATTACCGTCGCCATGGAGACAAAGGCGCTGTTGAGGATGAACTGGAAGAAATTGAACCGGATCAGCACATCGGTGTATCCCCTGAACAGATCCGCCGCCGGCTGCATCAGATTCACCGACAGGTTGGCAGGATCCATCAGATATTCAGCCCGGGGCTTGAGACTGGAAGAAAGCATGAAGAAGAAGGGGAATACCACCGCCAGGGTGAAGATGAATATACCGAAGGACTTGAGAATCCGCATAGCCAGCAGTTCCGCATGCCCCTTCTCAAAGTTCCACAACGTGACATCCCGGAGGGAGTTCCGTGAAAACAGCGCTGCCGCGGGGAAGGCAAGCAGCGACCCGAGTATTCCTCCGAAGGTGACCGTCTCGGTCCCCAGCGGTCTGAATCCGGACAGCAGCAGCCATGCAAGCCCCATGACTGCTCCTGCCGCCGCACTGAGGGCTTTTCCCCGGGTGTTTCCCCGATAGGTGTGTCTCAGGTATCCGACCGCCGCACCGAGCAGCAGCCCCGAGGGAATCATATGCATCAGAGAAGGAAGGGCATTATGGGGACTCAGCAGCGAGACGGTGAGATACCAGATGAATACCGTCAGGATGGTATAGAAAATACCGAGCACAGCCGATGCCGCAAGGCCTTGGGGAGTTATGGTCCGCTTATTCATTATCCACCTCCCGAAGGAGTCTGAAATAGATGAGCATGAACACCCCCAGCATCAGAAACAGCAGGACCGCCGATGCTGAACCTGCCCCGATGTTCCCTCGTCCGAAGGCGTTGTCGTACACCTCGATGGGGAGGGTTTTTGTGCCCGCCGCACCTCCGGTGAGCAGGAACACGTCGTCGAACTTGTTGAAGGTCCACATGAACCGCAGCAGAAAGAGCGTTCCCAGGACCGTGGTAATCTGGGGGAGGGGGATGGACCAGAACTTCCGGAAGAAACCGGCGCCGTCCACCTCCGCCGATTCGTAGAGCTGTTCAGGAATCGCCTGCAGCCTCGAAAGGATGAAGAGAAAGGCAAAGGGAAAGTACCGCCAGGCGTCGAAGAATATGACCATGGAGAGGGCAAGGGGGAAGGGAATGCTCATTCCGAAGAGAGAAAGTTCGGTCATCCGGACGCTCAGGAATGATACCGGTTCTGCTAATATCCCCGTATCGACCAGCAGGGCGTTCACCGTGCCGCTGAAGGGATCAAGGAAGAACACCCAGACGAAGGTAGCCGCAATAATCGGCGAGACGTAGGGGAACAGATACAGTCCCCGGAGAAACCCCTGACCGAAGAATCTCTTGTTCAGCATCAGTGCGGCCATAATACCCAGGATAATTGACAGCAGTGCTCCCATGAAGGGATAGACGAAGCTGTTTATCAGGGAGCGGTGGAAGTTTCTGGCTCTCAGCACAGTACGGAAATTCTCTAAGGTGAAGGGGCTGTGAATCAGCGCATTCTTCGAGGATGAGATGACCTCGGCAGAGGTCGGGGAACGTTCCGGGACGTCAGCCTGGAAGAATGCCTCATCTGCGAGAAACCGCACTTCAAAGGTCTCCGACCGTCCTCCCTCCCATTGGGCAAACCCCGCAGTCATCTGCCGGTTTTCAAATTCCCACATCCCGGCGGGTTCGACCGGGGTCAGTCCCTCAGGAATATCGGCGGTGATTATTACATCGGTCAGCTGTCTCTCCCGGCTTGAATTTCTCACCTGGTAGCTGACTGCCAGTTCTTCCCCCGGCTGTTCAGGAAAGGCCGTCACACGCTCGCGAATTACTGCAACAGGGGGACGCAGATCCCCAAGTCCGATGGACTTGAAACTGATCCAGAAATTGGCGATCACCGGGAATAATATGATTGATGCAACAATCAGCAGTGCGGGCAGCAGCATCCAGAAGGCGAGCCGAGCCTCCTGAGCTGCCAGGCTTCGATATTTCCGTTTCATAGCACCTCATGGCTGTATCATCATTCAGTCCGGGCAGGCCGCCCGGACTGAATTACATAGGTTCTACAGCAGTTTTTCTGTCTCTTCCTGCATGATCTCCATGGCTTCTTCAACCGTGAGATCTCCGTCCAGATACTCGCGCAGCACTTCGGCAATGATCCGGGTCTCATAGAGCCGGGATGTTACATAGCCGTACCCCTTTTCATAGCCCCAGCGGGTTCCCCGTTCAAGACCGGCAAGGATGTCTTCAATCACGTCGGGAGGATAAATCTCATTAAGAGGCATCCAGCGGTCATCGCCGACTTCCATGCTTGCCCAGCCGTCGATATACTTTGTCGGCTCCTCGGGGGTGCCTGAGCGTACGGGATGCTTTCCCATGGCGGCCATACCCAAGGTCTCCATGTACGCTTCCTCCATGGTGTAGCGCAGAAATTCCATGGCCGCTTCCGTATCGGCATCAACGGTGATACCCATGTAGCCCACTTCAGCCCATCCGGCGCCTTCCGGGTTGGAGGGGCCTGCAAAGGTGGTGGAGAATCCGGTCAGGCTAGCCAGTTCATCGGTTGTCGGGTCAGGGCCGAATCCGGTCACCGGCACTCCGTCCCGCAGTCCCGCAAGACCGTGAAGGATGAAGGGCGACCAGATGATGACCGCAGCCCGGTCATCATGGTAGAGCTCCCGGGACTGCTGCCAGTACAGATCTCCCGGAGGGCTGTGTTCAACCAGGTATTTGTAGAATTCCAGGGTTTCGCGCATCCGGGGGGTATTGAGGGTTACATTTCCTTCATCATCGACAATGTCGACTCCGTTAGCCAGGGCGACATGTTCAAATACCTGCATCATGTACTCTTCGCTCGGATCAGTTGCCGCAACAATTCCGTAGAAATCCGGGGGATCATGGAACACCTCAATAGCCTTGCGCAGATTCTCATAGCTTGTCGGCGGATCAAGGCCTTCCTCTTCAAAGAGATCTGCCCGGTAGACTACCAGTTGTCCCCATCCGCTGAGAGGCACACCGGCGTAGTCGCCTGCAAATTCAACCAGATTCAGCACCCCTGAACGGAAGGTGTCCGGATCCAGGTCTTCCACGATTTCCGTGGTAGCTCCGGTATCAAGGATGCCCGCATCAGCCCAGGTGTAGTTGTAAGCCAGGGGATGAAAAATCACGTCAGGCAGATCACCGGCGGCAAAGGCGGCGGTAGTCCGTTCTCCCAGCAGGCTTTCGGTGACCGCAACGACATCAACTTCAATCCCGGTCTTTGCAGTGAAGTCCGCGGCAATCGCCCGCTGGACGTCCATTCGTTCAGGCTGTTCCTCCGTTGTCCACAGTACGATCCGCTCTTCCGGGGGTGCTGCTTCCTGCGCACCTGCGGCAAACAGCGGTGTGCCGACCATCGCAGCCATCATGATCACGGTCATGATGAACATCTTTCGTTTCATAAAATAACCTCCTTCATATATTTTTAAAGCTTCATGCTGTTCGGTTCAGCTATTTGGTTGTTGATCTGACAATAATCCGGGGAGTGATGCACAGTTCGTCGGCCTGGGGCTCGGGAATTGTCCCCTCAATGCGCTGAAGCAGATAGGCGATGGCCATATCCGCCTTCACGTTGATAAACTGCTTCATGGTGGTCAGCCCCATCACCTCGGCAATATCCAGTCCGTCAAAGCCGATGATGCCCAGCTCATCGGGCACCGCAATGTTCTGCTCCCGGCAGTACTTCATCCCTCCGATGGCCATACTGTCGCAGGCGTAGAACACCGCATCCGGTTTCACCCGCTCAAGCAGCCTGGCGGTTGCCTGGTAGCCGCCCTGAACTGAGAGTTCATTGTATTCGGCAAAGGCTTCATCCGCTGATCTGCTGTGCCGGTTCAAGGAAGCCTTGTACCCCGCCAGCCGGTCGAGCAGTCTGCTGTCCTCAAAATCCCATCCGATAAAGGCGATCTGTTCGTACCCCCGGGAAAAGAGATACTCAACCGCATCCAGGGCGCCCTGAAAATTGTTGGTGCTGATCGACTTCGCGCCGGTACACCGCGCCTGAAGCAGGGCAATCGGAATGTTCTGGTCCTGGAATGCACGGGCATCCTCATGGCTCAGGGAAACAGAGAAGGAGATCAGCGCATCAATTTTTTTCCGGTAGTGGGCATGTTCCCGGAAAAACTTGCCGAGGTCCTTTTCTCCATGCATGTTGATGATCAGCAGATCATATTGGTTTCCGGATGTGTCGATCGTGTCTTCAATCTCCCGGATCAGATCAGCCACTACGGAAAGATGGGGGTTGTGGATTGCCAGTCCGATGGTGTAGTTCCGTCCGCTTTCATCCTGCTCCCGGTTTGCAGCAGGAGGCACATAGTTGTGCTTCCTGAGGGCTTCGTAGACTGCATTCCTGGTCTTTGCCTTCACCAGATTCGGCTTGTTCAGCACTCTGCTGACCGTACTGGGGCTTACTCCGGCTTCATCGGCGATGATCTCTATGGTTACCTTGGCTGTTTCTGTTTTCTGTTTCTCCATGATAATTAATATCATAGATCCCATTATTTCTCTTGTCAATTCATTTCTGAAAATATATAATGAAAAAGAAATTTTCAGAAAGTCTTTCAGTATATAGAAAGTTACCCATATATGTATGTGGAGAATTAATAAAACACACATCGATATATTGTGTATTTTGGAGATGAGTCTGAGCTGATGAGGAATTTCAATGATTCAATGAAAGGAATGCCGGATTGTCATAACTCTTCAGGGAGCTGACGATCATGCAAGCAGGGAGATCAGGATTCTCCCGAACCTGCAGCAGTAAGCGTACGCAGGAATCACGCATCAGAAAGGTGGCTGACATGACAGAGAAGCAATCACTGCCTGAACCGATAGGTAAACTGGCACGCCGGATCTATGAAGGATCAGCTGAAGTGTTCCTTGACCGACTGGCTGCTTTGCTGGAGCAGAAGATTCCGGGGCTTCCCTCGGAGCACCGCAGGTCCACCGGGTATTTTACCGAGAAGGATGTGCTGGTCATTACCTATGCCAATTCCCTGATTGATTCCGACTCATATCCGCTCCATGCACTTCGGGAATTCACCCATGGATGGCTCCAGGACACAGCGACATATCTGCATATCCTGCCGTTTTTTCCCTATACCTCGGATGACGGGTTCGCCATTTCCGACTACTGCAGCGTGAACCCTTCACTGGGGACCTGGAAGGATATCAACAAGCTGGCCGAGGAAGTGCGGCTGGCCTTTGATCTGGTACTCAATCATAGCAGCGTTTTCCATCCCTGGTTCAAGGCATTTCTTGCACAGACTCCTCCCTATGACGAGTACTATCTGTACCGGGAGAAGAATCACGATACCTCCAAGGTGGTGCGGCCGAGGACGCATCCGCTGCTGACAACCTTTCATCGGAATGATGAAAGCGAGGTCCATGTCTGGACCACCTTCAGTGATGATCAGGTGGACCTGGACTTTTCCAATCCCCTGGTGCTGCTGGAGTTTATCGATATTCTGCTGTTCTATATCCGTCAGGGGGCCTCCATGGTACGGCTGGATGCGGTCTCCTACCTGTGGAAGGAGGACGGCACCTCCTGCATACACCTGGAAAAGACCCATCTGATTATTCAGCTGCTCAGATCGCTGATCGATTACTACCAGCTGGATACCATCATCCTGACCGAAACCAACGTGCCCCATCAGGACAATATTTCCTACTTCGGCAGCGGCGCAGATGAAGCCCACATGGTCTACAACTTCACCCTGCCTCCGCTGGTGCTTCACTCATTTGTTTTCGGTCATGCCGAGATACTGAAAGCCTGGGCATCCACCCTGCCTCAGCGGCAGCGGGGGCACTATTTTCTCAATTTTCTCGCCTCCCATGACGGGATCGGCATCACCCCGGGGTACGACTGGATTCCCCGAGAGGATACGGCAGCTCTTGAGCAGACCATCAAGGAACGGGGCGGACTGATCTCATACAAGTCCACCCCCCAGGGAAGCATTGCCTATGAGTACAACATAAACTACTTCTCCGGGGTGACCGATCCGCAGGAGGATGATCAGACCCGGATCGACTGTTTTCTCTCCAGTCAGGCGGTGATGCTTGAACTCGCCGGTGTGCCGGGTATTTACATTCATTCTCTCCTCGGATCGGTCAACTGGAGAGAAGGACCCGACATCAACGGGTATAACCGGGCGATCAACCGGGAGAAACTGCTCCTTGATGAGATCAACCGGGAGCTTGCCGATGAAGGATCAAGAAGAAGCAGGGTCTACCGCGGGTTCAAGGAGATGCTGGAGGCCCGCAAATCCAGCCCCTGCTTCCATCCTGAAGCAGGACAGCGGGTTGCTGAAAGCCCTCCCGAGGTGTTTGCGCTGCTCAGATTCACCGATGATCAGCAGGTGCTGTGCCTGAACAATACCGGTGCAGAGCCTGCTGTCTGCCCCGCTGCCGGGGGAGACAGCAGCACCCTCCGGGACCTCATTACCCGGCGGGATGTACCGGTTACGGACGGACAAGTAGTACTGCAGCCCTATGAGACATTGTGGCTTCAGCTGTAGAAGTCTAAAAGGAGGAGTGTATGCGACGTGTCGGATTCATCGGCACCAGATTTGCCGGCACCGACGGGGTGTCTTTGGAGACGGAGAAATGCGCCGCGGTTCTTGCCCGGCTCGGATTTGAAAGCGTCTATTTCTCCGGATACAGCGACAAGCCCCCGGAGATATCCTATGTTGCCGACAAGGCGTTTTTCGGCCATCCTGAAGCAGACAGGCTGCAGCGGCAGTGCTTCGGCTCTGGAGAAAAACCTGTCGGTCTGGAGGAGGATATCCGAAAGCTGACGGATGAGCTCAAGGAGGAACTGTACCGGTTTATCCGGCAGTTTACCCCTGAATTTGTAATCATCGAAAATGCCCTGGCAATTCCCATGCATATTCCCCTGGGACTTGCGGTGACGGAAGTACTGGAAGAGACCGGCATAACCGCAATTGCCCATCACGCCGATTTCTCCTGGGAGCGTGAGCGCTTCTCGGTAACCTGCGTGCCGCACCTGCTTGACCGGGCCTTCCCGCCGGTGCTGGATACCCTCTTCCATGCTGTGATCAACAGTGAAGCCCGGTCCCAGCTCTATCGGAGGAAGAGCGTCACCGCACCGATTATTCCAAACGTGTACGACTTCGCCAATCCCCCCGGCGGGATTGACAGCTGGAACCGGGATCTGCGCAGCAGTTTCGGCCTGAAGGAAGGGGAACTGCTGTTCCTGCAGCCGACCCGCATTGTCCCCAGGAAGGGGATTGAGCATGCCATTGAACTGATCCGCAGACTTGACGGGTATTCCGTCCGGCTGGTGATTCCCCATCATGAGCTGGATGAGGGGGATGCCTATGTGAAGCAGCTGATGAAGCAGGCTGAACGCTCAGGGGTGTCCATGGAGTGCTGCCCTGATCATATCGGACTCACCCGCGGGTATGCTTCTGACGGGAGCAAACGCTACAGCCTCTGGGATCTCTATATCCACGCAGATTTTGTCACCTATCCCTCCCTTTATGAGGGGTTCGGCAATGCCTTTCTTGAGGCGGTCTACTTCAGAAAGCCGATTTTTGTAAACCGCTATACAGTCTACCGTGATGACATTGAACCTTGCGGCTTCAGGACTGTAACCATTGACGGGGAGGTCACCGACGAAGCAGTGAGGCGGGTAAAGGAACTGCTGGCCGACCGGGAAAAACAGCGGCAGTACGGAGAAATCAACTATGAACTTGGCAGAACATACTTTTCCTTCGAAACCCTGGAGACCGTATTTGCGCAGATTCTTGCCGAATGCGGCATCAGAACTGATCGAACCGGGAAGCGGCCCTGAGGACCAGTTCCAGGGACCGGTATCCCTCGGTAATCGGGGCTGCCGGCGGCTCAGTTCCCCGCACTGCCCGGAAAAACTGCCGAAGGGCTGTATCATGGGGATCGGCATCCTGGGTGATTGTCTCCGGATGTTCCGGATCGCTGCACCAGGTGATGCGGCTGCCGACCTCCCGGCTGAACTGAGCGGTGAGATGCCTGCAGACCAGGGTGAATGACGGATCCCACCTGCCGGGAAGTGCGCAGTTGGAAGAGGCGATGGAAGCCAGTGCTCCTGAATCCATCACCAGTGATGATACTGCAGTATCCTCAACGGTATAGTCGGGAATATCCTGATGACACAGATTTGCCAGGGCTGACTCAACCGTTACCGGTTCGCCGGCAAGATATCTGGCCAGGTCATAGAGATGAATCGCCTGCTCAACCACCTGTCCGCCGCTGCGGGATCGGTCCCGCCACCAGGATGAATGGAGGGAATTGCACAAGTAGGCTGCGGTAAAAAGGGCAGCCGGCCCGGTTTTTCCCTGCTGCATCAGCTCCTTGATCCGCTGGACCAGCCGGGTGAAGCGGAGATGAAAATCCACCTGGGTGACCACCCCGGACTGCTCAGCCGCAGATACCTGGGAGGCGGCACGCTGAAGCGTCAAGGCGATGGGTTTTTCCAGAAACAGGTGTATTCCCTCCTTTGCCGCTGCTTCTACTTCCCCGGAATGCGCATGGGGCGGGACGGCGGTTATCAGGACATCGGGCTGCAGATTCCTGATCATCCGGGAGAAATCGGTGTATACTGGAATCTGCCGGCTGAGCCGATCCATCAGGCTGCTTCCGCCGTCGGGGCTTCTTGAGCATACTCCGACAATTTCTGCTTCACCGGAGGCCTCAGCATGCACCCCATGGGCGCAGGCCATTGAACCGGTTCCTAATATGACGCATCTGATCAGTCTATTCATACCGATACTCCATTAATGAAAGGTTACTCCGAGTTTCACTGCGTAGGAAGGATTATTCATCGCCTGCAGAAAGGCTTCCGGCAGGTGCTGGTATTCAATCACCCGGTCGATGATCTTTTCCCCGGTAATGCTTCTGTGGGCAATAAGCTTCCGGCAGCAGGTTTCGATTCGGCGGGCATCCCAGCGGGGATGGTCCCGGTTCGGGTCGCTCACCGCCCGGGAAAAAACGATCTGCGGTCTGTTGAGGTGCGCCTCGGCGCCGAAATCGACTCCTGCCGGGTAGGGCGGGGGAAAGGCGGCGCACACAACCGCCCCGCCGAAGGCCGCTGCCCTGAGGGCCTGCTGGAGCGCAGCCGCTGATCCTGACACCTCAATTGCCGCGTCAACGCCCCTGCCCCCGGTCGCCTCCTTGATCATCCGTCCGGCATCCGTTCCGGAGGGATCAATTACCTCCGCGTACCCGGCGGCTGCTTTCCGGCGTTCGGCCACCGGGTCCAGGGCAAACACCCGGGAAGCTCCCGCCAGCCGGGCCATCTGGACGGCCAGCAGTCCGATTGCCCCCAGTCCGAACACAGCCGCAGTATCCCCCAGGCGGAGATTCCCGTCCCGAAGGGAAGCGAGGGCGAACCGGGCAGGATCAAGGCACAGGGCCGTCTTCCAGCAGCTGAGGTCATCCAGCTTCCAGCACCGGTCATACCGCATATGCACCACATCCCCGAAGGGGGCGTAGCCGTAGACAAGCGCTCCCGGAAAAAAGCCCGGTGCATCCCTGCCGGCTTGTATTACCTCGCCTGCAACCATATTTCCTACAGGAGCTTCAGCAGGTGCACACCTCTGGATAGGATCATGAATCTGCAGCTGCGCATTCCACGGCCCCCGGGAGAAGGCCGTGCCCTTCGCCATGGAGAATTCCGTGCCGTGCTTAATGGCGCCGTAAAGGGGGCGAAGGGATACTTCATCTGCCCTGAGCTCATGAAGCGGTGTCTCCCGCCATTCCAGTGTGCCTGATGCGGTCATCCATACCTGTCTATTCATACCTGATAATCCTGCAGTAATCGCCGTGGGCTTCCAGCATATCATCGCACAGGGAGACGATATCATCCAGAGAAAGTTCCGCGGCGGTATGGGGATCGGTCATCGCCGCCTGGTACACCAGATTTCTGCTGCCGGTGACCGCGGCTTCAATGGTCAGCTGGTGCACCGATACGGCGGCCCGGTTCAGCGCAGCCGGTCCGAGGGGAAGGGAACCGGAGTAGACCCCCTGCACACCGTTGCGGTCGGTGAGACAGGGAACCTCAACCACCGCATCCTCCGGGAGGTTTGGGATGAGTCCGGTATTCAGCACATTCCCGTGTACCCGGCCCGGTGCTCCGGTAACCACCGATGCGGCTATCTGTGCTCCGTATTCATAGGAGCGGGTGTGCTCAAGTGCTCCGGTTCCCGAGGTAAGCTCCTTTCTCATAATCTCCCAGGATCTGATCTGCTCCCGGCACCGTCTCGGATATTCATCCAGAGGGATCTGATAACGCTCAATAAGCTCGGGATACCGGTGTTTAATCCAGAAGGGGGTATATTCTGCATTGTGCTCCGAGGACTCGGTGACGTAATAGCCGAACCGCTTCATCAGTTCAAAACGCACCGCGTCGGCATGCCCGTTTTTTTCAGCTGCCCGCCGCTTTATCTCGGGATAGAGGTCCTGATGATTGTGGGTTATAGACAGCAGCCACGCCATGTGGTTGATTCCTGCAATATGCCATCGGGTCTCTTCGGGATCTGCAGGGATGTCGAGGGAGGCGAGCAGCCGGGGCACGCAGATCTGCACCGAATGGCACAGCCCGACAGTCCGCACGGAGGAGTATTTCAGGATTCCTCCAGTGACAATTGACATGGGATTGGCGTAGTTGAGCAGCAGTGCCTGAGGGCACACCTCCTCCATTTCCCTGACGATTTCGAACATCACCTGAAGGGTCCTGATTCCCCGAAAAATTCCTCCGATTCCCAGGGTATCCCCGATGGTCTGGTGCAGCCCGTAGCGTTTGGGAATTTCAAAGTCAATCACCGTTGCCGGCTCATAGCCCCCCACCTGGACTGCATTGATCACAAACTCCGCATCCCTGAGGGCATCCCTGCGCTCTCCGGTCCCGATGAAGCAGCGCACCGCGGCACGGCCTTCGTTCAGGGATCGGTTGAGCCGGTCCACCATGCGTTCGGTATCCCGAAGCCGCGACGGATCGATATCATAGAGATGGATTTCGATGTCCCTGAGACTCTCGGTGAGCAGCATGTCCCCGAGGAGATTTTTTGCAAACACCGTACTGCCGGCGCCGAGAAAGGTAAGTATCATATCAGCATTGCTCCTTCTGCGTGCCAGCATACCCTGCTGCTGCGGCTTCTGCTATGACAAAATGCGTCAGGCTATGATACAATGTGGGCCATGTCCGGCTTCAGGGAATATTTCAACACGATTGATGCCTCCAGCGATATAAATCTGCTGTTTACCGGCCGGGAGGCATGTTCCCCCGGAAAAATCTGCAGAGGAAGCCGGTCCCATATCCTGCTGCATTTTGTGATCCAGGGATCCGGATGGGCCGGTGATTCTGAGACACCGATGCAGCTGCACCGGGGAGGGGTGTTCTGCTTCTTCCCTGACCGCCCCCATTACTACCGATCAAGCTCCCGGGAACCCTGGGAGTACCTCTGGGCGGGGTTCCGCGGGAGCCGGGGGGAGCGGATCCTCCGTTCCTGCGGCTTCACCTCTGAAGCACCTGCACAGATGCTGCCCTTCTCCTTTCCCATGGAGCAGCTCTTCGCACAGCTGTTTTCCGTCCAGCAGCGGCGGGAGGAGGGCTTTGGAACTGTATCCGACGGACTGCTGCTGCAGATGCTTGGAGTGCTGAAAGCTGCTGTTTCTGCAGAAAGGAAGGGAAACCGGGACCTTAGACCGGAAGATTATGCCGCCGCCATGAAGCACTTCATGGATACCAACTTTCAGAAACCGATATCAGTCTCCCAGGTAACCGCCTATTCAGGACTGGAGCGCTCCTACAGTTCCCGGATATTCAAATCGGTTACGGGCCTGACGATTCAGCGCTATCTCATAGAACTGCGGATGAGCAGGGCCCGGGAACTGCTGGCCTCAGGTGCTCTGTCGGTCGCCGAGGTCGCCTGCTCGGTAGGTTACGACCAGTATGCAACCTTTGAGCGGTGCTTCCGCCGGGAGCACGGATATCCGCCGGGCTCCTGCCGCAGGCAGTTTCAGTTCCAGAATCAGTTATCCCGTTGATACTTCACCGCTCCGTCCTGGATCACCAGCTCCACCTCCCGGAGGCAGGTGATATCCCTCAGAGCATCCCCCCCCTCACCATCAGGATGTCGGCACGTTTGCCGACCTCAAGGGAGCCGATTTCCTCATCAAGCCCGAGCAGCCCCGCTGCGTTGACCGTGACGGTTCTCATCGCTTCATGGGGAGACATGCCCAGCCGGACATATCGCTCCAGTTCCCTGGCTATGATGCCGTGGGGGGTGTAGTTTGCCCCTGAATCGGTGCCGGCGGCTATCTGGATGCCGGCATCAACCGCGTTGTTAAAACTTCGCTGATATTCATGGAGATAGCAGGAGAACAGCTGATCGAAAGCCCGCTGCACCTCAGGGCGCCGGTGCTGCTTTTTTTCCATGGCCTCAGTCCCGGCGGTCATCTTCTCCAGACTTTTTGCAGGCATGTTCCGCTGATAATCCGCCTCTCTGAGCAGTTCCTCCCGATCATGGAACATCTGGTAGTTGCGCCTCAGCAGATCGGCGGTGGGGACAAACCGGATTTCCCGACATGCTGCTTCGGCAAGGATGCGCTCTTCGATGATCCCGCCGACATAGGAGGGGGCATGCTCCAGACTGTCGACTCCGCAGGTAATCCCGGTTCCAAGCCCGTCCTTCCACATGGAGTGAGCTGAGACCTTCAGTCCCTGGCTGCGGGCTTCATCAGCGATTGCCCTCAGAATCTCCCCGGAGATATTCCGTTCCCGCCGCAGTGCATCGGAGAAGGGGACCACAGTCTTGATGAAATCGCAGCCCTGCTGTTTCCGTTTTCTGATAATGCTTCTGACCTGCCGAGCATGTTTTACGGCGGTACCCCATCCGGGATAGGCGAAGTAGCCCCGTTTCACCGTCACCGCAGGTCCGGAAATCAGCAGCCTCGGCCCGGCAGCCGCCCCCGAGGCAATCTTCCGTTTCAGCTCAGCAGCGCCGAAACCGGGCATCTCCCGTGCGGTGGTGACTCCTGATGCAAGGGTGATCCAGGCATTCCGCTGCAGCCGCTCTCCGAGGGACTCCCCGAAGGTGAACGGATAGGGCTCGAATACTCCGTTCCAGCTCAGATGGAGATGGCAGTCAATCAGCCCGGGAAGCACCGTCATGCCGGTCCCGTCGATCACCGGACAGTCTGAGGGCGCAGGTCTCTCTGCATCCCCGACACCGGCAATTCTGCCGTCTTCCACCAGCATCCACCCGGGATCAATCACCCCGATTCCGGTACAGACCCTGGCATCAATGACGGCGTACCTGGATCCGATTTCCGGCATCAGCTGCGAAGGGACTGCCGAAGTAAACTTCGGGGTATCCCAAAACATCACATCATTACCTCATAACAAGCATATGAAAGCACTATGCCACGAAAGGGGGAATGAAAAAAAGCCGCCCGGGAAACCGGGCGGCTGACATGATCAAAGCGGTATGTATTACAGTCTGATTCCTGCTGAAAGGCTGAATCTCGGATCTCCGTGTTCTGCAAATTTCTCATCCCCTGTTTCAACCATGGTTGCGGGCAGGGAAACTGCCATGTTCATATCGAAGGCGAGCAGCTTTGCTCCGAGGCCGAAGAATACTTCACCCTCTTCGGTGTCAAACTCGATATCCTCAAATTTTCCCTCCATCCGCTGGCGGTATCCGCCGCGCAGGTCAACGGTGATCGCCCGGCCGAGATGCAGTCCCAGCTCTGACCCCACGCTCAGAGACCGGTTGTCGTCATCCCCGATATTGTAGAAATCACCGGCAATTATCAGGTTGATCGGACTGGTGCGGTGCAGGTCGAATCTGCTCTGCAGGGGAGTGAAGGAGAGTCCGACATTGGCAGTCTTCAGGGCCTGGTCGAATATATGGTCGTCATAGTCCATGAGATCAAGGAAACTGTCGATGTAGACCCCGGCGGTGAGCTTGCCCAGGGTGGCCATGGCACCGACGCCCACTTCGATCCGCTCATCGGCATCCGCCAGATCAAAGAGCTCATCCAGTACTTCATCGAAGAGGTCTCCGTAGTCAAGATCTGGATCATGGGTGATTTCATCTGTCTGCATAGTTAAGGACTTATATAACCGGAGGTTTGCTCCGACAGCTATCGGCCCGACATTGAACCCGAG